>NZ_JBVKAT010000026.1:0-108994 GCF_055598485.1 Streptomyces sp. NPDC107521
GCGACACCGGCGGCTCACCGGAGGGCGGCGTACCCGTCGCCGTCGCACTGTTCTCCACCGAGCCCTGGTCCACGTCGGCCTGGGTGACCGTGTAGGCGGCGGTGCAGGTCACCGTGTCCCCGGGAGCCAGGGAAGCGGCGTCCTCCGGGCAGTCGACCTCGCCGAGCTTGCCGCTGCCGGTGAACTCTCCTTCCTTGACCTTGACGTCGGTGATCGTGACGTTGCCGGTGTTGGTGACGGTGAAGTCGTAGGTGACCTCCTCGCCCAGGACCAGCCTGTCGGGCTCGGCACTGCGGCCGGTCTTGACCACGCTCAGACCCGGCTCGGCCGGCGGCGTGACGGTCGTCTCCGACGGAGGCGACACCGGCGGCTCACCACGAGGCGGAACACCCGTCGCGGTCGCCGAGTTGGACAGCGTCCCCGCATCGATGTCGGCCTGGGTGACCGTGTAGGCGGCGGTGCAGGTCACCGACGCACCCGGCGCCAGCGAACCCGCCCCGGCCGGGCAGACCACCTCGCCGAGCTTCCCACTGCCCGTGAAGTCGCCCTCCTTGATCTCGATGTCCTTGATCGTGACGTTGCCCGTGTTCGTGACCTCGAACAGATAGGTGATCTCCTCACCCACCGCCGGATCAGCCGAAGAGGCCGACTTGACCACCGACAGACCCGGATCGTCATCCGTCTCCACCGTCGTCTCCGACGGCGGCGACACCGGCGGCTCACCGCTGGGCGGCGTACCCGTCGCCGTCGCCGAGTTCTCCACCGAACCGGCGTCCACATCGGCCTGGGTGACCGTGTAGGCGGCCGTGCAGGTCACCGACGCACCCGGCGCCAGCGACGCCGCGTCCTCCGGACAGTCCACCGCACCCAGCTTGCCGCTGCCGGTGAACTCACCCTCGACGACCTTCACGTCCTCGACCGTGACGTTCCCGGTGTTGGTGACGGCGAACCGGTAGGTGATCTCCTCACCCACGACCAGCTTGTCGGCGGAGGCGGTCTTGACGACCGCCAGCGCGGGCTCGGCCGGCGCCGGAACGGTCACCTCGGACGGAGGCGACACCGGCGGCTCGCCCCGCGGCGGAGTACCCGTCCCGGTCGCGGAGTTGGTGATCGACCCGGCGTCCACATCGGCCTGGGTGACCGTGTAGGCAGCCGTGCAGGTCATCTGCTCGCCGGGGGCCAGAGCCGCGGCCTCGTCGGCGGGACAGACCACCGCGCCCAGATCACCGTCACCGGTGAACTCGCCCTCGTCGATCTTCACGTCCTTGACCGTGACGTTGCCGGTGTTCTTGACGAGGAAGGTGTAGGTGATCTCCTCGCCGAGGACCAGCTTGTCCGGCTCCTGGGTGGTGGCGGACTTGACCACGGACAGACCCGGGTCGTCGTCGGTCTCCACGATGGTCTTCGACGGCGGCGACACCGGCGGCTCACCGGTGGGCGGGGTGCCGGTCGCGGTGGCGGAGTTCTCCACCGAGCCGGCGTCCACGTCGGCCTGCGTGACCGTGTAGACAGCCGTGCAGGTCACCGTCTTCCCGGGGGCCAGAGAGGCGGCCTCCTCCGGACAGTCCACGGCACCGAGCTTCCCGCTGCCGGTGAACTCGCCCTCGTCGACCTTCACGTCCTTGACCGTGACGTTGCCGGTGTTGGTGACGGCGAACCGGTACGTGATCTTCTCACCGGCCACCAGTTCGGCGGCGGACGCCGACTTGACCACGACGAGACCGGGCTCCGGCGGCGACGGGATGGTCACCTCGGACGGCGGGGACACCGGCGGCTCGCCCCGAGGGGGAGTACCGGTCGCCGTCGCGGAGTTGGTGATCGAACCCGCGTCCACATCGGCCTGCGTGACCGTGTAGGAAGCGGTGCACACGACCGTGCCGCCCGGCGCCAGCGCACCGGCCCCGGCAGGACAGTCCACCGCGCCGACCTGGCCGCTGCCGCTGAACTCACCCTCGTCGATCTCGACGTCGGTGATCGTGACGTTGCCGGTGTTCTCGACGAGGAAGGTGTAGGTGATCTCCTCGCCGAGGACCAGCTTGTCCGGCTCACTGGTGGAGCCGGTCTTCACCACGGACAGACCGGGGTTGTCGTCGGTCTTCACCGTCGTCTCCGACGGCGGGGACACCGGCGGCTCACCGCTGGGCGGCGTACCCGTCGCCGTCGCCGAGTTCTTCACCGAACCCGCGTCCACATCGGCCTGTGTGACCGTGTAGGCGGCGGTGCAGGTCACCGTCTCGCCGGGAGCCAGGGACGCGGTCCCCTCCTCCGGACAGTCCACGGCACCGAGCGGGCCGCTGCCGGTGAACTCACCCTCGTCGACCTTCACGTCCTTGACCGTGACGTTCCCGGTGTTGGTCACGACGAAGCTGTACGTGATCTCCTTCCCGGCGACCAGCTTGTCCGTGGAAGAGGACTTGACGATCTCCAGCGCGGGCTTCGGCGGCGACGGGACGGTCACCTCGGACGGAGGCGACACCGGCGGCTCGCCACGGGGCGGAGTACCGGTCGCGGTCGCGGAGTTGGTCATGGAACCGGCGTCCACATCGGCCTGGGTGACCGTGTAGGCGGCGGTGCAGGTCATCTGCTCGCCGGGGGCCAGGGCCGCGGCCTCGTCGGCGGGGCAGTCCATCGCGCCCAGGTCGCCGCTGCCGCTGAATTCGCCCTCGTCGATCTTCACGTCCTTGACCGTGACGTTGCCGGTGTTCTTGACGAGGAAGGTGTAGGTGATCTCCTCACCCAGGACCAGCTTGTCCGGCTCCTGGGTGGCGGCGGACTTGACCACCGACAGACCCGGATCGTCGTCCGTCTCCACGATGGTCTTCGACGGCGGCGACACCGGCGGCTCACCGGTCGGCGGGGTGCCCGTCGCCGTCGCGGAGTTCTCCACCGAACCGGCGTCCACATCGGCCTGCGTGACCGTGTAGACGGCCGTGCAGGTCACCGTGTCCCCGGGAGCCAGGGACGCGGTCCCCTCCTCCGGACAGTCCACCGCGCCGAGCTTGCCGCTGCCGGTGAACTCGCCCTCGTCGACCTTCACGTCGCTGATCGTGACATTGCCCGTGTTGGTCACCGTGAAGCTGTAGGTGATCTCGTCACCGGCGACCAGCTCGGCCGCGGAGGCCGACTTCACGACCGCCAGCGCGGGCGCGGGGGATTCGGTGATGGTGACCTTGGACGGCGGCGACACCGGCGGCTCACCCCGAGGGGGAGTACCGGTCGCGGTGGCCGAGTTCTCCACCGAGCCCTGGTCCACATCGGCCTGCGTCACCGTGTAGGAGACGGTGCAGGTCACCGTCTCGCCGGGAGCCAGGGACGCGGTCCCCCCCTCCGGGCAGTCCACGGCACCGATCTTGCCCTGGCCGGTGAACTCGCCCTCCTCCACCGTCACATCGGTGAGGGTCACGTTGCCCGTGTTGGTGACGGCGAAGCTGTACGTGATCTCCTCACCCGCCACCAGCCGGTCGTCCGAAGCGGTCTTGACGATCTCCAGCGCGGGCTCCACCGGCGCCGGGACGGTCACCTCCGACGGCGGCGACACCGGCGGCTCACCCCGCGGCGGCGTGCCGGTCACGGTCGCCGAGTTCGTGATCGAACCGGCGTCCACATCGGCCTGCGTCACCGTGTACGAGGCGGTGCAGGTCATCTGCTCGCCCGGGGCCAGGGCCGCGGTGCCTTCCGCGGGGCAGTCCATCGCACCCAGATCGCCGTCACCGGTGAACTCGCCCTCGTCGACCTTCACGTCCTTGACCGTGACGTTGCCGGTGTTCTTGACGAGGAACGAGTAGGCGATCTCCTCGCCCAGGACCAGCTTGTCCGGATCCTGGGTGGTGGCGGACTTGACCACGGACAGACCCGGGTCGTCATCCGTCTCCACCGTCGTCTCCGACGGCGGCGACACCGGCGGCTCACCGGTCGGCGGGGTGCCCGTCGCGGTGGCGGAGTTCTTCACCGAACCCGCGTCCACATCGGCCTGCGTCACCGTGTACGTCGCCGTACAGATCACCCGCGCACCCGGAGCCAGCGAGGCGGCCCCTGCCGGGCAGGTCACCTCGCCCAGCTCACCGTCACCGGTGAACTCGCCCTCGTCCACCGTCACATCGGTGAGGGTCACATTGCCCGTGTTGGTCACCGTGAACCGGTAGGTGATCTCCTCACCCGCCACCAGCTTGCCGGCGGAAGCGGTCTTGACGACCTTCAGCGCGGGCTCGGAAGGAGCCGGGACCGTCACCTCCGACGGAGGCGACACCGGCGGCTCACCCGACGGCGGCGTACCCGTCGCCGTCGCCGAGTTCGTGATCGACCCCGCGTCCACGTCCTCCTGCGTCACCGTGTACGTCGCCGTACAGGTCAGCTGCTCACCGGGGGCCAGGGCGGCCGCGGCCTCGGCGGGACAGTCCACGACCGGCGGCGTGCCGGAGCCGGTGAACTCCGCCTCCTCGATCCGCACGTCCTCGATGGTGACGTTGCCGTTGTTGGTGACCACGAAGGCGTACGTGATCTCCTCGCCGACGACCAGTTCGCCGGGGCTGCTGCTCCGGCCGGACTTGACGACCGTCAGCGACGGCTCGGGGGTGACCCGGACCGTCGCGGAGTCCGGCGGGGAGGTGATCGGGGCGGCCTCGTCCGGCGGGGTGCCGTGTCCGGTCGCGGTGTTCTTGATGGAGCCCGCGTCCAGGTCGGCCTGGGTGGCGGTGTAGGTGGCGGTGCAGGTCAGCGTGGCGCCGACGGCGAGCGGACCGGCCGGGCACTCGACCTTGGGCGCGGTGCCGGTGCCGGAGAACGAGGTCTCCGTGACGCCCGGGTCCGTCAGGTCGACGTTGCCGGTGTTGGTCAGCAGGAAGGAGTACGAGACCTTCTGCCCGGCCTCGGTCACGGTGTCCGGGTCGGCCGACTTCGCCACGGTCATGGCGGGCTCGACGGCGCAGCTCTTGACCGAGGACTGGTTGTTGGCCGGGGTCGGGTCCTCCTCGTTGGCGAGGACGCTGCCGGTGTTGGTGACGCAGCCGGTCATCGAGGCGGGGCTGTCCGCCAGGACCGCGACGGTGCTCTCCGTGCCGGCCGTGGTGCGTCCGCCGACACAGGTCAGCGTGTTCCCGGCGACGGTACAGCCGGGCGTCGTGGTCCGGACGTTGGTCAGCGGCGCCGGGAAGGTGTCGGTGACGGTGTAGCCGCTGGCGTTGCCGGGGCCGTTGTTCTTCACCGTCAGCGTGTACGACACGGTGGAGCCGGGCTTGAACTGGCCGGGCCCGGTCTTCCTGATCGAGAAGTCGGTCGGCAGACCGGGCGAGGCGGCGCCGTCGTTGTTGCCGCTCGCCGGGCCGGGGGCCCGCGACACGAGGGTGAACGAGGGGTTGGCCGCGGCCGGATTGGTGATCCGGACCTGGTAGACGATGCCGGCGTTGTCGGAGATGCCGATGTTGCCGTTGCCGAAGGTCCAGTTCGCCCCGAAGGCCGAGTTGGTCGGCGTCAGCACCACGGGGTTGAAGATGGTGACCGTCTTGACCGCGCCGGCGCCGAGCAGGTTCACCCGGACCATCTGCCCGGCGGGGGTGGCGCCCCAGAAGTAGCCGTCGGCGTAGGTGAGGTCGGACGCGACCGGGACCGCGGACAGCTTGATCGTCGCGGTGACCTGGCCGTTGGCCGGATTGATCCGGTAGGCCGTGTCGAGCCCGCTGCCGCCGACGTAGAAGCCCCCGTCGGGGCCGAAGCTGCCCCAGTTGGAGCCGGAGGCCAGCGTGCTCGTGCCCACCCGGGTGACGACGCCGCCCTGGCCGATCCGGATGACCGAGGCGGGCGGGATGGTGGTGCTGCCCGTGGCGCCGCCGATGCCGTACAGGTAGTTGTTGGCGGTGTTGTACCCGATGGAGTTGTAGTTGATGGCGGAGGCGGCGCCCTCCGGCTGGAAGGTCACGCTGCCGGAGGCACCGGTGACGGCCTTGTAGAGACGGGTCGGAAGCTCCTGCCCGACGAAGACCGTCGGGTCGGCCGGGTCGAAGGGGCCGCCCGGCGCGGCCTGCGTCTGCGGCGCGACGACGAAGGGCGCGACGAACGCGCCCGCGGTGAGGATCAGCGCCATCGCCAGCAGCCCGAGGAGCGAGCGTCTGTGGCGCCTTCTGTGCCGCCCGGGGCGGCTGCGCAGTGCGGCGGTCATGCGGCGTCCTCCGGATTCCGCCGCGGTATGCCCCGCGGCCTGTGGGCGTGCCGTGCGATCGGGTCGCCGTGGAGCGCGGGAGGGCCCGCTCCGTGTCCGGGCCGGCGTGGCCGCCCTCGCCCGACCCCCGTCGCCTTCGCGCCCGGCCCTCTCCTCGCGCAGTCCATACCGGAATCTCCCCTTCAGAACATGACGAAGGTGTGCGTCTGCCTCAATCCACCGCACACGCACCCGAGTCAAACAAAGGAGAACCCGCCCAGAAAGGACAACAGGCGGCTTATGAAGTCATGTTTCACATCTTTCAATACTTTCGATGAGGTACCGCCCCGAATCCCCTCAACCGATCGGTCGACACCCCGCTCCCCGCACCGCTCCCCCACCTCTTCCCCACCGGGGTCCCGGGCGGGCGCGCGTCTATGCCCCAACCTCCGTACCGCGACTTGGATATGACGGGGCTTCGATCGCGACGGACGGTGACGGTCCCCGGCGACACCGGACGGACGGAAGCGGGGCGCGCCCCGGCACGGAGGGCGCCGCGCCTACCGAGTGCCGTACTCGGGAGGGCGTCGCACCTCCCGAGCACGGCACCACCGCCGGGCCGTGCGGGGTCGGCCGGACGCCTTCGCCCCGTTCACGGTCGGCACCGGCGCGGTGACGAGACGGCGGACGCGGCCCGCGCCCTCCCCCGGCCGGAGAGGTCACGGTCCGGGGCGGGCCCGCGCGGCTCCCGGGGGCCGCCGGAGCCCGGGGTGTCCGGCACCGGCGCGGAGGGGCCGGAGCCCGGGGTGTCCTCGGCACCGGCGCGGAGGACACCCCGGGGCCGCCGCCCGCCGGGGCCGGGGGCCGGGCCGGGCAGCGCAAAGGGGGGACGGGGTCTCCCCCCGTCCCCCCTGTCACGTGTCACGTGTCACCGCGTCGTCCCGGGCGCCGGGTCACCGCGTCCGGCGTGGGATCAGTACGGCTTCACCAGGACGTGGGCCGCGCCCGGGATGCCGATCCTGAGGAGTTCGTCCTCCTCCGGCGTGGTCGGCGAGCCCGTCTCCTGGCGGAGGACCGCGCGGGACATCGCCTGCACCCACATGGCGCGGGGGCGCCGCCGGGCCTCCCACGCGACGAGGGCCGCGGGCACGTCCGCCTCGGCGTCGAGGGACTCCGCGAGGACGATCGCGTCCTCGACCGCCATGGCCGCGCCCTGCGCGATGTGGGGGGTGGACGCGTGCGCCGCGTCACCGGCGAGGACGACCCGGCCGACGTGCCAGGGCTCCTCCACCGTCACCTCGGAGACGCGGGAGTAGACCACGTCCTCCGGTCCGGTGACCATGGCGAGGGCCTCCGCGATGGGGCCGGAGAACATGGTCAGCCGCTCGGCGAGCTGCTCGTGCGCCCGCTCCGGATCGGGCCGGAAGTCGGCGTGCTCGGCGAACACGGTGCCCAGGTACATGAGTTCGTCGGTGATCGGCGTGAGCAGGGCCTTGGCCGCCTGGCCGGCGGTGCCCATCACCACGCCCCGCACCTCCGGCAGCCGCGGCATGGTGACCCGCCAGTTGGCGAAGCCGGTGTAGCGGGGCTCGTACCGGTCCCCGTACAGCCGCCCGCGCAGCGGCGAGCCGATGCCGTCGAAGCCGACGACGAGGTCGTACCGCCCGGTGGTGCCGTCGGAGAGGGTGACGTCGACGCCGTCCCCGTCGTCGGTGAGGTCGCTGATGGTGGTGGCGAACCGCACGGTCGCCCCGGCGGCCGTGGCCGCGCCGCCCAGGATCCGGGAGAGCGCGGGGCGCGGGATGCCGTTGTTGGAGGGGGCGTCGCCCATGCGGGGCTGGGGTATGCGGGCCAGCGCGTTGCCGGCCGGGTCGGCGATGGTCAGGATCTCCCATTCGAAGCCGGCCGCGAGGCACTCGTCCAGCACGCCGATCTCCCGCATGACGTGCAGCGCGTTGGACGGCTGGATGATGCCGACGCCGAGCGCCTCCAGCGCCGAGCGGAGTTCCGCGACCTCGACGGTGTGGCCCCGGCGGGCGAGCGCCGTGGCGAGGGTGAGGCCGCCGATGCCGCCGCCGTGGATCAGTACGCGCAGGGGTGTTGCTGCCATCTCGGTGTCTCCTGGAGGGGTGGGAGTTGGGGAGAGGTGCGAGGGGTGGAACGGAACGGGCGGCCACCGGGCGGGGAACCCGGCGACCGCCACCGCGGGAGCCGCCGCCGGGAGGACCGGCGACCGCGCCCGGAGGACGGCACCGGAGTCCCAGTGACCGCCACGGGAAGGGAGCGGCGGCCCGAGGGCCCGTCGGCCGCCGCCGGACGGTGACCGCGGCCGGTGACCGCCGCCCGGGAGGCACGGTGGCCGGGGCCCCGGCGCACCACGACCGGCACGGGACCCGGCGGCCACCGCGGGCCCGGCGGCGTCGCCGTGGGCCCGGCGGCGTCGCCGTGGGCCCGGCGGCCACCGGAGGCCCGGACCGATGGACGCCGGGGCTCAGCCGGCCGCCGCCGGAAGGCTCATCAGGTGGTCGACGAGGGCGAGCAGCACGTCCTTGCCGAAGTCCCGCCGCCGCACGTCGCCGATCAGCAGCGGCACGTGCGGGTCGAGGTCGAGCGCGGCCCGGATCTCGTCCGCGCTGCGCGTGTTGTGCCCGTGGAAGCAGTTGATGGCGACGACGAACGGGATGTCCCGGCTCTCGTAGAAGTCGATGGAGGCGAAGCTCGTCTCCAGGCGCCGGGTGTCCGCGATGACGACACCGCCGAGCGCGCCGTTGACGAGGTCGTTCCACATGAACCAGAAGCGTTCCTGGCCCGGGGTGCCGAACAGGTAGACCACGAGTTCGTCGCTGACGGTGATCCGGCCGAAGTCCAGCGCCACGGTGGTGGTGTCCTTGGAGGCGACGCCCGCGAGGTCGTCGACTCCGATGCTGGCCTTGGTGAGGTACTCCTCGGTGCGCAGCGGTTCGACCTCGCTGACCGCGCCGACCAGCGTGGTCTTGCCGACGCCGAAGCCGCCGGCGATGAGGATCTTGACGGCGGCGGGTGCCGCCTGACTGTCGTTCATGTCGGTTCAGAGTCTCCGGAGTCCGTCACGTACGGCGGCCAGCAGGTTCATGTCGGCCCCGCCCGCCGCCCGGGCCACCCTGAGCGGCGCGCGGGCGGTGAGCAGTCCCTGGCCGACGAGGTCGCCCAGGAGGATCTTGGTCACCGAGACCGGCAGGTCCAGCCCGGCGGCGACCTCCGCGACCGCGGCCGGGTGGCGGCACTGGTCGAGGATGGCGCGGTGCTCGGGCTGGAGCCTGCCGGGGCGCAGCGGGACGCCCCGTTCGTCGAGGGGTTCCTCACGCGTGGTCAGGACGGTGATCAGGGTGAAGTCGTCCCGCTCGGGCGCGGTCCGGCCGCGGGTGATGGTGTACGGCCGGACCATGGTCCCGCCGTCGTCCTCCGCGTCCTCGTCGTCCCAGTAGGGGTTCACGCGTGCGACCCGTTCCCGGTGCCGGTGCCGAAGGCGTCGAAGTCGCCGCGCACCGGGGTGCCGAGCTTCTGTCCGACCTGCTGGACGAGGTTGTGCATGGCCAGCGACATGACCTCCGCGTCGACCTCCTGGGAGGCCACCACCGCCAGGTGGGTGCCCTGGGCGGCGGCGATGATGAACAGCCACAGGTCCGCCAGTTCCACGATGACCTGGTGCACCACTCCGCCGTCGAAGAGCTGGCCGACGCCCCGGGCCAGGCTCTGCTGGCCGGTGCAGATGGCGGCCAGTCGCTCGGCGTCGGAGCGGCTGATGCTCTGCGAGTGGCTCACGACCAGGCCGTCGTCGGAGAGCAGGACGGCGTTCCTGGTCTCGGCCACCGAACCCACCAGGCCGTCGAGCAGCCAGTCCAGGTCCTGGTGGGTGGCGGGTGTGCGTGTCATGACCGATCTTCTCTCGTGGGATGGGGAGGTACGGACGGCCCGTCGCGGTCGTCGCGCTCCGGGGCCCGGGACGGTGGCTCGTCGGTGCCGCGGGCGGCGCGGGAGCGGCGCTGGAAGGCGCCGATGGTGGCTCCGGCGCGGCGGGGGACGGGCCGCAGCAGCGGGTCGTCCTGCCAGCGGGGCGGCTTGGGGGCCGCGGGCCGCGGGGCGGGGGCGACGCGCAGTTCGTCGGCGAGGCTGGCCTGGCGCACCCGGCGCGGCAGCGGCGGTTCGGAGCCGCCGCCGGGGCCGGAGGACGGACCGAGACCGGTGCCGCCACCGCCACCGCTGCCCGGGGTGGTCCCGGCGGGGGCCGGGGGCAGCTGGTCGGTGTAGGGGCGCAGGCCGGTGATGTACTGCACCGGCTGGGCCGGGGGCTCCGGGGTGCCGGGGTCCGCCGGGCCGGAGGCGCCGGTGTCGTAGCCGTGCCGGGGTGCCGGGGGCAGCTCGCCCGCGAAGGGGCGCCCCGTGCGGGGGTACGGCGAGGGGGTGGCGCCGGGGTCGCCGGGTGCGCGGTGGGTTCCGCCGCCGTATCCGCCGGAGGGCGGGGCGCCGGCGGTGCCGTAGGGCTGGACGGGATCGGGGCCCGTGCCGTAGGGCTGGACCGGCTCGGGGCCCGTGCCGTAGCCGGGGACGCCGTGGGCGGGGACCGGCGGGGCGGGGGGTTGCTCCGCGCTGCCGAAGGGGTGCCGCACCTCGGGCCAGGCGCCGGTGGCGGCCGGGAGACCGGAGCCGTCCTGCGCCGGGAGGCCGGGGGTGGTGGAGAGGTGTCCGGGGGTGCCGGACTGGGGGAAGCCGGAGCCGTGGGGGGCGGGGTGGCCGCTCCCCGTGCCGTCCGTCGCGGGGTGGCCGGAGGGCGGGAAGCCGCCCCCGGAGAGCCCGTCGCCGGGGAAGCCGCCGCCGGGGAGCCCGGCACCGGCCGTGCCGGGGGCCGCGAAGCCCTCCCCCGCCGCGCCGGCCGTGCGGTCGCCGGGGACGCCGGCGGTGCCGGTGGCGTCGAAGCCGTTGCCGGCGTATCCGCTCCGGGTGGCCCCGCTCCGCGCGAAGTCCGTGCCGGAGCCCGGGGTTTCCGGGAAGCCCGGGGCGTCCGGGAAGTCCGACGGGACGGCGGAGAAGTCCGGCGAAGGGGCGGAGAAGTCCGACGAGGTGGCGGGGAAGTCCGGGAAGTCCGCCCCGAAGCCGTCCTGACCGGAGGTCCCGGCCCCGCCCGCCGTGCCGTCGGCACCGGTGGCGCCGGACGTGCCGGGCAGGTCGTCGGCCGTCCGCGGGTACAGCGGATCGGCGGTGTCCTCGTCCGCCTCCGCCCCGCCCGGCTTGAGCACGGTGACCTGGGCCATGGCCCGGCCCTGCACCCGGCGCGGCAGTGCGCCGCCCGGGCCGGGCTCGGCGGCCGAGGGGGCGGGCCCGGTGGGGGCGCCGACCGCGGCGGGGACGGGGGTGGGGCCGGTGGGCCGCCCGTCCTGCGGGGCGACGGTCAGCTCGTGCGGGACGAGCATGACGACGCGGGTGCCGCCGAAGGCGGAGGTGCGGAACTCGACGCGCAGGCCGTACTGCGAGGCGAGCCGCGCGACCACGTGCAGGCCGAGCCGGATGTCCTCGGAGTGGGCGAGCAGGTCCAGCCGGGGCGGGCGCGCCATCAGCGCGTTGACCTCGGCGAGCTGGTCCTCCTCCATGCCCAGACCGCGGTCCTCCACCTCGATGGCGAGCCCGCGGCTGACCGCGGCGGCCCGGACCTCGACCTGGCTCGGCGGCCGGGAGAAGCTGAGCGCGTTCTCGATCAGCTCGGCCAGCACGTGCGAGACGGGTCCGACCGCGCGGGCGGCGAGCTCGGGGCCGCCGTCGAAGTCGAGGACGACGCGCTGGTACTCCTGCACCTCACCCTGGGCGGCGCGCATCACGTCGAGCAGGGGCACCGGCTTGCGCCAGCGCCGGTGCGGGGTACCGCCGGCGAGGATGACGAGGTTCTCCTCGTAGCGGCGCAGGCGGGCGGTGAGGTGGTCGAGGTCGAAGAGGCCGTCGAGCACCTCGGCGTCCTCGTGCCGGCGCTCCATCGTGTCCAGCTTCTTCATCTGCTGGCCGATGAGCTGCTGGGTGCGGCGGGCGATGCGCTGGAGCAGCCGCTCGAAGCCTCGGTGCTGGTCGGCCTGGCGGACGGCGGCCTGGAGCGCGCTGGTGCGGGCGAGGTTGAGGGCGTGGCCGAGCTGGGTCAGCTCGTCCTTGACGCGGTCGCCGCCCTCCTGCTCGATGGCGCGGGCCTCGGCCTCGACGTCGATCCGCTCACCGGCGGCGAGCCGCTCGACGACCTCGGGCAGGGCCTTCTCCAGGGCCTCGGCCTGTTCGTGCAGACGGCCGATGCGGGTGCGCAGGCTGCGGGTGAGGCGCCAGGTGGTCCAGATGACGGCGACGACGGCGAGGAGGCCGACGACACCGGTGAGGGCCAGCTTGAGCAGCAGGGACTTGATGGAGCTGATGCCGTTGGAGACGACGAGGTCGGTGCGGTGCTCGCCGAGCCGTTCGAGCCTGGGCATCAGCTCGTCCATGGCGCCGCGCCAGGTCTTCTCGTCGGCGCCCAGGGCGACCATTCCGGCGGAGTCGGCGCCGCGCGGGGTCAGCAGCGCCTGCTCGACGCGGGTCTTGTCCTTCCACGCCTGACTGCCCGTGATCTCCTGCCACATGGCCTTCTCGTCCTCGGGGAGGTACGGGAGGATCTTGGCGGAGTGCATGAACGTCTGGGCGGAGACGGCCTGCTGGACCTGCTGGAAGTCTGTGGTGCTCAGCTTGCCGCCGCTCCAGCCGCGCGCCAGCAGGGCGTCGCTGCGGGAGATCATCTCGCGGTTCCAGAAGAGGTCCACGAGGGGCTGCGAGAGCGTGGTGACCTTGCCGTTGTCCACGTGGCTGAGCGCCGCGAACAGCTTCAGGTCGACCGAGATCAGGTCGGTGTAGTAGCGGTAGACGACGTCCTGCTGGTCCTGGTCGCCGTCGTCGACGAGCGACCGCTGCGCGGAGAGCTGGCCGATGGCGCTGCGCGCCTGGGAGACCGCGTCGAGGACCTCTTCGGGGGCGTCGTCGGCGGAGACGTCCGAGGCGGAGAGGAAGGTGGTGACCGCCTTGTCCGTCAGCTTTCGCTGCGCGGCCAGTTCTTTGGCGGCCCCGGGGCGGTCGGCCAGCACCTCGGCGCTGAGCCGTCGTTCCCGCTGGAGGTTGTAGTAGACGATATTGGACGGCTGACCGGCCTTCTGTGCCAATTGTCCCTGGGCGGCCTGTCGTTGAAAGTCGAAGAACGTCTGGCCGCTGCTGACCGCCCATAGGGCGACAAGTGCGATACCAGGAACGAAGGCCAGGACCAACAGGGCTGTCCGCAGCGACATGGAAGTCGTGCCGGTCCGCCGTGACGCGCGCGTGCGCAGAGCGAACTCCTTAACGAGAGGCCGACTTCGGGGGATCGGCCAAAAACGGTGCGGAACTACGACGGCTGAATACTAATCACATTGCGGATACGACATGTAACTGGCCCCACATGAGCAACTTCGTTCACACACAACACCTTCATACGCCATCCAGACAGCGAGAAGCCGCCATCGGAACCCCTCCGGGGGGCTCCGATGGCGGCTTCTCGACGGTGCGGGCCGGCCGGGCGGACCGGCTCAGCGACCGGCTGACGTGCGGTGGATCATCAGATGACGCCCTGCGCAAGCATGGAGTCGGCCACGCGCTCGAAGCCCGCGATGTTGGCACCGGTCACGTAGTCGCCGGGGGCGCCGTAGCGCTCGGCGGTCTCGTGGCAGGTGGTGTGGATGTCGTTCATGATGTGGGCCAGCTCGTCCTCGACCCGGCTCGCCGTCCACGCGGTGCGGGCGTGGTTCTGCGCCATCTCCAGCGCGCTGACGGCGACGCCGCCCGCGTTGGCCGCCTTGCCGGGGCCGAAGGCGACGCCGGCCTTCTGGAGCAGGTGCACGGCCTCGGGGGTGGTGGGCATGTTGGCGCCCTCGGAGACCGCCTTCACCCCGTTGCGGATCAGGGTGGCGGCGTCGTTCTCGTCCAGCTCGTTCTGCGTGGCGGACGGGAGCGCGAGGTCGGACGGGACGTCCCAGACGCTGCCGCCGGGCACGAAGCGGGCCGAGACGCCGCGCCGCTCGGCGTAGTCCGCGACGCGTCCGCGCTCGACCTCCTTGATCTGCTTGAGCAGCTCGACGTCGATGCCCTTCTCGTCGACGACGTAGCCGGAGGAGTCCGAACAGGTGATGGCGTTGGCGCCGAGGGCCGCGAGCTTCTCGATCGTGTAGATCGCGACGTTGCCGGAGCCGGAGACGACGGCCGTCTGGCCCTCCAGCTCCTCGCCGCGCTCGCGCAGCATGGCGGCGGCGAACAGCACGTTGCCGTAGCCGGTGGCCTCCGGGCGGATCAGCGAGCCGCCCCAGCCCTGGCCCTTGCCGGTGAGCACACCGGCCTCCCAGCGGTTGGTGATCCGCCGGTACTGGCCGAAGAGGTAGCCGATCTCCCGGCCGCCGACGCCGATGTCGCCCGCGGGGACGTCGGTGTGCTCACCGATGTGCCGGTACAGCTCGGTCATGAAGGACTGGCAGAACCGCATGACCTCGGCGTCGCTGCGCCCGTGCGGGTCGAAGTCGCTGCCGCCCTTGCCGCCGCCGATGCCGAGCCCGGTGAGCGCGTTCTTGAAGATCTGCTCGAAGCCCAGGAACTTGATCACGCCGAGGTTGACCGACGGGTGGAAACGCAGACCGCCCTTGTAGGGGCCGAGGGCGCTGTTGAACTCGACGCGGAAACCGCGGTTGACCTGGGTGCGGCCCTGGTCGTCCTGCCACGGCACGCGGAAGATGATCTGCCGCTCGGGCTCGACCAGTCGCTCGATGAGGCCCGGCTCGGCGTACTCGGGACGGGCGGCCACCACGGGCGCCAGCGTCTCCAGCACCTCGTGCACGGCCTGGTGGAACTCGGGCTGGGCCGGATTGCGCTGCTCGATCTCCTTGAGCAGGTGGTCGAGCGTGGTCCTGGTCTCGCTACGAGTCGTCACGAGAGTCCTTTCTGGCACGGCTGACACCGGAAATCGGTGCGGGTGAGCGTCTACTCCGATTCCGGCCCGGTGAGGGGCGCTCGGCGCCGTTGCCGCGCGCGGGACACATAGGTGTTACGCGCATGAAAACACCCCGGTCCGTGTCCCGTGACCAGGGTGCCCACGATGTGAGACCGTACCGCCGGGATTCGGCGGCTCCGTCTGGCCTTCTATGGTATTACGCCGCGAAAGCCCTGCCGCAGGAATGCGACGTACGACACCCGCACCCGGGTCACGGTGCCGGGCGGAGGCCGAGGACGGCGGGGATGTGCCGTGCAGAGCGGTCGAGCAGGTGCCGAGGGCGACAGCGACCTCGGCACGAGTGTTCCCATTGTTCCCGCCCGCGTAACGGCTCATGCACCGGGTCGGCTCATACTGTGCGCTCACACGGATTCGCGGTCCGTGACACGGGGGTCGCGCGGGGCCGGAGAGGCTCCGCCCCGGTGCTCCCCCACCACCCCCCGCGCCGGCGGAACGACCCCGGGCACCACGGCCCGGCCGGGGGGCCACTGCCCGGCCCCGCACGGACCGGACCCCGCGCGGGGCACCGCGGGCGATGCCTCAGGGCCGATACCAGGGCCTGGTGGGGCGCCAGGGGGGAGGCAGGAACGGCAGCCGGCCGAACGTCGGCAGCGGTACCTGTCCGGCGCGGGACGCCGTGTCCGGGCCGGTCTCGTCCGCCGCCGCCCGCAGATCTCCGGCGACTCCGGCCGGTGTCCACTCATGGCCGTCCCATTCCCGGACACCACGGAGGGTGTCCGGGTCGGCATGGGCCCCGTGCCCGGATTCACCGAGTGAAACGGCGCGCCGCTGGTGCCGGACGGCTCCGCGCCCGGCGGGCCGCCCACCCGTCGAGAGGTTCGTCTTCCATGGGGTGCTCCATCCCGTCGGGTGTGGAGTGCCGGAGGCTCCGGCGGCTACACCGTCGCCGGCCATCCGCCGCGCGACAGCGTCGTCGTGCCATCGGGGGCGATGCTCACCCTCGCCCCGCGGACCGCCGGTTCACCGCGGTCCGGTCACCGTTGGCGGACGGCCTCCCGCCGGACGGCTCCACGACAGGACGACGGTCAGAGGCGTTCCACGAACGACGTCCACGCCGGCGCGGCCAGAGCCAGGCGGGGGCCTGCGGTGACGGGGGCATGCTTGGAGTCACGGACATGGACGGCGGCAGGCGCCAGAGCGACCTCGACGCAGGACTCGCCGTCGGGACCACTGCTGTAGCTGCTCTTGAACCACGCCAGCTCGCACCCGGCGTTCATGTTCCCTCCCACGGGTGACCTCAGTACCGGACGTGCTCCACGAACGACGCCCACGCCCGCGCGGCCAGGACCAGACGAGGACCTGCGCTGACGGGGGCATGCTTGGAGTCACGGACATGGACGACAGCAGGCACCAGAGCGACCTCGACACAGGACTCACCGTCGGGGCCGTCGCTGTAGCTGCTCTTGAACCACACCAGATCGCACCCGGCGTTCATGTTCCCCTCCTGCTCCTGCGGATGGCTTCGCTACCGGACGTGCTCCACGAACGACGCCCACGCCCGCGCGGCCAGGACCAGGCGAGGACCTGCGGTGACGGGGGCATGCTTGGAGTCACGGACATGGACGGCAGAAGGCGCCAGAGCGACCTCGACGCAGGACTCGCCGTCGTTGCCGCCGCTGTACGTGCTCTTGAACCACGCCAGCTGAGAGGGGCCCTCGGCAGTGGTCTTACGGATCATGTCTCTCCCAGCAGTTTCTTGATGAAGGCCAGCGACTCTCTCGGAGAGAGGGCCTGCGCCCGGATGGTGCCGTATTTGAGTTCAAGGACTCGCAGGTGCTTTGGCTCGGCGGTCGGTCGGCTGAACGCGCCGTCGGACCGCCCCACCGCCGTACCGTCCGGAAACTTCAGCAGTTCGATGCGACCGTCCAGACCTGAGTGGGTCTCGCAGTTCATCGGCATCACCTGGAGCACAACGTTGTGCAACTGCCCTACCTCTAACAGGCGTTCAAGCTGCCGACGCCACACCATTGTGCCCCCGATGGGCCGCCGCAGGGCCCCTTCTTCCAGGACGAAACTCAACGCGGGCGCCGGCGAGCGCTCGAAGATCGACTGCCGAGCCATCCGAGCCGCCACCATGCGCTCCACGTCGTCCGGCGCATACGGCGGTTGCGCCGCGCCGATGACCGATCGTGCGTGATCCGGCGTCTGCAACAAACCTGAGATGATGTTGCACTCGTACACCCCGATCTCGACCGCCTGCGCCTCCAGCCTCGCGAGGTCCCGGACCTTCTTCGGGTACCGGACCTTCTTCACGTCCGCCCAGGCCGCCGCGATCAGGCCCCCCGCTTCGAGGATCTCGTCGGCCATCACCAGGTAGTCCTGGCGGGGGATGCGCTTGCCGCTCTCGATCTTGTAGACCATGTCCTCGCCATAGCCCACCCCCGCGCCGAACTCGGCGGCGCGCAGGCCCCTGGCCTCGCGGCGCATCTTGATCTGCCGCCCGACCGTCGCGAGGACCGCGAGGCCCCACTCGTCGTCCGGGTCGGCCTCCCAGCCCGGCTCGTCGGTCTCTTCCCCGAGGCGGACCGCCTCCGCTTCCCGCGCCATGCCGTCTCTCTTCGTCGCACTCTCCTGGCCGCGCCAGCGCCTTCCCCGCACGCCCCTGTCGACAGCTCCGGACACACCGGACGAATCCCGGACAGTCACCGTACGTACCCGCTGAGTCACTTCCCACCCTACGCCGATCCGGCCACTCTGGGTAACGTGAATCAGAAAACGGCCGAACCCACGACGACCGCCCGGCACTTCGCCGTCCAGCTCTCCCCCACCCCGCGCGGGGCCCGCCTCGCCCGGCTGCTCGCGACGGAGCAACTCCGCTCCTGGGGGCTGCCGCTGGACCCGGCCCGTCAGGTCGTGGCCGAGCTGGCGGCCAACGCGGCGACCCACGGGCGGGTCCCGGGGCGCGACTTCCGGCTCCTGCTCCGCGTCACCGCGGACGTACTGCGCATCGAGGTCGTCGACACATGCGGTGACCGCCCGCCGCGCCCCGGCAGCCCCGGCCGGGACGCCGAGTCGGGGCGCGGGCTGCTGCTTGTGGAGGCGCTGGCGGACCGCTGGGGCGTCATCACCGGCCCCGCCCCGCGCAAGACCGTCTGGGCGGAACTGCGCCTCGGCGCACCGGGACCCGGTCCGTCGGGACGCGGGGCAGCGGGCGGCCTTTCCCGGGAATTCCGGGAAGTGAACGACGCGCCGAACCCGCTCTTCCCCCACGTCGGACCATCTCACCCGACCGAGTGAATATGCCCCCTTGTCGGGTTTCGCGGACGGATTCCCGACCTGCGCCCGGGGCCGACTTCACGGACGGGCCGGCCCCCGCCCGGACGACAACTCCGAGCGGGACCCGATCATCGCTCCGGAACCTCCCCGATGGGCGGAAAGCCCGGCGCGCGAAAGCACACCCGGTACGCCTTTGGCGGCGATTCCGCCCTGTTCGCGTCCCCGTGACGGCGTCCTCCACGAGAACACCCGGAACACCCGCCATTTCGCGGTGATCGGTCGACTTCCGCTCCGGCTGGGGGAAATGCCGACCGCGGTGACCGCGCCCACCCCTCCGGTCCCGGCTCCGGCTCCGGCTCCGGCTCCGGCCGACGCTCCCCGCCGACGGCACCGCCCGCCTCGTCCCGGCGTCGCCGCCCGGCCGGAGCGTGGGGTTTGCGCCACGCCGTGCGGCCCGCCCCGACCACCGGACGACCCGCCGGGGCACCGCGCCCTCCGCACCCGTCGGCCCACCGTCCGCCCGCCGCCCCCGGGGCCCCGCAGGGCCCCGCCCCGGCCCCGACGGCCCCCGCCGGGACCTGCGGAACCGCGACGGCCGCCACCGCCGCCTCCACGCCCCCGAGAGGCCGGACCACCGCCCCGACCGCCGCGCCGCGGAACCGGGCCGAGGCCCCCGAACTCCCCCCAAGAGCACCCGAATCGGACGGCTCACGGCACCAACGGCAGGCCGTGATCAGTTGTCCGAAGTTACAGAGGTCCGGACCAACCCCTTGCCCCCACCCCGTGGGCGTCGCAAGCTCCCCTCATGGAGCTGGAGTTGCGGCATCTCAAAACGGTCCGGGCCATCGCCGACGCCGGCAGCCTCACGAGGGCGGCCACGGCGCTCGGCCTTGCGCAGCCCGCGCTGAGCGCACAGCTCAAGCGGATCGAACGGACCCTGGGCGGCGCGCTGTTCGAGCGCGGGCGGCACGGGGTGCGGGCCACGGCGCTGGGCGAACTCGTCCTGGAGCGCAGCCGGATCGTGCTGCCCGCGGTCACCGAACTGCAACAGGAGGCGGCCCGGTTCGCGCGCATGCCCCGTGCCACCGGGCGGTTGCGCCTCGGCGGCACCCACGGCCCGTTACTGGGAGCGCTGGTGGACCGCCTGGCGGATGTGACACCGGACGCCCGGATGACGACCTGCACCTCGTGGTCGGAACGGGACCTGGCGGAACAGCTGATCTCCGGACGGCTCGACTTCGCCCTGGCCGGCACCTGCGGCTCGGCCTCCCCGCCCGGCGGCGAGGGGCTGATCTGGCGGGAGGTCGCCGTCGACCCGGTGTTCGTCATGCTCCCCGAGGGCCACCGGCTCGCGGACCGACCGGAGATGGACCTCACCGAGCTGACGGACGAGGAGTGGGCCTGCGTCCCCGGCGACGGCTGCTTCGGCGACTGCTTCACCGCCGCCTGCGCCCGTGCCGGGTTCACACCGCGCCGCATGTACGAGACGGACACCTCCTCGGTCGTCCACCTCGTACAGGTCGGACGTGCCATCGGCCTGTGCCGTGCGACGTTCCCCACCTCACCGGGTATCGTCACCCGTCCCCTTCGCGGCACCCCTCTGTCCTGGCGCCACCTCCTCGGCTGGCACACCGCGACGCAGTGCGCGGAGACCGCCTCGACGGTGCTCACCCAGGCCCGGATGGCCCATGCCGGAGTGGCCGCGCGCAGCGACAGCTACACGGAATGGCTGGCCGCGCACCGCGTTCCTTGACGCATCCATAACGCCGGGGGAGGGGCCGACCGAGGTCTTACCCGCGCCTCCCGGCCCTTCCTACGGTTTCGGCACCTCCCCACGAGTACCACCGAAACCGAGGAGACTCCCCCATGCTCCACCTGCACACCAGAGCCGTGGGTGCCGCCGCTGCGGCGTCCGCCGCGCTGCTCATCGCCGGTCTGACCAGCTCCGCGAGTGCCAAGACCGCCGATGTCCCGGCCGCACCCTCCGCCGCCCAGACCCTGCGCACGGACTCGACCTCCGCCTCCGTGCTCAACGCGATGCAGCGCGACCTGGGCCTGACGCGGAACCAGGCCGAGCGTCGCCTCGTCAACGAGGCCGAGGCCGGTGCCGCGGCCGGAAGCCTCCAGCTGAAGCTGGGCTCCGACTTCGCCGGCGCCTGGGTCAACGGCGCCGATTCCGCCACCCTGACCGTGGCCACCACGGACGCCCGCGACGTCTCCGCCATCGAGGCGCGCGGCGCCAAGGCGAAGGTCGTCGGCAACACCCTGGCGCAGCTCGACGCCGCCAAGGCCCGCCTGGACCGCGCCGCGAAGACCACCAGCGCCAAGGACGCGCCGGTCTGGTACGTCGACGTGCGCACCAACACCGTCGTGATCGAGGCCGTGCGCCCCGCCGCGGCCCGTTCGCTGCTCTCCGCGGCCGGTGTCGACGCCTCCCTGGCGCGCGTCGAGGCCCGCACCGAGCGTCCCCGCACCTTCTACGACCTGCGGGGCGGCGACGCCTACTACATCAACGGCGGCAGCCGCTGTTCGATCGGCTTCCCGGTCACCAAGGGCACCCAGCAGGGCTTCGCCACCGCCGGTCACTGCGGTCGCGTGGGCGCCCCCACCACCGGTTCGAACCAGGTGTCCCAGGGCACCTTCCAGGGGTCCACCTTCCCGGGCCTCGACCAGGCGTGGGTCGCCACCAACTCCAACTGGACCGCGACCCCGTACGTCAACAGCTCCAGCGCCCAGGTGGCCGGTTCCACCGTCGCGCCGGTCGGTTCCTCCATCTGCCGTTCCGGTTCCACCACCGGCTGGCACTGCGGCACCGTCCAGCAGCTCAACACCAGCGTGACCTACCAGGAGGGCACCGTCTCCGGTGTCACCCGGACCACGGTCTGCGCCGAGCCCGGTGACTCCGGCGGCTCCTTCATCTCCGGCAGCCAGGCCCAGGGCGTCACCTCCGGTGGCTCCGGCAACTGCCGCTCGGGCGGCGAGACCTTCTTCTACCCGATCAACCCGCTGCTCCAGAGCTACGGCCTGACCCTGAAGACGGCCGGCGGCGGCGGCGACAACGGCGGCGGCGGCGAGCAGCCGGGCGGCACCTGGAAGGCCGGCACCGTCTACAAGGCCGGCGACACGGTGACCTACGGCGGCTCCACCTACCGCTGCCTCCAGGGCCACCAGGCCATCTCGGGCTGGGAGCCCAGCAACGTCCCGGCTCTCTGGCAGCGCGTCTGACCCTCCGAAAGCCCCCACAGGGGACGACGGGGGAACGGGTCCGGGCGTGCGTGGGAGAGCGCCCGGACCCACCCCGGCACCGCCCCCGGCACCACTGAGCACCCGCACCATCCAGTTCCGAACCCTCCTCAGAGCCCCGGTGGCCCCCACAGGCCACCGGGGCTCTCCCCTGTGCCCGCCGGGGCCCTGTGCCCGTCAGGGCCCGGTCAGGTCCGGGTGCGCCGTCGCCGGGTCCCGTCAACCGACGGCCGACGGCTGCCGACGGCGCCTCACCGCGCGGCGGAGGACCGGCGCCCCCGCTCCGGGCGCTCCGGGCGCCGCCCGGGCCGCTCCGGCGGGACCGCCGCCGCCGTGACCGCGCGGTGCGCCAGCGGGCTGGAGTAGACGACGCTGGTCGTCACGGAGCCGAGTCCGGCGATCCGCCCGGTCGTCGTCTCCAGATGGCGCATGGAACGGGCCACGACCTTGAGCACGAAGCAGTCCTCGCCGGTGACGTGGTGCGCCTCCAGGATCTCGGGCGTGGCCGCGACGAGGTCGTGGAAGGGCCGGTAGTTGCCCGTGGGGTAGCGCAGGCGGACGAAGGCCAGGATGCCGAGCCCCAGCCGCTCCGGGTCCACCACGGCCGAGTAGCCGCGGATCACCCCGCTCTCCTCCAGCCGCCGCACCCGCTCGGTGACGGCGCTGGCCGACATGGACACGGCCCGCGCCAGCTCGGCGTAACTGGCCCGCCCGTCCCGTTGCAGGGCCTCCAGGATGCGCAGATCGGTCTCGTCAGGGGAAACAGCGGTCATGCGCCATGACTACCACGGGATCCCCGGCGTACGGCGCGCGGCACCGTGCGTCCCCACTTCCCGCCCACCACTACGCTGCGTAGCGTTCCTGCCATGGACACCCCACCCCCGAACCCCACGGAAGCCCTCGTCCCGGGCCCCCGTACCGCCTCCGCCCAGAGCCCCGCGGGCCCCTTCCCCACGGAGCCCGTGACCGCCTCCGCGGCCCCCGCCGCGAGCGGTGCCAACGATCCCGCCGCGGCCTCCGCAGGTTCCGCCGCAAGCCCCGCGGACCCCCTCGCGGGCCCCGTGGCCGTCTCCGGCTCCCCCGCCCCCGCCGCGCGCCCCGCGGACGTCCCCGCCGCCGGACCCGCGCGCATCGCCGGGAGCCCCGCGCTGAGGGTCCCGCCCGCCGCTCCCGCCGAGGCCGTCGCCTTCTTCGCCGCCCGCCTCGCCTTCCGGGCCGACGTCGCCGACGTGCGGGCCTCGTTCGCCTCCGGCGACCCCGGCTTCGTCCTGGTCGACTCGCGCGGGGGCGCCGGCTGGCACCAGGGCCACGTGCCCGGCGCCGTCCACCTGCCCACCGCCGACATCCCGGCCCGGGCCCCGGCCCTGCTCGACCCGGAGGTCCCCGTCATCACCTACTGCTGGGGCCCCGGCTGCGACGGCGCCACCCGCGCGGCCCTCGCCCTCGGCCGCCTCGGCTACCGGGTCAAGGAGATGATCGGCGGCATCGAGTACTGGACCCGCGAGGGCTTCCCGGTCACGACCCCCGCCGGCACCGCCCGCCACGCCCCGGACCCCCTGACCGCCCCCCGGGACTCCCCCACCTGCGCCTGCTGACCACCGGACACCGCGAGCCGCGAGCCGCCGGGCACGGTGCGGCCGGGGCCGGGGCGCCGCGGACCGCCAGGGTCTTTCGTTCGGATCGGGCCGGATCGGGGAGCGGGGTCCGGCACCGTGCGTCGCGAGGCGAAGAAGGGAGTCGGGGCGGAGCCCCGGCGACCGACGCCAACGCGGCGAGGCGCGGCGCCGGACCCCGCGAGCCCGGCATGATCCATACGAGAGGCCCTAGTCCACGGTGCCGCCGGTGTTCCGGATCATCTGCTGGAGCACCCTGAGCGCGACGACGTAGTCGGCGTCGTCGATGCCCCGGTGGATGCGGGCGCGGATCCCGGGCGCGTGCGCCTTGACGGCGAGGCGCGCCTCCTCCCCCGCCGCGGTGATCCGCAGCGCCTCGCCCTCCCTCCTGAGCCACCCGCGCTCCAGCAGCGCCTCCGCCTCGGCCTCCAGGTCGTCCTCGGCCCTGAGGTAGGACCGCATGGCCCGTCGCAGCTCCGGCAGGGTCATGGCGCGGCCGTCGGGCGAGAGGTCGTGCTCCGACAGGTTGCGCAGCAGCCAGAACCGGGGCTGGGTGAAGCCCAGCTCGGCCTGGCGGGCGCGGGTGAACGCGATGAGCGCCTCATGGGCCACTCCGGTCCAGTGGGCCGCCGGCTGCGCGGCCAGTGCGGCGCCGGAACTCTGCGACGTCGTCATGCGGGTGCCTCCCCCGGTGGATGGTCGCCGACCCGGTCACCGTAGGACCTGAAGCGGACTCAAGGTCAACGCCGGCCGACGGCCGGCCGGGGGGCCGTCGGGGCCGTCGGCCGACGGCCCCCCGCCGCTCCGCCCACGCCGCCCCGCCCCTCCGCGCCCGCCGGGGCACCCCGTACCCGGCAGCGCCCCCGGGCATGCGAGAGGGCCCGCACGACCGGAGTCGTGCGGGCCCTCTCAGAGCGCTCGGCGTTCGCCGAGGTCAGGTCTCATGACCCAACAAGCAAGAGGACTTACTTGTTGATCTTGGTGACCTGGCCGGCGCCGACCGTCCGGCCACCCTCGCGGATGGCGAACTTCAGGCCCTCTTCCATGGCGATGGGCTGGATGAGCTCCACCTTCATCTCGGTGTTGTCACCCGGCATGACCATCTCGGTGCCCTCGGGGAGGGTCACGACGCCGGTCACGTCCGTCGTACGGAAGTAGAACTGCGGACGGTAGTTGTTGAAGAACGGCGTGTGGCGGCCACCCTCGTCCTTGGACAGGATGTAGGCCTGCGCCTCGAACTCGGTGTGCGGGGTGACCGAGCCCGGCTTGATGATGACCTGGCCGCGCTCGACGTCCTCGCGCTTGATGCCGCGGAGCAGCAGACCGACGTTCTCACCGGCCTGACCCTCGTCGAGCAGCTTGCGGAACATCTCGATGCCGGTGACCGTGGTGGTGGTCTTCTCGGTCTTGATGCCGATGATGTCGACGGTCTCGTTGACCTTGAGGACACCACGCTCGATGCGGCCGGTGACGACCGTACCGCGACCGGTGATGGTGAAGACGTCCTCGATCGGCATCAGGAACGGCTTGTCGACGTCACGCTCGGGGGCCGGGATGGCCTCGTCGACGGCCTTCATGAGCTCCAGGACCGAGTTGCCCCACTCCTTGTCGCCCTCGAGCGCCTTCAGAGCGGAGACCTTGACGACGGGAACGTCGTCGCCCGGGAACTCGTACTCGGAGAGCAGCTCGCGCACCTCGAGCTCGACGAGCTCCAGGATCTCCTCGTCGTCCACCATGTCGGCCTTGTTCAGGGCGACCACGATGTACGGAACGCCGACCTGGCGGGCCAGGAGCACGTGCTCCTTGGTCTGCGGCATCGGGCCGTCGGTGGCGGCGACCACGAGGATGGCGCCGTCCATCTGCGCGGCACCGGTGATCATGTTCTTGATGTAGTCCGCGTGACCGGGGCAGTCGACGTGGGCGTAGTGACGCAGCTCGGTCTGGTACTCGACGTGCGAGATCGAGATCGTGATACCGCGCTGGCGCTCTTCGGGAGCCTTGTCGATCTGGTCGAAGGCCGAGGCCTCGTTCAGGTCCGGGTACGCGTCGTGCAGCACCTTGGTAATGGCGGCCGTGAGGGTCGTCTTACCGTGGTCGATGTGACCGATGGTGCCGATGTTGACGTGCGGCTTAGTCCGCTCGAACTTCGCCTTCGCCACTGGGGTCCTCCTGTGGAGTGGTTCTGTACGCCTTACTCATCGGCGCCAGGTGATCTTTGCTGGGAAACCCGGGCCCGGGGCATTCCGCCAGGGTGGCGGCCGAATGCCCCTTGCAGGCTCCGGGGTCAAGCCTAAAGCGTGTGAACGGAGTCCGTTGAACGGAGTCCGCTACTCGCCCTTGGCCTTCGCGATGATCTCCTCGGCGACGTTCCGGGGAACCTCGGCGTAGGAGTCGAACTGCATCGAGTAGCTTGCGCGACCCGACGTCTTGCTGCGGAGGTCTCCGACGTAGCCGAACATCTCCGACAGGGGCACGAGGCCCTTCACGACGCGGGCACCGGCCCGCTCCTCCATGGCCTGGATCTGGCCACGGCGGGAGTTGATGTCGCCGATGACCTCACCCATGTAGTCCTCGGGCGTGGTGACCTCGACGGCCATCATCGGCTCCAGGAGCACGGGCGAAGCCTTGCGCGCGGCCTCCTTGAAGGCCTGCGAACCGGCGATCTTGAACGCCAGCTCGGAGGAGTCCACCTCGTGGTAGGCACCGTCGAGCAGCGTCACGCGGACGCCGGTCATCTCGTAGCCGGCGAGGATGCCGAACTGCATGGCCTCCTGCGCACCGGCGTCGACCGAGGGGATGTACTCCCTCGGCACGCGGCCACCGGTCACCTTGTTGACGAACTCGTACGAGGCGTCGCCGCCCTCGATCGGCTCGATCGCGATGATGACGCGGGCGAACTGGCCAGTACCACCCGTCTGCTTCTTGTGGGTGAACTCGACCTTCTCGACCGCCTTGCGGATGGTCTCGCGGTAGGCGACCTGCGGCTTGCCGACGTTGGCCTCGACCTTGAACTCACGGCGCATGCGGTCGACGAGCACCTCAAGGTGCAGCTCGCCCATGCCGCCGATGATGGTCTGGCCGGTCTCCTCGTCCGAGTGAACCTGGAAGGAGGGGTCCTCCTCGGCCAGGCGCTGGATCGCGACGCCGAGCTTCTCCTGGTCGCCCTTCGACTTGGGCTCGATGGCGACCTGGATGACCGGGGCCGGGAAGTCCATGGACTCCAGGATGACCGGGGCCTTGTCGTCCGACAGCGTCTCACCGGTGGTGGTCTGCTTGAGACCCATCACGGCGATGATGTCGCCGGCGCCCACCGAGTCGATCTCCTCACGCTTGTTCGCGTGCATACGGTAGATCTTGCCGATGCGCTCCTTCTTGCCCTTGACGGAGTTCAGCACCTGGGTGCCGGACTCCAGGCGGCCGGAGTACACGCGGACGAAGGTGAGCTTGCCGAGGTGCGGGTCGCTCATGATCTTGAACGCCAGCGCCGACAGCGGCTCGTCGTCGGACGGCCTGCGCTCGATGACCTTCTCCGCGTCCTTCGGGTCGTGGCCCTCGATGGCCTCGACGTCGAGCGGGGAAGGCAGGTAGCGCACGACCGAGTCGAGCAGGGGCTGCACGCCCTTGTTCTTGAAGGCGGTGCCGCAGAACACGGGGGTGACGGTGGTGCTGTCGCTCTTGCCCGAGGCGATGGTGATCCGGCGGATCGCCGCGTAGAGCTGCTCCGCGGAGGGCTCGGTGCCCTCCAGGTACAGCTCCATCAGCTCCTCGTCGTTCTCGGCCACGGCCTCGAGGAGCTTGCCGCGCCACTCCTCGGCGGCCTCGGTGTGCGTCTCCGGGATGTCGACCGTGTCGTACATCTCGCCCTTGGTCGCCTCGACGGACCAGACCAGGGCCTTCATCGTCACGAGGTCGACGACGCCCTGGAAGTCCGCCTCCGCGCCGATCGGCAGCTGCATGACCAGCGGCTGCGCGCCCAGGCGGTCGGAGATCATCTGGACGCAGCGCAGGAAGTCCGCGCCCGTGCGGTCCAGCTTGTTCACGAAGCAGATGCGCGGAACGCCGTAGCGGTCCGCCTGACGCCACACCGTCTCGGACTGCGGCTCGACACCGGCGACACCGTCGAACACCGTGACGGCACCGTCGAGGACGCGCAGCGAGCGCTCCACCTCGACGGTGAAGTCGACGTGGCCCGGGGTGTCGATGATGTTGATGGTGTGGTCGACGTTCTCAAGCGGCCAGTGACAGGTGGTGGCAGCAGAGGTGATCGTGATGCCACGCTCCTGCTCCTGCTCCATCCAGTCCATGGTCGCGGAGCCCTCGTGCGTCTCGCCGATCTTGTACGAGACACCCGTGTAGAACAGAATCCGCTCGGTGGTGGTCGTCTTGCCCGCGTCGATGTGGGCCATGATCCCGATGTTGCGGACCCTGGCCAGGTCAAGCGAAGTGGTAGCCATAAGGCTTCAGTCTTCTCTCGGTTTCGAAGGGGTTTCCGACTACCAGCGGTAGTGCGCGAAGGCCTTGTTGGACTCGGCCATCTTGTGCGTGTCCTCGCGCTTCTTCACAGCGGCACCGAGGCCGTTGGAGGCGTCGAGGAGCTCGTTGAGCAGACGCTCGGTCATGGTCTTCTCGCGACGGGCGCGGGAGTAACCGACCAGCCAGCGCAGCGCCAGGGTGTTGGCGCGGCCGGGCTTGACCTCGACCGGCACCTGGTAGGTGGCGCCACCGACACGGCGGGACTTGACCTCGAGGGTCGGCTTGATGTTCTCGAGAGCGCGCTTCAGCGTGATGACCGGGTCGTTGCCGGTCTTGTCGCGCAGGCCCTCCATGGCGCCGTAGACGATGCGCTCGGCAGTGGAGCGCTTGCCGTTCATCAGCACCTTGTTGATCAGGGAGGTCACCAGAGGAGAACCGTAGACCGGGTCGATGATGACCGGGCGCTTCGGGGCGGGGCCCTTACGAGGCATTCTTACTTCTCCTTCTTGGCGCCGTAACGGCTGCGGGCCTGCTTGCGGTTCTTGACACCCTGGGTGTCGAGGGAGCCACGGATGATCTTGTAACGAACACCCGGCAGGTCCTTCACACGGCCGCCGCGCACGAGCACGATGGAGTGCTCCTGCAGGTTGTGTCCCTCACCCGGAATGTAAGCAGTGACCTCGATACCGCTGGTCAGACGCACACGCGCGACCTTGCGCAGGGCCGAGTTCGGCTTCTTCGGGGTGGTCGTGAACACACGCGTGCAGACGCCCCGGCGCTGGGGAGAACCCTCGAGTGCGGGCGTCTTGTTCTTCTCGACCTTGTCCTGCCGGCCCTTGCGGACCAGCTGCTGGATCGTAGGCACTACTTCTCCGGTTTCTGTGTGCCGATGGGTACAGCTAACCTGGAACGACGCCGACCCACGCGGTCGGGTGTGTCGAATCCGGCGCACTCCCGCCGCGAGACGGAGATGGCGCGAATTGCGGTGGCCGGTCACAGCACTCCGTGCGGTTGAAGGCACGCACGAAAGCCAGGGCACACCCCAGGCACAAGGTCTGAGCGTACCTATCGCATTCGCTGCGGTCAAAACAAATGGACGCGGCCACCCGTGTCACCCATTTCGCCCGGCTTGATCCGATAAGCCGCACGGACCGCCCGCATCCCCCTGAGCGCCCCTGACGGCGCCCCGCACCCCCGGACGCGTCCCCCCGCCCTCGCGGTCCCCGGCGGCCGCCGGAGAGCCGTACAGACCCCTTGCCGGGCCCGGAAACCCCGAAGGGCGGCCACCCCACGGGGTGACCGCCCTTCGGCGCGTGTCGGACGACCCGCCTACTGGTTGTACGGACCGTAGTCGTAGTCCTCCAGCGGAACGGCCTGGCCGGAGCCCGTGCCGAACGGCGAGTAGTCGATGTCGTCGTAGCCGACGGCCGAGTACATCGCGGCCTTGGCCTCCTCGGTCGGCTCCACCCGGATGTTGCGGTAACGGGACAGACCCGTACCGGCCGGGATGAGCTTGCCGATGATGACGTTCTCCTTGAGGCCGATCAGGCTGTCGGACTTGGCGTTGATCGCCGCGTCCGTCAGCACCCGGGTCGTCTCCTGGAAGGAGGCGGCCGACAGCCAGGACTCCGTGGCCAGCGAGGCCTTGGTGATGCCCATGAGCTGCGGACGGCCCGAGGCCGGGTGACCGCCCTCCTGGACCACGCGGCGGTTCTCGGTCTCGAACTTCGAGCGCTCCACCAGCTCGCCGGGCAGCAGCTCGGCGTCGCCGGACTCGATGATCGTCACACGGCGCAGCATCTGCCGGATGATGATCTCGATGTGCTTGTCGTGGATCGACACGCCCTGCGAGTTGTAGACCTTCTGGACCTCGCCGACCAGGTGGACCTGGACGGCGCGCTGACCCAGGATGCGCAGCACGTCGTGCGGGTTGGTGGCACCCACGGTGAGCCGCTGGCCCACCTCGACGTGGTCGCCCTCGCCCACCAGCAGACGGGCGCGCTTCGAGATCGGGTACGCCGTCTCGTCGCTGCCGTCGTCCGGGGTGACGACGATCTTCTTCGTCTTCTCGGTCTCCTCGATCCGCACGCGGCCGGAGGCCTCGGAGATCGGGGCGACACCCTTCGGGGTCCGGGCCTCGAAGAGCTCGACGACACGGGGAAGACCCTGGGTGATGTCGTCACCGGCCACACCACCGGTGTGGAAGGTGCGCATCGTGAGCTGGGTGCCGGGCTCACCGATGGACTGGGCGGCGATGATGCCGACCGCCTCACCGATGTCGACCAGCTTGCCGGTGGCCAGCGAGCGGCCGTAGCACATGGCGCAGGTGCCGACCTGGGACTCGCAGGTCAGGATCGAACGGGTCTTGACCTCCTCGACACCGTGCCGCACGAGCTGCTCGATCAGCACGTCGCCGAGGTCCACGTTGGCCGGCGCGATCACCTTGCCGTCGATGACGACGTCCTCGGCGAGCATCCGGGCGTAGACGCTGGTCTCGACGTCCTCGGCCTTGCGCAGCGTGCCGTCCGCGGCGCGCGACGCGATCCGCAGCTTCAGACCGCGCTCGGTGCCGCAGTCCTCCTCGCGGATGATGACGTCCTGGGAGACGTCGACCAGACGACGGGTGAGGTAACCGGAGTCGGCGGTCCGCAGGGCGGTGTCCGCCAGACCCTTACGGGCACCGTGGGTGGCGATGAAGTACTCGAGGACCGAGAGGCCCTCGCGGAACGACGCCTTGATCGGACGCGGGATCGTCTCGTTCTTCGCGTTCGACACCAGACCACGCATACCGGCGATCTGACGCATCTGCATCATGTTGCCGCGCGCGCCCGAGTTCACCATCATGAAGATCGGGTTGGTCTTCGGGAAGTTCTCGTTCATCGCCTCGGCGACCTCGTTGGTCGCCTTGGTCCAGATCGCGATGAGCTCCTGGGTGCGCTCGTCCTTGGTGATCAGACCGCGCTCGTACTGCTTCTGGACCTTCTCGTCCTGCGCCTCGTACCCCTTGACGATCTCCTTCTTCGCCTCGGGGACGATGACGTCGGAGATGGCCACGGTGACGCCGGAGCGGGTCGCCCAGTAGAAGCCGGACGCCTTCAGGTTGTCGAGCGTCGCCGCCACGATGACCTTGGGGTACCGCTCGGCCAGGTCGTTGACGATCTCGGAGAGCTGCTTCTTGCTCACCTCGTAGTCGACGAACGGGTAGTCCTCGGGCAGCAGCTCGTTGAAGAGCGCGCGGCCCAGCGTGGTCCTCAGGGTGAAGGTGTCACCCTGCTGCCACTCCGGCTCGCCCTCCTCGCGCGCCGGCGGCTCCCAGCCGCGCGGCGGGATGGTGCCCACCGGGAAGCGGATGTCGACCTTCGACTGGAGCGACAGGTCGCCCGCGTCGAACGCCATGATCGCCTCGGCGGCGGACCCGAAGGCCCGGCCCTCGCCCTTGAGCTCGCGGCCGTCGCCGTCCGTGGTGAGGAAGAACAGACCGAGGACCATGTCCTGGGTCGGCATCGTCACCGGGCGGCCGTCGGCCGGCTTGAGGATGTTGTTCGAGGACAGCATCAGGATGCGGGCCTCGGCCTGCGCCTCCGCGGACAGCGGCAGGTGCACGGCCATCTGGTCGCCGTCGAAGTCCGCGTTGAACGCGGTGCAGACGAGCGGGTGGATCTGGATGGCCTTGCCCTCGACGAGCTGCGGCTCGAAGGCCTGGATGCCGAGGCGGTGCAGCGTGGGCGCGCGGTTCAGCAGGACCGGGTGCTCCGCGATGACCTCTTCCAGCACGTCGTACACGACCGTGCGGCCGCGCTCGACCATCCGCTTGGCGCTCTTGATGTTCTGCGCGTGGTTCAGGTCCACCAGGCGCTTCATCACGAACGGCTTGAAGAGCTCCAGCGCCATGGCCTTGGGCAGACCGCACTGGTGCAGCTTGAGCTGCGGACCGACGACGATCACGGAACGGGCCGAGTAGTCGACGCGCTTGCCGAGCAGGTTCTGACGGAAGCGGCCCTGCTTGCCCTTGAGCATGTCGGACAGCGACTTCAGCGGACGGTTGCCGGGGCCCGTGACGGGGCGGCCGCGGCGGCCGTTGTCGAACAGCGCGTCGACGGCCTCCTGGAGCATGCGCTTCTCGTTGTTCACGATGATCTCGGGCGCGCCGAGGTCGAGAAGCCGCTTCAGGCGGTTGTTGCGGTTGATCACGCGGCGGTACAGGTCGTTCAGGTCGGAGGTCGCGAAGCGGCCACCGTCGAGCTGCACCATCGGACGCAGGTCCGGCGGGATGACCGGCACGCAGTCCAGCACCATGCCCTTGGGGCTGTTGGAGGTCTGCAGGAAGGCGGAGACGACCTTGAGGCGCTTGAGCGCGCGGGTCTTCTTCTGGCCCTTGCCGGTGCGGATGATCTCGCGGAGGCGCTCGGCCTCCTCGTCCAGGTCGAAGGACTCCAGGCGCTTCTGCAGCGCGGCGGCGCCCATCGAGCCGTCGAAGTAGGTGCCGAAGCGGTCGCGCAGCTCGCGGTAGAGCAGCTCGTCGCCCTCCAGGTCCTGGACCTTGAGGTTCTTGAACCGGTTCCACACCTCGTCGAGGCGGTCGATCTCGCGCTGGGAGCGGTCGCGGAGCTGCTTCATCTCGCGCTCGGCGCCCTCGCGCACCTTGCGGCGGACGTCCGCCTTGGCGCCCTCGGCCTCCAGCTCGGCGAGGTCCGTCTCGAGCTTCTTGGCGCGGGCCTCCAGGTCGGCGTCGCGGCGGTTCTCGATCTGCTGGCGCTCGACGGAGACGTGCGCCTCCAGGGAGGGCAGGTCGCGGGTGCGGCGCTCCTCGTCGACGAACGTGATCATGTACGCCGCGAAGTAGATGACCTTCTCCAGGTCCTTCGGGGCGAGGTCGAGGAGGTAGCCGAGGCGCGACGGGACGCCCTTGAAGTACCAGATGTGCGTGACGGGGGCGGCGAGCTCGATGTGGCCCATCCGCTCACGGCGCACCTTCGCACGCGTGACCTCGACGCCACAGCGCTCGCAGATGATGCCCTTGAAGCGGACGCGCTTGTACTTGCCGCAGTAGCACTCCCAGTCCCGGGTCGGACCGAAGATCTTCTCGCAGAAGAGTCCGTCCTTCTCGGGCTTCAGGGTGCGGTAGTTGATGGTCTCGGGCTTCTTGACCTCACCGTGGCTCCACTGACGGATGTCGTCAGCGGTGGCCAGGCCGATCCGGAGCTCGTCGAAGAAGTTGACGTCGAGCACTATGCGTCAATCCCTCTCAGGGTCGTGAGTCTTGGGGTCTGATACGGGGGTCCTGGGGCCGGCGGGACTCGTGGTACGAGCCCCGCCGGAACTCCCGTCAGACCTCTTCGACGCTGCTCGGCTCGCGCCGGGACAGGTCGATGCCGAGCTCCTCCGCCGCGCGGAAGACGTCCTCGTCGGTGTCACGCATCTCGATGGACATACCGTCGCTGGACAGCACCTCCACGTTCAGGCAGAGCGACTGCATCTCCTTGATGAGCACCTTGAAGGACTCGGGGATGCCGGGCTCGGGGATGTTCTCGCCCTTGACGATGGCCTCGTAGACCTTCACGCGGCCGGTGACGTCGTCGGACTTGATGGTCAGAAGCTCCTGGAGCGCGTAGGCGGCGCCGTACGCCTCCAGCGCCCACACCTCCATCTCACCGAACCGCTGGCCGCCGAACTGGGCCTTACCACCGAGCGGCTGCTGGGTGATCATCGAGTACGGGCCGGTGGAACGGGCGTGCAGCTTGTCGTCCACCAGGTGGTGCAGCTTCAGGATGTACATGTAGCCGACCGAGATCGGCTCCGGGAACGGCTCGCCGCTGCGGCCGTCGAACAGCCGCGCCTTGCCGCTGGGGAGCACCATCCGCACGCCGTCCCGGTTGGGGATGGTGTGCTGGAGCAGACCCGCCAGCTCGTCCTGGCGCGCACCGTCGAAGACCGGGGTCGCGACGTTGGTGCCGGGCTCGACGCTGTCGGCGCCGATCACCTGGAGGCGCTCGGCCCACTCGTCGGCGAGGCCGGAGACGTCCCAGCCGCGGCTGGCGAGCCAGCCGAGGTGGATCTCCAGGACCTGTCCCGGGTTCATCCGGGACGGGACGCCCAGCGGGTTCAGGATGATGTCGACCGGGGTGCCGTCCTCCATGAACGGCATGTCCTCGATCGGCAGGATCTTGGAGATGACGCCCTTGTTGCCGTGGCGGCCGGCGAGCTTGTCACCGTCGGTGATCTTGCGCTTCTGCGCGACGTAGACGCGGACGAGCTGGTTGACGCCGGGCGGCAGCTCGTCGCCCTCCTCGCGGTCGAAGACGCGGACGCCGATGATCTTGCCGATCTCGCCGTGCGGCACCTTCAGCGAGGTGTCGCGGACCTCGCGGGCCTTCTCGCCGAAGATCGCGCGCAGCAGCCGCTCCTCGGGGGTCAGCTCGGTCTCGCCCTTGGGCGTGACCTTGCCGACGAGGATGTCGCCGGCGATGACCTCGGCGCCGATGCGGATGATGCCGCGCTCGTCGAGGTCGGCGAGGACCTCCTCGGAGACGTTCGGGATGTCCCGGGTGATCTCCTCGGGGCCCAGCTTGGTGTCGCGGGCGTCGACCTCGTGCTCCTCGATGTGGATCGAGGAGAGGACGTCGTCCTGCACGAGGCGCTGCGACAGGATGATCGCGTCCTCGTAGTTGTGGCCCTCCCACGGCATGAACGCGACCAGCAGGTTCTTGCCGAGCGCCATCTCGCCGTTCTCGGTGGCCGGACCGTCGGCGAGGACCTGGCCCTCGATGACCCGGTCGCCCTCGTTGACGATGACCTTCTGGTTGACCGAGGTGCCCTGGTTGGAGCGGGCGAACTTGTGCAGGCGGTACGTGATGTACGTGCCGTCGTCGTTGGTGGTGGTGATGTAGTCCGCGGAGACCTCCTGGACCACACCCGCCTTCTCCGCCTTGACGACGTCGCCGGCGTCGACGGCCGAGCGGTACTCCATGCCGGTGCCGACCAGCGGCGCCTCGGACTTGATCAGGGGTACGGCCTGGCGCATCATGTTCGCGCCCATGAGGGCGCGGTTGGCGTCGTCGTGCTCCAGGAACGGGATCATGGCGGTCGCGACCGACACCATCTGGCGCGGCGAGACGTCCATGTAGTCCACGTCCTCGGGGCCGACGTAGTCGACCTCGCCGCCGCGGCGGCGGACGAGCACACGGGCCTCGGCGAACCGCAGGTCGTCGTTGAGCGTGGCGTTGGCCTGCGCGATGACGAAGCGGTCCTCCTCGTCGGCGGTCAGGTAGTCGACGTCGTCGGTGACCTGGCCGTCGTTGACCTTGCGGTACGGGGTCTCGACGAAGCCGAACGCGTTGACCCGGCCGTAGGAGGCGAGGGAGCCGATCAGACCGATGTTCGGGCCTTCGGGCGTCTCGATCGGGCACATGCGGCCGTAGTGCGAGGGGTGCACGTCACGGACCTCGAAGCCGGCCCGCTCACGGGAGAGACCACCCGGGCCGAGCGCGGACAGACGGCGCTTGTGCGTCAGCCCGGACAGCGGGTTGTTCTGGTCCATGAACTGCGAGAGCTGGCTGGTGCCGAAGAACTCCTTGATGGAGGCGACGACCGGCCGGATGTTGATCAGGGTCTGCGGCGTGATCGCCTCGACGTCCTGGGTCGTCATGCGCTCGCGCACGACGCGCTCCATACGGGCCAGACCCGTGCGCACCTGGTTCTGGATCAGCTCGCCGACGCTGCGCAGACGGCGGTTGCCGAAGTGGTCGATGTCGTCGGTCTCGACGACGATCGTCTGACCGTCGCCCACCGTCGTCTCGGTCTCACCGGCGTGCAGCATCACCAGGTACTTGATCGTCGAGATGACGTCCTCGACGGTCAGGACACCCGCGTCCAGCGGGGCGTCCGCGCCCAGCTTCTTGTTGACCTTGTAGCGGCCGACCTTGGCCAGGTCGTAGCGCTTGGGGTTGAAGTACAGGTTCTCCAGCAGCGTCTGCGCGGCCTCGCGGGTGGGCGGCTCGCCCGGACGCAGCTTGCGGTAGATGTCGAGCAGCGCGTCGTCCTGGCCCTGGGTGTGGTCCTTCTCCAGGGTGGCGCGCATGGACTCGTACTCGCCGAACTCCTCGAGGATCTGCTCGGTGGTCCAGCCGAGCGCCTTGAGCAGGACGGTGACGGACTGCTTGCGCTTGCGGTCGATGCGCACACCGACCATGTCGCGCTTGTCGATCTCCATCTCCAGCCAGGCACCCCGGGAGGGGATGATCTTGGCAGAGAAGATGTCCTTGTCGGACGTCTTGTCGATGGAGGAGTCGAAGTAGACACCCGGCGAACGGACGAGTTGCGACACGACGACGCGCTCGGTGCCGTTGATGACGAAGGTGCCCTTGTTGGTCATGAGCGGGAAGTCGCCCATGAAGACCGTCTGGGACTTGATCTCGCCGGTCTCGTTGTTCGTGAACTCGGCCGTGACGAAGAGCGGGGCGGCGAACGTGAAGTCGCGCTCCTTGCACTCGTCGATGCTGTTCTTCGGCGGCTCGAAGCGGTGGTCGCGGAACGTCAGCGACATCGACCCGGAGAAGTCCTCGATCGGGGAGATCTCCTCGAAGATCTCCTCCAGACCGGACTTCGTGGGGACGTCGTGGCCGGACTCCAGAGCCGACTCGACGCGCGCCTTCCACGCGTCGTTGCCGAGCAGCCAGTCGAAGCTCTCGGTTTGCAGCGCGAGGAGGTTCGGAACCTCGAGGGGCTCCCGGATCTTTGCAAAGGAGATGCGCAGCGGGGCGGTGCTGGCGGCGTTGTTCGTATTCGCGGTCGAGGCGTTGCGCGAGGCGGCCAAGAGGGGGTCCTTCCGAGGGCTCGGACTCACTACGCGCGTACCGGCCCCTCATCCACACACGGAGACACGGGGCGCCCGATGTGGCCGAAATGCCAGGTCAGGCGTGCTCTGGTCGTCAGTGCTCGGGCGAGGGCAGACCCCTGGTGACGGGCAGGGGGCAGCTAACAGGCAGCGCAAAGGGTCAGTGTAGCCACTTGGCCCACTGATGTCCAGTGCGGGTGTAGCGAACCGTCTTGACTCCTCGTTGCTCTCACCACCTGCGGCAAGGCCTCGCCCTCAACGCACCGTGATACTGCCCTGTTCGCCGTCGATCCATGCCTCGGATTCGGATCCTCGTGACGACGCGTCCTGAGAATTGCGCGCTGCGTGCGGTTCGTCAAGGCCCCCCTTGTCCGAACCGGCCGCCGCGGCGGGCCTCCGGGCCCCGGCGGCGGCGCGACCGATGATCACCCTACTCTTCACCGCCGCCCGTGCAAGGGAGCCGCCGCCGGTCCCCCCGTACGCCGAAGAGCGACCACCCGGATGGATGATCGCTCTTCGGCGCTTGCGCGTTACAGATCCCGCGGGATCCGTGAGGTCCTTACTTGACCTCGACCGAGGCGCCGGCGCCCTTGAGGGACTCGGCGGCCTTCTCGGCCTGCTCCTTGTTGACCTTCTCCAGGACCGGCTTCGGGGCGCCGTCGACCAGGTCCTTGGCCTCCTTCAGGCCGAGGGAGGTCAGCTCGCGGACGACCTTGATGACCTGGATCTTCTTCTCGCCGGCGCCGGTGAGGATGACGTCGAACTCGTCCTTCTCCTCGACGGCCTCGGCGACGGCACCCGCGCCACCACCGGCGACGACGACCGGGGCGGCCGCGGCGGCGGTGACGTCGAACTTCTCCTCGAACGCCTTCACGAACTCGGAGAGCTCGATGAGGGTCATGTCCTCGAACTGCGCGAGCAGGTCTTCCTGGCTGAGCTTCGCCATGATGGCGGTCCTTCCACTAATTCGGCGGGTGCCGGATGTACGGGGTGAGGCGGGCGGCTGCCTTACGGCATTACTGCGCAGACGTCTGGCCCGCTGCGATCCGCGCCGCGGGGCGGCGGCGGATCAGAAAGCGAGCCGAGTTACTCGGCACCGCCCTGCTCGTCCTGCTTGGCGCGCAGCGCGTCCACGGTGCGGACGAGCTTCGACGGCAGCGCCTGGAAGACGGAGGCAGCCTGGGACTGCTTCCCCTTGAAGGCACCGGCCAGCTTGGAGAGCAGAACCTCACGGGACTCGAGGTCCGCGAGCTTCTTGATCTCGTCGGCCGAGAGCGGCTTGCCGTCAAGCACGCCGCCCTTGATGATGAGATTCGGGTTGTCCTTGGCGAAGTCGCGCAGACCCTTCGCCGACACCACCGGGTCACCGGTGATGAAGGCCACAGCCGTCGGACCGTTGAAGTGGTCGTCCAGCGTGGAGATCCCGGCCTCGTTGGCCGCAATCTTGGTCAGCGTGTTCTTCACCACGGCGTACTGGGCGTTCTCACCGAGCGACCGGCGCAGCGTCTTGAGCTGCGCCACGGTGAGACCGCGGTACTCGGTCAGCACGGCGGCGTTGGAGCTGCGGAACTTGTCCGTCAGCTCGGCAACCGCGGCAGCCTTGTCGGGCCTCGCCATAGAGCCTCGGCCTCCTTCCGGGTGATTCGGACCGCGCGGACCCGAAGGAGGACTGGGGAAAACGAAACGCCCCGGCGCAGGCGCACGGGGCGTAGCTCGACCGGTTCCCTTCCGCGCGTCGGCGCGGTCGGCTCCCGGGAGCTTCTCCACTGTCACCTGCGCGGGTCGTCCGCAGTTCAGCGGATCCTTCGGCCACCGCGTCCTCTCACGAGCACACGGCAACGACCAGCGGTCTTTGGCTTCAGAAGGAGCGTACGCGAACGGGTCGCCGGCAGGCAAATCCGCCCGCACGGAGGCCGGCGGGCGGAGCGGAGCGTGGGCCGTGGGGGGCTGCGGAAGGCGCGGGGGCCGTGGGGGGCCGGTCGTGGGCCGCCCCACCGGCCCCGCGGAGAGGGGGCCTCGGAGGATCAGCCCTCGGCGCCTTCCTTCATCATCTCGCCGAGGTCCATGACCTGGGAGGCGGGCGGAGCGGTGACGTTCACGGGCTTGTTGAGGTCACCGAAGAGGATGGTGACGTCCAACGGGCCGTCCTTGGTCTCGCTCTGGGTGCGGAACTGCTTGGTGTGGTCCTCGCCGTCGATCCACATGTCCATCGTCAGCTCGTCGGCGCCCATCTTCTCGTACTGCTCCAGGGCCTTCTCGCGCTGTTCCCGGGTCTTCTCGTCCTTCTTCGCCAGGTCCTTCAGGTCCGCGAGGGAGACCTTGCCCCGGTAGTGGGTGGTCTCGACACCGTCGATCTTCTCGGTACCGACCTTCTCCACGTCCTTGGCGCCGGTCAGGAAGTTCGCCTCCTCGGCCGGATTGCGCTCGGCCGTGGACGCTCCGCCGAGCTGGTTCAGCTCGTCGTCCGCGCCCATGGCGGACAGGTCGAACTTGATCCAGCTCTTGCCGTCCATCTCCTTGGCCATCTCGGGGTTCCCGCCCATGAACATGGCGCCGTCGACGAGACGGATCTCGGCGGTCCCGTCGGCCCCCTGGTCAAGTGCCTTGATCTTCATGCTCATCGCGAGGGTGGGCTTGATGCGCATCTCGGCGTCGGCCTCGACGCGCCCCTCCTGCGGGGTGCGGCCCGTCATCCGGTAGGTCAGGGAGGTGATGTCCTCCGACTTCTTCGCGGCCTTGGCGACGGCAGCCGCCGGAGACATCTCCGGGGACTTCTCCTTCTCGGCGCCGCAGCCGACGGCACCGGCCGCGAGGAGCAGCGCGGCCACACCGGCGACCACGGGCTTGCGTATGGACTGGTTCATGGAATTTCCCCCCAAGGGATTCGGCCGCCCCACAGCGGACACACAGGCGGAGGGTAACCCAGCCCCAGGGGAAACGATCAACCAGATATCGCGGTCAGGAGGCGGGGGCTCCGCTCCGGGTCAGTTCCCCGAAGTCCACCGTGTCCTCGGCGGGGGGCGGCCGGACGAACACCGGGACCCCGTAGTCGCTGTAGTACGAGGTCTGGGACACCTCCCCGTCGGGCGTCCTGCCCCGCTCCGCGCGCTTCACCAGCAGATCACGGTCGTCGACCCAGATGTCGACGGTGCCGTGCGCCGTGGTGGAGCCGACCGTGCCGACCCAGTGCGTGGTGTTCCGGCCGCGCACCCGCTCCTCCCCCACCCTGCGCAGGTCCTCGCTGGTGAGGATCACCGCGATCACCTTGTCGGGGGTGTTGTCGCGCATCTGCCCGGTGATACCGGCCCCGGCACCACCGGGGAGCCTCTCCAGGTCCTCGTAGCCGTAGCGGAACCAGGACCGTCCCTGGAAGACAGCGGCCATGGCACCTCCCATCCGCGAGTAGAAGGCGTCGGGCAGATAGCGCGCCTCGACGGAGTCGGTGCCGATACTTCGCAGCAGCATGTCCTTGTAGTCACCGGTGCCCGTCATCGTCATGGCGCCGGTGACGCCGCTCCGCCAGGCGACGACGCCCTTGGCCTTGAGGGACATCCCGCCCTTGATCACGGTGCTGCTCTCGATCCTGGCCGAGCCCGCCTCGCGGAGGGCCCGCTCCACGGCGCGCAGTGCCTGCTCCGCCGGGACGTCACCGCCGGGGACGCCGGTGGCGGAGGAACCGGTGGGGTCGGCGGGGGCACTCGCCGCCACCGTGCCGTCGGGCCGTCCGGAGGCGGAGTGACCGCCCGCGGCGTGGTCCCCGTCGGAGCCCGAGCAGGCCGTCCCGGCCCCCAGCAGGACCGCCACCAGCAGAGCCGGCCACCGGACAGCGCGGCGCGCCGTCGTGCTCGTCATGTGCCAAACCCCCGTACCGCCCCGCCACCGCGGGACCGCCCCCGGGACCGCCCGCGCGGCCCGTACCGTCCTCCGCGCGCGCCGGTGCGCGTGGTCATCCCCGCACGGTAGCCCAGGCGGGGCACGCCCGTCCCGGGAATCCGCTGCCGGTCTTCCGTCACGGGAGACGGACCGGGCGTCCGGAGACGGGAACGGGCCCCGCACCTTCCGAAGGTGCGGGGCCCGTGGACCGGTTCGGTGAGCCGTGGGCTCAGACCGCCGCCGGGTCCTCCTCGGTGAGGAGGTTGCGGGTGCGGTTGGAGTCGACCGGGATGCCGGGGCCCATCGTGGTGCTGATGGCGGCCTTCTTGATGTACCGGCCCTTGGCGGCGGACGGCTTCAGACGGAGGATCTCCTCCAGGGCCGCGCCGTAGTTCTCCACCAGCTTGGCGTCGTCGAAGGACACCTTGCCGATGATGAAGTGCAGGTTCGAGTGCTTGTCGACGCGGAACTCGATCTTGCCGCCCTTGATGTCGTTGACAGCCTTGGCGACGTCCGGGGTCACGGTGCCGGTCTTCGGGTTCGGCATCAGACCACGGGGACCGAGCACGCGGCCGAGGCGGCCGACCTTGCCCATGAGGTCCGGGGTGGCGACGACGGCGTCGAAGTCCAGACGGCCCTTCGACACCTCGTCGATCAGTTCGTCGGCGCCGACGATGTCGGCGCCCGCGGCACGCGCGGCCTCGGCACGGTCACCGGTCGCGAAGACCAGGACCCGGGCGGTCTTGCCGGTGCCGTGCGGGAGGTTCACGGTGCCGCGGACCATCTGGTCCGCCTTGCGCGGGTCGACACCCAGGCGGAAGGCGACCTCGACGGTGCTGTCGAACTTGGTCGTGGAGGTCTCCTTGGCGAGACGGACGGCCTCGAGCGGGGCGTAGAGCTTGTCCCGGTCGACCTTGGCGTCCGCAGCGCGGAGAGACTTGCTGCGCTTGCTCACTACTGCTCCTGTGGCTTCTTAGGAGTTGTGGTCCGGGCCGAGCGGGCCCTGCCACTTCTGCTGCTGGAAGGTGGGGTTCAGCCCTCGACCGTGACGCCCATGGAACGCGCGGTGCCGGCGATGATCTTCTCGGCGGCGTCCAGGTCGTTGGCGTTGAGGTCGGGCATCTTGGTGGTGGCGATCTCGCGGACCTGGTCGCGCGTGATCTTCGCGACCTTGGTCTTGTGCGGCTCGCCGGAGCCCTTCTCCACGCCCGCGGCCTTGAGGATCATCTTGGCGGCCGGCGGCGTCTTGGTGACGAAGGTGAAGGAACGGTCCTCGTAGACCGTGATCTCCACCGGGATGACCCAACCGCGCTGCGACTCGGTCGCGGCGTTGTAGGCCTTGCAGAACTCCATGATGTTGACGCCGTGCTGACCCAGCGCGGGGCCGACCGGCGGAGCCGGGTTGGCGGCACCGGCCTGGATCTGGAGCTTGATGAGCCCCGTGACCTTCTTCTTCTTGGGAGGCATGGCTCTCCGGGTCCTTTCGATTCGGGTCCTGCCCGTGTCCGGTGAGTCTTTCTCAGGGAGTCCCCGGATGCGGGCATACCGCACAACGATAGCGGGTATGGATGCGCGGCCAAAAACCGAGCAGGTCAGACCGGCCAGCGAGGGCCGGTCCGACCTGGTCGGAAGCAGTACGTCCAGAAGGGGGCCGGCGCTGCCGCGGCGGTGTCGCCCGCCGCGGCGGGCGGCTAGTTCTTCTGGATCTGGTCGAAGCTCAGCTCGACCGGGGTCTCGCGGCCGAAGATCTCGACGAGGCCCTTGACCTTCTTCGAGTCGGCGTTGATCTCGTTGATCGTGGCCTGCAGCGTGGCGAAGGGACCGTCGGTGACGGTGACCGAGTCGCCCACCTCGAAGTCCAGCACCTGGACCTCGACCTTGCGCTGCGGCACCGGCTTGCCCTCGGCCTCGGCCGCCTCGCGGGCCGCCTTCTCCTCGGCCTCGGGAGCGAGCATCTTGACGATCTCGTCCAGCGTCAGCGGGTACGGGTCGTAGGCGTTGCCCACGAAGCCGGTGACACCGGGGGTGTTGCGGACGACGCCCCAGGACTCGTTGGTCAGCTCCATGCGGACCAGCACGTAACCGGGGAGCTTGTTCTGGCGGATCGTCTTGCGGTCGCCGTTCTTGATCTGGACGACCTCTTCCTGCGGCACCTCGGCCTGGAAGATGTACTCCTCGACGTTCAGCGAGACGGCGCGCTGCTCCAGGTTCGTCTTCACCCGGTTCTCGTACCCGGCGTAGGTGTGGATGACGTACCACTCGCCGGGGAGGATGCGCAGCTCCTGGCGGAGCTTCTCGATCGGGTCGACCTCGGGCTCCGGCTCGGTCTCCGCCTCGGCGGCCTCCGGCTCCTCGCCCTCGGTGTCCTCGTCGGTCCCGTCCCCGGTCTCCGCGGCGGCCGTGTCCTCGTTCTCGGTGTCCTCGGTGGCGGCGGTGACGGCGCCCTCGGCAGCCTCGGCCCCGGTGGGGGTCTGTGTGTCCTCGTTGTCCGCGCCGTCGACGAGGCCGGTCCCGTCCTCGACGGTCTCGGCAGCCTCCCCGCGAGGCTCAACGGCGTCGTTCACGTTCGGGTCAGACACTGTGGCTGCTTCTTCCTGGATACATAGGGGTGGAACACGCGAAAGGGGCGCCGGGTACCTCGGCGCCCTATCGCTCTCGGCTCAGCCGAAGATGTACTTGACAGCGTGGCTGAAGCCATAGTCAATCACGGTCACCAGGCCGATCATGATCACCACGAAGATGATGACCACGGTGGTGTAGGTCGTGAGCTGGTTGCGGGTGGGCCAGACGACCTTCCGCAGCTCCGCGATGATCTGCCGGTAGAAGAGCGCGAGGCGCTTCAGCGGGCCCTTCTTGGCGCGCTTGCCGCCCTTGCGCGGCTTCTCGTCCGGTGCCTCGTCCTGGGCATCAGGCATGTCGATGGAGCCCACGGCGTCCGTCACTCGTCCTCACCTGATTCCGGGTCGTGGCCGTGCCGCGCCCGGTATGAGCCGCACGGCGATGCATTGCTGTACGTAACCTGCGCACACATCCTGGCGATGGTGTGTGTAGCAGGGCCGGAGGGACTTGAACCCCCAACCGCTGGTTTTGGAGACCAGTGCTCTACCAATTGAGCTACGACCCTTTGTGTGCCCCCCAACGTACCGCATCCCCCCGGGTGCTCACTGTGCACCTGACGTGTGCGGGCCGCTGAAGGCCAACGAGGTGAGAGTGTACGTGTTCATGGGCCGGGCGTCGAACAGAAATGATCGACAGTCCTGATCACGGGCCGCCGGAACGCCCCTCCGGACGGTCCCGTGAAGGGGCATCCGGGGCATATCCGGGGGGCTTCCGGGTGTATCCCGGGTTTATTCGGACTGTTGTCCCGGAGTGCGGTGCGTGTCCCGTGGAGTGGGGGGTCCGGGCCCGTTCGGGGGCGTCCGGAGGTCTGCCGGAGGTCTGCCGGAGGTCTGCCGGGGTGCGGTCTGACGTGTCGGGGGGCCGCGGAGTTCCTCCCGGAGCCGGTCGGGAGAGGTCCGGCAGGGGCCCGCCGCTCCGGATGGGGGCGCTCCGAGAGCCCGGGAGTCCGGGAGTCCGGCGGGGCCCGCCAGGGGGGTCCGCCCGCCGGACTCGTCCTCCTCCCCGGGCCGCTCCGGGGGCCGTCGGGGGAGCCCCCGGGTCCGCTTCCGCCGCCGGCTCGCCCGGTCGTACCGCCGCCCTACCGTCCGCCCGCGTGCACACCAGGAGTCCGCCGGACGACCGCACGGTGTCCGGCCCGCCGTCGCCCGGTGGCGTTCAGTCCGTGAAACCCGTGTGCCGCTGAGGTTTCGGGTCTGGAACGATGGGGACATGAGCGCTGCAACCCCTCCGACCGAGCGCCGGGTCTCCGCCCGAGTCGGCGCGATCTCCGAGTCCGCCACCCTCGCCGTCGACGCCAAGGCGAAGGCCCTCAAGGCCGCCGGGCGCCCGGTGATCGGCTTCGGTGCCGGTGAGCCCGACTTCCCGACACCGGACTACATCGTCGAGGCCGCCATCGAGGCGTGCAAGAACCCGAAGTACCACCGCTACACGCCGGCCGGCGGGCTGCCGGAGCTGCGGTCCGCCATCGCCGAGAAGACACTGCGCGACTCCGGCTACGAGGTCGACGCCTCCCAGGTGCTCGTCACCAACGGCGGCAAGCAGGCCATCTACGAGGCGTTCGCCGCCATCCTCGACCCGGGCGACGAGGTCATCGTCCCCGCGCCGTACTGGACGACCTACCCCGAGTCCATCCGGCTGGCCGGGGGCGTGCCCGTCGAGGTCGTCGCCGACGAGACCACCGGCTACCGCGTCTCCGTCGAGCAGCTCGAAGCGGCCCGCACCGAGCGGACCAAGGTCGTCCTGTTCGTCTCCCCCTCCAACCCGACCGGCGCCGTCTACTCCGAGGCCGAGGTCGAGGCGGTCGGCCGCTGGGCCGTCGAGCACGGGCTCTGGGTGCTGACCGACGAGATCTACGAGCACCTCGTCTACGGCGACGCGAAGTTCACCTCGCTGCCCGCGCTCCTGCCCGAGCTGCGCGACAAGTGCATCGTCGTCAACGGCGTCGCCAAGACCTACGCCATGACCGGCTGGCGGGTCGGCTGGCTCATCGGCCCCAAGGACGTCGTCAAGGCCGCGACCAACCTCCAGTCGCACGCCACGTCCAACGTCTCCAACGTCGCCCAGGCCGCCGCGCTCGCCGCGGTCTCCGGCGGCCTGGAGGCCGTGTCCGCCATGCGCGAGGCCTTCGACCGGCGCCGGCGCACCATCGTGCGGATGCTCAACGAGATCGACGGCGTCCTCTGCCCCGAGCCCGAGGGCGCCTTCTACGCGTACCCCTCGGTCAAGGCCCTCCTCGGCAAGGAGATCCGCGGCACGCGCCCCGCGACCTCCGTGGAGCTGGCCGCGCTGATCCTGGAGGAGGCCGAGGTCGCCGTCGTGCCCGGCGAGGCCTTCGGCACGCCCGGGTACCTGCGGCTGTCCTACGCGCTCGGCGACGAGGACCTCGTCGAGGGGATCTCCCGCATCCAGAAGCTCCTGGCGGAGGCCAAGGACTGACGTCCGCCCCGCGGGTCCTCCCCGCGGCCACCGAAGAGGGCACCTCCCGGCGACGGGCGGTGCCCTCTCCGCTTCCGGCCGCCCGCCGTTCACGGGCGGTTCCCCGTACGGCCGCCTCCCGGATGGGCAAACCGCTACCCGCGCGGGCGCGGCGTGCGGCAGGATCACGGAATGGAGCGTGTACGTGATCTCTCTGAGCTGCCGAAGGCCCATCTGCATCTGCACTTCACCGGCTCGATGCGGCCCTCGACCCTGCTGGAACTGGCCGACAAGCACGGGGTGCGGCTGCCCGACGTCCTGACCGAGGCGCTGGGCCGGGGCGAGTCCCCGAAACTCCGGGCGACGGACGAACGGGGCTGGTTCCGCTTCCAGCGGCTGTACGACGCGGCGCGGTCCTGCCTGCGGGACGCGGACGACATCCGCCGGCTGGTGCGGGAGGCCGCGGAGGAGGATCTGCGGGACGGGTCGAAGTGGCTGGAGATCCAGGTCGACCCGACGTCCTACGCCCCGCGGCTGGGCGGGCTGATCCCCGCGCTGGAGATCATCCTGGACGCGGTGGACACGACCGTGCGGGACACCGGGATCGGGATGCGGGTACTGGTCGCCGCGAACCGCATGCGGCATCCACTGGACGCGCGGACGCTGGCGCGGCTGGCCGTGCGGTACGCCGACCGGGGGATCGTGGGGTTCGGGCTCTCCAACGACGAGCGGCGGGGCATGGCGCGGGACTTCGACCGGGCGTTCGCCATCGCGCGGGAGGGCGGGCTGCTGTCGGCGCCGCACGGGGGCGAGCTGACGGGGCCGGCGTCCGTGCGGGACTGCCTCGACGACCTGGAGGCGCACCGCATCGGGCACGGGGTGCGGGCGGCGGAGGATCCCCGGCTGCTGAAGCGGCTGGCCGACCGGGGGGTGACGTGCGAGGTGTGCCCGGCGTCCAACGTGGCGCTGGGGGTGTACGAGAAGCCCGAGGACGTGCCGCTGCGGACGCTGTTCGACGCGGGGGTGCCGATGGCGCTGGGCGCGGACGACCCCCTGCTCTTCGGGTCGCGGCTGGCGGCGCAGTACGAGATCGCGCGGCACCACCACGGGTTCACCGACGCCGAGCTGGCGGAGCTGGCCCGCCAGTCCATCCGCGCCTCGGCGGCCTCCGCCGACACCAAGGCCGGGCTCCTGTCCGGCGTCGACACCTGGCTGACCGCCTGAACCGGGCGGTTCCGGCGGGCGGCCCGTGCGGGGGCGGGTGGGGCTGTGCCCGCGGCGGTCCGTGCGGGGGCGTTCGGTCGTGAAGGGGTGTGCCTGCGGCGGCCTCTTTCGCTGTGTGGGGGTGCGCGTCGCGCCTCCCGGTGCGGTGTGGGTCGGGGCCGGGGCGGGGGTGGTCGTCCTCGGAACGGCGCGGAATCGGGTGGCGATAGGGCGCACTCTGTTGACGCGCCAACCTCTGCGGGCGACCACCCCCGCCCCGTCCCCTTCCCGCCGTACGCGACTGCGGGGCCACGCCCACTCTCCTCCGCCGGATTCCGCCGTGCGCGACTGCGGGAACCTGCCCGTCCTCTTCTTCCGGCTCTCGCCGTACGCGGGTGCGGGGCCGCGCCCATCCCTCCCCGCCAGTTCTCACCGCGCGCGGGTGCGGGGCCGCGCCCACCTCTCCCCACCGGTCCTCGCCGTACGCGGGTCGGGGCCGCGCCTGCTCGGCATCTTCGGCTTTCGCCGCGCGCGGGTGCGGGTGCGGGGCCTGCGGCTTCGCCGTGGCGGCCGCGTAGTCTGGCGGGGTGGAGGAGATGAGTGACGCGCAGCGGGTCGGGGCGGAGTTCGGGGCCATCGTTCTCGGCGCCCGGCTGAGCGAGGAGCCGCCGGATCCCGACAGCCCCCTCGGCCGGATCACGGCCTGGGGCGAGCTGTACGGCACGGACCGGCTGACCCCCGAGCACGTGGCCGCGGCCGTCGAGGGCCGTCCGCTCCCGCCGCCCGCCTGAGCGCACGGGCGGCGCGTGGGGTCAGAGCGTGACGCCCACCGTCACCGGCTCGTTGACCAGGGTCACGCCGAACGCGTCCGCCACCCCGGCCACCACCTCCCGCGCCAGCGCCAGCAGGTCCTCCGTCGTCGCCGTCCCCCGGTTGGTCAGCGCCAGCGTGTGCTTCGTGGAGATGCGCGCCGGGCCCTCGCCGTACCCCTTGGGGAAGCCCGCCCGGTCGATCAGCCACGCCGCGGAGGTCTTCGTACGACCCTCCCCGGCCGGGTACGCGGGCGGCTCCGCGTCGTCCCCGAGGCGCCCGGCGACCCTCGTCCGGAAGGCCGCGAACTCCTCGTCGGTGAGGATCGGGTTGGTGAAGAAGGAGCCCGCCGACCACGTGTCGTGGTCCTCCGGGTCCAGCACCATGCCCTTGCCCGCCCGCAGCTTCAGCACCGTCTCCCGCGCCCGGCCCACCGCGACCCGGTCGCCCGCCTCGACGCCCAGCGCCCGCGCCGTCTCGGCGTAGCGCAGCGGTGCGGAGAGGCCCCCGGCGTCCTCCAGCGCGAACCGCACGCGCAGCACCACGTAGCGCTCCGGGTCGGCCTTGAAGCGGCTGTGCCGGTACGAGAAGGCGCACTCGGCGTTGGTCAGGACGACCGTCTCGCGGGCCCGCCGGTCGTACGCGGTCACCTCGGTGATCGTGGACGCGACCTCCTGCCCGTACGCCCCCACGTTCTGGATGGGTGTCGCGCCCGCCGAGCCGGGGATGCCGGCGAGGCACTCGATGCCCGCGAGCCCGGCCTCGACCGTGCGGGCGACCGCGTCGCTCCACACCTCCCCGGCCGCCAGCTCCAGCGTCGTGCCGTCCAGCCGGTACCCGCGGGTGGCGAGGTGCAGGGCGGTGCCGTCGAAGCCCTTGTCGCCGATGACCAGGTTGGAGCCGCCGCCGATCAGCAGCAGCGGCGTACCGGTGTCGTCGGCCGCGCGGACGGCGGCGACGACCTCGGCGTCCGTGGTGGCCGTGACCAGGCGGGCGGCGGGGCCGCCGAGGCGGAAGGTGGTCAGCGGGGCGAGGGGCGCGTCATGGAGTTCCTGCACGGGGCCAAGACTACGAGAACGCCCCGGCCGTCGGCGGCGGGGCGTTCCCGTACGGGTGTCCCGGGACGGCGCCCCGGCCGTGGTGCGGCCCGGGGCGCCGTCCGGTCTCAGCCGGCCACGGCGGCCGGTGACCGCTCCTCCTCCGGCGCGGGCTCCGCCGTCGGCGGACCGGCCGGGCGGACCGGTCCCCGGGCCGGGATCAGCAGCACCGCGACACCGGCCAGGGCCACCGCCCCGGCGCCGACCAGCAGCGCCGGCCTCAGTCCGTCGACGAAGGTCCGCGCGGTCTCGTAGCCGCCCCGGGCCGCGAAGATCGAGCCCATGACGGCGATGCCGAGCGCCCCGCCCACCTCGCGGAGCGCGTTGTTGGCGCCGGAGGCGATGCCCTGCTCCGCCGGCACCACGCTGGACATCACCAGGGCGGAGGCCGGGGCGAAGTACAGGGCCATGCCGACGCCGCTGACGACCAGTCCGGGCAGCTGGACCCCGTAGGAGGCGTCGGCCGTGATCACGGTGGCCAGGTAGCCCAGCCCCACCGCCTGGAGGAAGAGGCCGGCCGCGACGACCGGGCGCCCCCCGATCCGGTCGGAGAGGATGCCCGCCACCGGGGCGACGATCATCGGCGCGCCCGTCCACGGCAGCATCCGCAGCCCGGCCTCGGTGGGCGAGTAGCCGAGCACGCCCTGGAGGTACTGGCTCAGCAGGAAGACCGAGCCGAACATGCCCAGGAACATCAGCAGTCCCGCCGCGTTGATCCCGGCGAAGGCGCGGGAGCGGAACAGCCGCATCGGGAGCATCGGGTTCCTGGCGCGGGTGCCGTGGAGGACGAAGCCCGCGAGCAGCGCGCCGCCGCCGGACAGCGCGGTCAGCACCACCGGTCCGCTCCAGCCGTCGACGGGGCCGCGCACCAGGCCGTAGACGATGCCGAAGAGTCCGCCGCTGGCCAGGAGCGTGCCGGGGACGTCGAGCGGGGCACCGGTGCCGTAGGACTCCGCGAGGCGGAAGCGGGCCAGCGGGAGCAGGGCGAGGCCCAGCGGGACGTTCAGCCAGAAGATCCACTGCCAGGAGAAGTGCTCGGTGAGGCTGCCGCCGATCAGCGGGCCGGAGGCCACCGCGAGCCCGTTGGCGGCGCCCCAGATCCCGTACGCCATCCCGCGCCTGGCGACCGGCACGGCGGCCGTCAGCAGGGTCAGGGTGAGCGGCATCATGATCGCCGCGCCGACGCCCTGGACCGCGCGGGCGGCGATCAGCGTGTCGATGCCCGGGGCCAGCGCCGCTGCGGCGGAGGCGACGGTGAAGACCACCAGGCCGGTGCCGAAGAGGCGGCGGCGGCCGAAGCGGTCCCCGAGCGCCGCGCCGAACATGAGCAGGACGGCGAAGGTGAGCGTGTACGCGCTCACGGTCCATTCCAGGTCGTGCAGCTCACCGCCGAGGTCCTCGCGGATCGAGGGCAGCGCGGTGGTGACGACGAGGTTGTCCAGCGAGGCCATGAAACCGGCGACGCTGGTGATCACGAGGGCCCAGACGGCTCCCCGGCGCGACGCCGGTCCGGCCGGTGATCCCGGTCCGTTCGCCGGCGACGGTGCGTCCGGCCGCTGCTCCGGGCCCGCCGGTTCGGGTGACTTCGGTGACTCCGGTGATTCCGGTGATTCCGGTGATTCCGGTCGCTTCGGTGGCATTGCTCCCCCACGGGTGATGGCCGTGCTTCACTCGGCCGTTGACATAGTTATCAATCACTAACTTTTATGGGCACGGAGAGACCGGGCGCTCCCCCGCACCCCGCCCCCGCGCTACTCCCCCGGCCCGGCCGCCCCGTCGGCGGCCTCCCCCGCGCCCGCCCCGCAGGACCCCGGCCCGGCCGCGATGTACAGCCCCTCCCACACCCGGTGACCGGACGGGAAGCCCATCGCCGACAGGCAGTTGACCAGCATGCCGCACGCCAGGAAGTTCGTCGTCTCCTCGACGTCGGCCCCCAGCGGCAGATGGACGGTGTCCCACAGCCGCATCCAGCCGGTGCGCACCGACTCGCCGAACTCGTAGTCGCCCTCCTGCTCGGCGGCGGCCACCGCGAGGTACATCTGCATCTGCATCATCAACTGCTCGGGATGCTCCGTGATGACGGTCAGATACGCGCCGCTCATGGCGTGCAGGGCGGCCTCGCCGGTCAGCCCCTCGGAGGCCTCCCGGAACATCCGCACCGTGTCGTCGACACAGCGCTCGGCCGCCGCCAGGAAGATCGCCTTCTTGCCCGGGAAGAGGCGGAAGAGATACGGCTGCGACACTCCGACCCGCTTGGCGATCGCCTCGGTGGAGGTGCCGTAGTAGCCGCCGCGGGCGAACTCGGCCATCGCCGCGCGGACGACGCTCTCGCGCCGCTCCTCAGCACTCATCCGGACCATGCGAGAAAGTTAGTGCTCGATTACTAACTCCGTCAAGCGGGGATTCGCGGGCCGGTCGCCGCCGCGGGGGCTTCCCTCCCGCGGCGGCGGCGCCCCAGGGGCCGTGGGACGCGCGAGTCGTCGGGTTCCGTCGCGCGCCTCCGGGGCGCGCGGGGCGCCGTCCGTCGGAGGGCGGCCGGGGGCGCGGGCGGCTGAGTGCCGTCGGCCGCGCGGGGCGCCGTCCGTCGGCGGAGGCCGGGGGGGCGGTCGGGCACCGTGGGCCCGTCGGGCGCCGGGCGGCCGGCGCCTTGGCGCCCGTCCTCCGTCGGACTCCGTACGCGATCTGCGTCACATCTGGCCACCGTCACTCACGGTCACCGAAATGGGGACCGATCGGGGGCCCGGGACGGCCGGAACGGGAGAAGGAGCGGAGCGGGGCGGGAAGAAAGAAGGAGCGGGGCGGGGCCGGGCCCGGGGGCCGCCGCTCCGTCCCGCTCCCGGGGGCCGGATCAGGCCAGGCGCACCACGGCCCGGGACATCCCCAGCACCTTCTGGCCGCCGCTGGTCGCCGTGACGTCCACGCGGACGGTGTTGTCGTCCAGCTTGGCCCCGACCTTGGCGCTGACCTCGATCAGGGCGCCCTTGTCGTCGTCCGGGACGACCACGGGCTTGGTGAACCGCACCCCGTACTCGACGACCGAGCCGGGGTCCCCGGTCCAGTCGGTGACCACGCGGACCGCCTCGGCCATGGTGAACATGCCGTGCGCGATGACGTCCGGCAGTCCGACCTCCCTGGCGAACCGCTCGTTCCAGTGGATGGGGTTGAAGTCGCCGGAGGCACCCGCGTACCGCACCAGCGCGGCGCGGCTCACGGGGAAGGTCTGCGCGGGCAGTTCCGTGCCGACCTCGACGTCGGCGTACGCGATCTTCGCGGTCATGGGGTGCTCACGCCTCCTCGGCCGCGCGGGCGACCAGCTTGGTCCAGGCGGTCACGACGTGCTCACCGGTCTCGTCGTGCACCTCGCCGCGGATGTCCAGGATGTCGTTGCCGGCCAGGGACTTGATCGCCTCGATGGTGGAGGTGACCGCCAGCCGGTCGCCGGCCCGCACCGGGCGGGTGTACGCGAACCGCTGGTCGCCGTGGACGACCCGGCTGTAGTCCAGCCCGAGCTGCGGGTCCTCGACGACCAGCCCGGCCGCCTTGAAGGTGATGGCGAAGACGAAGGTCGGCGGGGCGATCACGTCCGGGTGACCGAGCGCCTTGGCGGCATCCGTGTCCGTGTACGCGGGGTTGCCGTCCCCCACCGCCTCCGCGAACTCGCGGATCTTCTCCCGGCCCACTTCGTAGGGCTCGGTGGGCGGATAGGTCCGTCCCACGAAGGACTGGTCGAGCGCCATGGCTCGGCACCTCCTGCTCCTGCTGCTGGACTGCTGATGGATCCCCGCCGCGGTGCGCGGAGGGCAACTGGCCACAACGACGCGAGGCCGCCCCCAAACTACGGGGACGGCCTCGCGTACGAGCCTGTTTTATCGCGTCTCGCGGTGCGCGGTGTGCGCGTTGCAACGCGGGCAGTGCTTCTTCATCTCAAGACGGTCCGGGTTGTTACGCCGGTTCTTCTTGGTGATGTAGTTCCGCTCCTTGCACTCCACGCAGGCCAGCGTGATCTTCGGGCGGACGTCGGTGGCAGCCACGTGAGTGCTCCTTGACGAACGGATTGACTGTATTTACGCAGGAAAGAGTAGCCGATCGAAGGACCGACCCCGCAATCGGCTACTGACAGTAGCGGTGACCGGACTTGAACCGGTGACACAGCGATTATGAGCCGCTTGCTCTACCGACTGAGCTACACCGCTGAGATGCGATCGGACCCCGCCTCGCGGCGGGACCTCTCACACCAGAGCCCCAAAACGGAATCGAACCGTTGACCTTCTCCTTACCATGGAGACGCTCTGCCGACTGAGCTATTGGGGCGAGCGATGAAGACATTACACGGTCGCCCGCCGATCGCCCAAATCCGATTCACCGCCTCCGGGCACCGGTTCCGGAAGGCCCGGGGCGCGGGTTCCGCCGGGCCCCGGGCATCGCCTCCGGCGGGCCCCGGGCGCCGCCTCCGCCGGGCCCTGAGACCGGTTCCGGCGGGCGCAGGGCTGGGTGGTCCCGGTGGGCCCATGGGGGTCCGCGGAGGCCCATGAGGGCCCGTAGAGGCCCGTAGGGACCCGTGGAGACCCATCGGGGAACCGTGGGACGGAGGTACCGGCGGGTGCGGGCGGGCCGGGGAGCCGGGGCGGGTGGTTCGAGCGGCCGGGGGCGGGTACGGCGTCGGGCCACCGCCGTCCCCGGGCGGATCCGGCGCCACCCCGGGGCGGGTACAGCGGCGCCACCCAGGTCGGGTAGGGCGGCGGCCCGGGTCGGGTAGGGCGGCGGCCCGGCGGTCGCCGCGCTCCGGCCCGCCCCTTCGCCGTCCCGGCGTTCCCCGCCTCCGCCGTCCCGGCCGTCCGCCCGCTGGTGCCCGGCTCCGTCGCCGCGGGCCGAGCCCGGGGCCTCCGGGCCGGAGCGCGAGCCGGCCTCGGGGACCGGGCCCGGTCCGCCCGCGGGAGGGCACCCCGGGGGCCGTCCCGCAGCCGTCCGGGCCCGTGCCGGTACGACTAATGCGCTTCCCCCGCGTCCCCTCCGCCTCCCGGGCTGATCACCGTCCTACGCTCTTCCCACTCTGCGTGATCTCGCGTCCCCCAGCGCAGTCCCGAGCCCGGAGGAGCGCGATGCACGACAGCCACCCGCAGCCGCCGCACCACTCCCCCTCCGGCTCGGACCCGGCCGGCCCGGGGCCGCTGCTGCTGGCCGGGGCCCGGCTCACCGACGGCCGGACCGTGGACGTACGGCTGCACGGGGACCGCATCGAGGCCGTCGGCACCGCCGGCAGCCTCACGGCGGCGCGGCCCTCCGCACCCGGCACCCGCGTCGACCTCACCGGGTACCTGCTGCTGCCCGCCCCGGCCGAGCCGCACGCCCACCCCGACACCGCGCTGACCGCCGACCTCCCCGGCCCCGTCTCCCACGAGCCCGAGGAGGTGCGGCGCAGGGCCACGGAGGCCGCCCTGCTCCAGCTCGGGCACGGCGCGACCGCGACCCGGGCGCACGTGCGCGTGGGCGACGTGCCGGCGCTCGGCACCCTGGCCGCCGTGCTGCGGGCCCGGCGCGCGCTGCACGGGCTGGTCGAGCTGCGCACCGTGGCGATGCCGAGGCTGCTGACGGGGGTGGCCGGGGCCGACGGGCTGGCCATGCTGCGGGACGCGGTGGCGATGGGCGCCGACGTGGTGGGCGGCTGCCCCGACCTGGACCCGGACCCGGCGGGATACGTGGAGGCGGTGCTGGACATCGCCGCCGAGCACGCGCGCCCCGTCGACCTGCACACCGACGCCGCCGACCCGGCCCGGCTGTCCCGGCTGGCCTCGGCCGCGGGCGGGCTGCGCCCGGGGGTGACCCTGGGGCCGTGCGGCGGGCTGGAGCGGCTGCCGGCCGAGGTCGCCTCCCGGACCGCCGACCGGCTCGCCTCGGCCGGGGTGACGGTGGCGTGCCTGCCGCAGGGCGGCTGCGGCGCGGTCGAGCCCCGCTGCGGCTCGGCGCCGGTACGGCTGCTGCGGGCGGCCGGGGTGCGGGTGACGGCGGGGAGCGGGGCCCTGCGGGACGTGTCCAACCCGGTGGGGCGGGGCGATCCGCTGGAGGCGGCGTTCCTGCTGGCCTCGCGGCACGGGCTGCGCCCCGAGGAGGCGTACGACGCGGTGAGCGGCGCGGCCCGGGGCGCGCTGGGGCTGCCGGAGGTGCGGGTCGAGGCGGGGTTCCCGGCGGAGCTGCTGGCGGTGCGCGCGGACCACCTCTCGGCCGCGCTCTCCCTGGCGTACAGCCGGGTCGTGATCCACCGGGGGCGGGTGGTCTCCCGCACCAGCGCCGTCCGCGAGTACGGCGACCCGGCGCCGCCCCCCGGCCCCGTCCCCTCCCCCGGGCCGGACCGGGGGCTGCCCCGGCAGGGGCGCGGAGGGTCGGGATGAGGGGCGGGCGGGGGGCGTGGGGGCGCGGCCGGGGCGGGCGGCGGCCCCTCGCGGCGGGTGGGGGCGTGCCTGGCTGCGGGGCGTGCACGGCCCGGCGGGGCGTCGGGGCGTCGACCGTTTGAGGACGTCGGGCGCGCCGGGCGTCTCGGGCGCTTGGGTACGTCGGGCGTGCCGAGCCTCTCGGGCGCACCGGTTCTCGTCGCGTGCGTCGGCGGCGCTGAGGGCGGCTGTGAGCGCCCGGCGCCCCGCCGGTGCCGCCGGGCGGCGACAGTCGCCTCCCGGGGCGGCCAGGAGGCCGTCAGGGGCCGGGAAGGGGCGGGTATCGCCCGTGGGAGGTACGGCCACCGGGAGTGCGGGGAGGCGGGGACAGCCGCCCGGAGGCGGAAGCGGGAGGCGGGAAGGGGCGGGAGCGAGGGGACGGCCCGGCGGCGAGGGCCGTGGGCACGGCGGCGAGGAGCCGGATGCGCGGCCGCGAGGAGCCCGAGGCGCCGCGAGCGGCCGGGGCGCGCGGCGGTGGAGGGCTCGGGGGCGGACCCCGGGGAACCCCCGATCCCGTCCCTGGGCGGCGCGTTCACCCGTGGGGGGCGGCCCGGCGGGATCGTGCGGCGGCGGTCGGCGGCGGGGCGTACGGTCGAAGGCATGCGCATTGTCATCGCTGGTGGTCATGGTCGGATCGCGCTGCGGCTGGAGCGGCTGCTCGCCGGGCGCGGGGACGAGGTGGCGGGCATCATCCGCAGCGCCGGACAGGCCGCGGACCTGAGGGACGCCGGGGCCGAACCGCTGCTGCTGGACCTGGAGTCGGCCTCCGTCGAGGAGGTGGCCGAGGGGCTGCGGGGTGCCGACGCCGCCGTGTTCGCGGCGGGCGCGGGCCCCGGCAGCGGGGCGGCCCGCAAGGAGACCGTGGACCGGGCGGCGGCGGTGCTGTTCGCCGACGCGGCGGTCCGGGCGGGGGTGCGGCGCCATGTCGTCGTCTCCGCCATGGGCGCCGACCCGGCGCACCCGGGCGACGAGGTCTTCGACGCCTATCTGCGCGCCAAGGGCGCGGCCGACGCGTACGTCCGCTCGCTGGACGCGCTGGACTGGACGGTCCTGCGCCCGGGGCGGCTGGCCGACGGTCCCGGCACCGGCCTGGTCCGGCTGGAGGCGCGCACCGGCCGGGGCGAGATCCCCCGGGACGATGTGGCAGCCGTCCTCGCGGAGTTGGTGGACACCTCGGCGACCGCGGGTCTGACCCTGGAGCTGATCGGCGGCTCGACGCCGGTGCCGGTGGCGGTCAAGTCCGTCGCGGGGAACTGACTTCCGCTCAGAACAACGGCAACTGCCCCGGGAAATCCGGCAGTACATGGCCGTCCAGCGACGGCTGGGCGGCCCCGAGCGGGGCGGTCCGCCGGGAGCCGGGGCAGGAGACCAGGGCGCCGCTCTCCCGGGTGCCGGGCGCGTCGTGGCGCGCGTACCGCCCGGCGACGACGGCGATGTCGCGCCGGCACTCGGGGCAGCTTCTGCGACGGGCGGACGAGAAGGTCATGCGCCCAGTGTGCCCGCCCCTCCCGGGCCCTTGGCGAGCGCCCGGCGATTGCCCTACTTTCGGTGAAACGGGAGTACGCCGACGGGGGGCGATAGATGCGGCGCGTGCTGTTGCTGCTGGTGTTCACGGGACTGCTGCTGACCGCGGGGGGATGGGGCGCACCGGCGTCGTACGCCGCCGAAGACGACTGCCACGTCAAGCAGTTGTGGACCGCGCGGGTGACCACCTCCGTACGGCTCAAGCACGACGGCGAGAACTACAGCCGGGCCGAGACCCAGTTGTCCGTCCAGGTGCCCAAGTCCTGGAAGCCCGCCCGGAACCTGCTGCTGAACGGGGACACCGAGCGGTACCGGGCCGCCATGCGCTGCGTCCTGCGCTACCCGGGCGACCTCTACCCGTACCGGGACACGGAGGGGCGCCCCTGGGCACCCCGGGTCACGGTCCAGGAGAAGTGGATCACGGTCGACCAGGTCGCCGTCACCTACGTCGACGACCTGCGCGACCGCGACTTCGGGCCGTGGCGCATCACCGTGGGCAAGCGGTACTGGACGCTGGCGCTGACCCGCCCGCCCGCGCTGGACCACTCCTGGTGGCAGCGGATCACGGTGGACCTCGGCGGGCGGGCCGCCCGCTCGGTGTCCCCGACCCCGACCGAGGGCTCGGCCACGCACCTCGCCTGGACCCGGCCCAAGGCCGGGGGCAGGACGCTGGACGTGGTGGTCCAGGTCCAGCCGCCGGCGACCAAGGCGCTGGCCACGCGCTGGAACGAGAAGCCCTGGTACCTGGCCCGCTCGGTGGCCTGGATGGCGTGGGACCTCACCCTCTTCGGCGTACTCCTGTACCTGGTGCGCGTGTTGCGCCGCTCCCCGGTGTCCTCGGTGCCGACCCCGGCCGAGGCGGCCACCCGGCGCAACCTCCTCCTGTGGAGCTGTCTGACGGCCGCGGTGGTGCTGGTCTTCGAACTGGACGACCAGATGCCGAGCCTCGCCGGGGACTACGGCGTGCTCTCCTGGTGGCCGGAGCACCGCGCGGCCATCCACCTGCTGCTGGCCGCGTGCGGCGGCGCGGCGCTCTGCTTCTTCGGCAGACCGCGGGCGGGCGCGGTGGCGGCGGTGGTGGCCGCGACGGCGTACCCGGTCGCCGTGGCCGTCGTCCCGGAGCGGTTCGGGCTGCCCGCGAACATCTGGCTGCACGAGGACAACATCGAGGACGTCCAGCACCTGCGGGACACCCACGGCTTCCTCTGGCTCGCCGTGGCCTGCGGCTGCGTCGCCTTCGTCTGGATGGTGGGCACCCTGGCGGCCGCGCAGCGCCTGCGCCTGGCGCCGCGGCTGACGTCCTCCGGGGCGTCGCAGCGGGGCCGCTTCCCCTGGTGGGCGCTGCCCGCCTGCGCCGCGCTCTCGGCCGCCCTGGTCGCGCTAGGGCTGTGGGCCACCCGGAACGCCTGGAAGCAGGAGACATGGCTCAGCACGGGCGGCTGGGACCCCTACTACGACCGCTGGCGGCTCGCCTACGTCGCGAACCAGGGGCTGGCCTGGTTCCCCTCCACCTGGCCGGACTGGTTCCCCCTGTGGACGGGGTGGCTGACCGGGATGGCCATGCTGCTGGCCGTGCTCGCCGCCCGCTCGGCGGCGCCGGGTGCCGCCCGGGTGGCGCCCCGGATGCCGGACTCGCTGGTCCTCGCCGTGTTCTTCGTGGCCATGGTCGCGCCCAGCCCCGGTTGGTACGTGGGGCTGCCGGCGCCGCTGCTGTCCGTGCCGCCGGTGCTGGCCGCCGGGTGGGCCCTGCTGGCGCTGGGACGGCGGCGCTCGGTACTGGGGCAGGAACTCGCGCCGGGGACACCGCTGCGGGCGGTGATAAAGGAGTCGGACCGGCGCTGGCTGATCGAGTCCGCGCGCAAGTACCGCGACCTGCACTCGCAGCTGCGCCAGTGGGAGCAGGGCGACCGGGACGGGGAGCGGGCGGAGCTGGAGAGCAAGCTGGACAAGCTGCACCGCTGGAACCCCGGCGACACGGCCTCCCCGTACTCCGGCGATCCGCTGCCCGCCTCGGTGGACGCCGTCGAGCTGGCCCTGGCCTGGGGGCCGCGGGCCACCTGGTGGCTCAACGCCCGCCGCGCCGCGCTCCTCGCCGCGGTCCTCGCGCTGCCGGCCACGGGGGTGGCGTTCTGGGCGGACCGGGTGCGCGGGCCGCTGTGGTCCAACATGACGCGGGAGCAGTTCGGGATCGCCGGGCTGGTGGAGTACGTCATCGCCTCGGAGGCCATATGGGCGGCGGCCGGCTTCGTCCTGGGCGCGCTGTGGCGGGTGCTGCCCGGCCGCCGGGGCCCGGCGAAGGCCCTGGGGCTGGGCCTGGTGTACGCGGCGCCGGTCGCCCTGCACTGGGTCATCACCCGCGCCCTGGGCGAGTCCTTCGGCACCTGGGCGCTGGACGTGGCCCTGACGGTTCTGGTCCTCACGTCGACCGGGGTGGCCATGGACATCGACACGTTCCGCCAGGAGGACCACTACTGGCCGACCCGGATGACCCTGCTCCTGTCCATCTACCAGCTCCGCACAGCCTCGGTCCAACTGGCCTTCTTCGTGGCCCAGTTGGTGGCCCTGGTCGGCGTCTGGCAGCAACTGAAGGGCAACGACCCCACGGTCCTGATCCAGCCCCAGCCCCCGACGGGCACACAGGGGGGCCCACCGGAGGGCGGGACGCCCTGAGGAGGTGTCTGCGGTGACGCCCTGAGGTCCTCTGCGGGGGGCTGGAGGGGACTTCGGGGGGACGGTGGAGGGGCGCCTGCGAGGGATGCCCTTGGGAGGCGGGGTGCGTGAGAACAAGGTGAGGTGTGCGGGGTGGAGGGTGCGTGAGGGGATACGCCCTGACGATGCTCGCTGATGACGGCCTCCTGAACAGGACGCTCAGCGCGGGGCGCGAACCGGGCCCGCCCACCTCGGTCGCTCCCGGGGTTGTGCCCGCCTCCGCCCCTGACCTGCTCTCAGGGCCGGGGGCGGCCCCCGGCCCGGTCAGGTCAGGTCACGCGTCGGGGAACTCGTGCAGCGCCGAGGGAAAGACCACCCGGCCAGCCTCATGGGTGACCACCGCCGAGCCCTTCGGCACCGCCACCTGCGAGAGGGCCGTCCAGACACCGAGGGCAAGTCCGCCGAGCCCCGGCATCCGGCGCGCCTGAACGGCACCGCGGGAACGGCTCTGCGCGAGGTCGCGGGGCCGCCAGTCCCCGGAGGTTAGCCGCCGGCGGCTGTTCAGGGGCGGTGCGGTCGCCACCTGGAGCGTGTGCTCCAGCGCGAGTCCGCAGACCTGACGGCCCATGTCCTCGACATCCGCCCGTTCGGCCTCCGGTGCCCCTCCCAGCAGCAGCGGCCAGCGGATCACCACCACCCTCTCCCAGACCTCGGGCGGCACCGTGTTGGCCAGGTGGTGGCTCTCACCCACCGGGAGGTCCCGCAGCCTACGCCCGGCCTCCAGGGTCTGCCCGACGTAACAGAGCCCGGCGCCGGAGGCGAACACCCCGTAGAGCACGGGCCCGGTAACAGCGGGGCTGCCGCCCTCCGCGCCGGTCAACAACGCCCCCACCCGGTGAGCGAACCGGTACCGGCGCTCCTGCCATCGGGCCAGTTGCGAGGGATCGCCCAGCAAGGTCACCAACGATGCGCGCCACGTCCGATAGGCATCCTCATGCACCTGACCCGCCCCGGCCGCACCGTGCCCCAAAAGACCGTCCACACCCGCAGCGTAGACCGCCCTGGAACACTCCCGACGGCCTGCGAACCCGCAACCGCCGTACTCGGCCGAAAGGACCACGGCCGGGGGCGAACAGACAAGAAACCCCCTCCGATCAGCGAAATTCGCTGTTCAGAGGGGGTTTTCCCCAGTGTGGCGGCGCCAGGATTCGAACCTGGGAAGGCTGAGCCGGCAGATTTACAGCGGGCCGCGCCTGACTGGTTTGACCTTGGAGTACGCACGTCCAGGCGCCCCCTGGGGGATGCCTGGGGGAACGACCCTCACTTGGGCGCCTGGGAAACGTGCGAGCTCGCTGGGGCAGGTACCTGCCTGGATGTCTCCTCGCCTCTTGGGGAGGACACGATCGCAAGGGTGAGGACGACCACGCACGCGAGCGTCACCCCCATGGCCCCCATGAATACGAGGCGCTGCTTCTGGACGGTGGCAACTCGTCCCTTCGCGTCACTGGCAATGATCTCGTTCACCTTCGTCCGGTGATCGAAGAAGGTCTTGATAGCGTCCTTGGGTAGGTTCCTTACGACGCGCGCCGTAGCCAGGACTAGACCAACGACGAGCATCACAACAAGCGCAAGGAAGGTCGTCCACGTGGGCATGCCTTCAGGGAGCTGGAACAACACTGTTTTGCTGACCCTTCGATGCGGTCGGCAAGACGGGCACAGCACGTCGGCGGGATCTGCCACGGCAGAAGTCCGCCACCTTCGAGGACACAGATCTCGCAAGGTGGCGAGAGCTTCTAGACATGGGCATGCCTGGAGTAGGACCCCAGGGCTCATCGCGTCCCAGCATCGAGGCGACGCATGGTACGTCCCATCCACGGACACGCACAGCACCCACCAGGGGCGTCCTGCGCGTGACACAAAAACGCGTGCATTCCGTCAAGCCGTTAGATTCATGCCCGTCCGGGTTCGGCAAGGGCACCAGCTGACTTAGGCGTCCGGAATCCGGTTCGCCGCCCGGCGCCCTGCGTTCCAGGCGAACTTGACCAGACGGTATGCCGTTGTGACGCGCGACCCAGTGCCGCTGTTGTTGAACCCACCACGAGACGACTTGCTGAGGATCTCGGCTCGCCACTTCGCCGCCGTACCCTGCGCCAGCATCTTTCGAGCGAGCTCCGTGTCGTCGACCATTTCCCCCCACTTGCCGAGAAACTGGCCGATGCCACCGAGGATCATGCCGTCCCACGTTTCCGGCGAGCGGTCAAAGGCGTTCTCGGCCACGGCGAAGGTTCGGTCGAGGACCGTCGCGCCGAACCGCTCCGTGATTCGGAGGACTCCGGACACGGCACCCACACCGTTGGTGGAGGTGGAGCCGAGGGTGAGCCCGTGCTTCTTCAGGACTCGATCGGTGTCGACAAAGAGAGAAACCCCGCCGGTGAGGCCCACGTGGTATTCGTCGATGGGCCTAGGCTTGTGGGACTCACGGTTCTTGATCAGGAAGAGGATCGCCTCCTGATCCAGCGTCAGGCCGTGGTGGATCTCGGCCTTCACCGTGCGGATGCCGGCCAGCTGGCAGGCACGGTGACGGTGCTGTCCATCCACGATGTACATCTCGCCGTCATCCCTCTGGGACACCATGATGAGGCCGATAGCCTCCCGGACGATGTTGTCCGCGATGCGCTGAGCCCTGCCCTCATTGAGGGTCCGCTGGGCTTGGGGATCGATCTTGAGGTCGCTGACCGCGACCTCGTTCCCGTAGTCCACTTTGTGGGCCGGGAGCTCATAGGCGTACTGAGCTTTAGGCATGAAGGTGCCCTTCCGCGCTGCTTTCAGGGGATTGTCGGCATAGCCGGGGATATGGGGATACAGCGCGCAGAGAACTCAACCACATCGGTTGTTCCGGTTCAAGTGGCCGTGAAAAATCGGGCAGGTAAAGGACCCTTGTGGGGCACGCGCATCCACCATGACTCGGAGACGGACCGACAGCGCTGCGCCGAAGAGCTCTGTCAGTGCCCTGATCTACGGTGTCGCCCATGGCACCTTCGGAGATCACTCGCGCGGGCATCCTTCAGGCGATTGCGGAGCACGATCGGCTCGGCCCGGAAGCGTTTCGGGCTGAGTACGGCTTCCACGCCGCGGCGACGTACTTCCTTGAGCACGAAGGCAGCCTGTACGACTCGAAGGCCATAGCTGGCGTCGCCCACCTGTACGACTTCGGTGTAGCTCTCAAGCCCTCATCACCTGGTCTCAGTGGTGGCCGCAAGCACGCGGTGGCCTGGCTGAGACGGGAAGGCTTCACCGTCGTCGAACCCCCAAAAACCTTCCACAGGCGAGTGGGCGACGTGCGGCCGGCCCGTCGCCCTAAGGGCCCAGCCCTACACCGCCCCATCCTTCTCCTGTGGGCCATCGGGCAGGCCGTCGCCGGTGCGCCTCGCTTGCAGCCGTGGTCGGCGACTCGCGACGCAGTCGCGCCCCTGTTGGAAAAGTACGGCCAGGTTGACGATGGTGCGGACGCGGCCCGCTACCCGTTCTGGGCCCTCACGCGCGACGACCTCTGGAGCGTTGAGCAAGCTGAAGCGCTCTCCCAGACCAGTCGAGCACGCCGCCCCACCCTGGCATCCCTCAATGCAGTCGACCCTCCCGCGGGACTGCCAGAGGACGACTACAAACTGCTCCGCTCACAGCCTGAGGCTGCTGCCGCAGCGGCGGCAGGACTGATCGCCCGCTATTTCCACGTCCTCCCAGCAGGGCTGCTGGAAGACTTCGGCCTTCACGACTTGCTCGCCGGCCGGTGGGCGGACGCACTGCGACCCGTACTCGGTGAAACCTTCGAGGACCGCGATGCGATCTGGCGGGTCTATGGCGGCCAGAAGATGGCGGGCATCGGCTGTCTCGCCGACGGCATCCTGAGTGTGTTCTCGGATAACAAGGGACCCTACGCGGACGGACGCATCCCGGATACAACCTTGATCGCCTATGTCGGCGATGGCCTCTCTGGCGACCAAAAGCTGACCGACGGCAACGAGCTCATGGCCGAGCACCAAGCTGCTGGACGTCCGCTGCGCTACTGGCACAAGCCGTTCCGAGGACAGTGGAGCTTCGAGACATGGGCTGTGATCGTGCAGCGCCGCCTACGTTGGGGCATCGGTGCTGACAAGCTGCCGCGGCGCGAGTTCCTCTGGGTGCTGGCGCCGGTCCCATCACCGGAGCGTGAAACCTGGCCCCGTGAGGTCTTTGAAGCGCTGGAGGCCGATACAGGCGAGCTGCACGACGACACAGATGACTACCGCCCTAGCGATGTCGCGCTCGTGCCTGAGGCTCCGGACACTGCGGAGAGCGACGAGGAAGCGTACCGGCGTCTGGCAGAGAAGGCAGAGGCGAACGCTAGGTGTCGGGGCCAGATGAAGAAGCCCACGAAGGCCGATAGGTACGTCCGTGACCCCAGCGCGAGAGGGGCGGTCCTCCGGCGCTGCCAGAAGCAGTGCGAAAACCCCGAATGCGCTGGCCATCCCGACGAGTTGACCAAAGCTGGCCTGCCCATCCTGCAAGTCGACCACGTTAAAGACCTGGCCAAGGGCGGACCTGACGTCCCTTGGAACATGATCGCCCTATGCCCGAACTGCCATGCCCTCAAGACCTATGGGGCTAACAGGGAGAAGCTCACCCGCCTCCTCGCGGCTACCGCTCGCCTCCTCCACGAGGCGAAGTTCAAGTGACCCACACGTCGCAAGCCAGGTCGCTGGTACGCACCAGAAACACCCAGCGCACCGTCTCAGCTTCGAGGGCGCGGACCAATCAAGATCGGACTCGCTAGGTGCACATCGATGATGTCGAGGTCGGTACGCACGCACCCAGACTCGGTCGCCGCACCTACGAGACTGAGCGTGCAACGTTGCGAAGCTCTCATGTATGTACTCGCCGTGCGAATCTATAGCTCCAGGCGTCCTCCCCACACTAAACTCCGAGACCGGTCCTTCGAACAGTGATCTTTGAGTAGAAGGAGAAGCACGATGATCGATGACACGCAGATGCGCCTCTTAGCGCTTTGCTCGCTACGCACAGAGGGCAAGAGCGTCGACTGGTCGGTACTCGCCAGGGGAGCCGCGAGCGGACATCTCGACAGCCTCTGCGACGGCTTCATCCCCGAGGAATCAGCCTCGGCCCGCAAAGCCACACCCGTCCTTCGACAGGCGCTTCGCGAACAGCCTCTCAGCTCGCACTTGTCGCGCATTGAGCATGAGCTGGAGCTGGCCGCGCAAGTGGACGCACGGCTGGTTACGGTCCTAGACGCCGATTACCCAGCGAACTTGCGAACCGTACCCGACCTTCCACCGTTCCTATTCTATCGAGGAAATCTGGACCTGAAGGCGGATGCGCGTTCAGTTGCCGTCGTAGGAACGCGCAACGCGACAGAGGTTGGACTATCGCGCGCTCGAAGGGCCGCACGCGAGCTGAGCGAGGCAGGTTTCACGATCTCTTCCGGGCTGGCGCGAGGCGTAGACACTGAGGCTCACCGAACGGCTCTCTATTTCGAACGCCGGACGATCGCCGTGATTGGCACGGGTATCACAAAGTGTTACCCGAAGGAAAATTACGAACTTGCGGAGCAGATCGCAGAAACCGGGGTACTGATCTCCCAGTTCTGGCCATCTCGCCCGCCAGGCAGGGACACCTTCCCTCGCCGGAATCATGTAACTTCCGGCATTAGTCTCGGTAGCGTGGTCATCGAGGCATCAAGTACGTCCGGCGCTAAAATGCAGGCACGCATTGCGGGTGAACAGGGGCGACACGTCCTGCTACTCCAGTCCCTTGCGGAGGAGCAACCATGGGCGCGCAAGATGATCGACGCCCAACGGGCGGTGCCCGTGACCGAAACCGAACAGATGATCGAAATTCTCGCCGGGTCTACCCAACCCAGTAAGGCACCCGCCGCACCAACACAGCTCCTACTTGACGTCAAGTGATTGCCCGCCGACGGACTGTGCGCTTAGCCTCTCCTAAAGGGGTAGAGCTAAAGCAGGGGGTCGAGGGTTGTCGTACCGTCGTTTCACGCGCCCAGACAGTAGCGGCTGGAGCACGGCAGGGTGGGTCCGGTGGCTGCAGGAGCAGGATGTTGCACCATCCGTACTCGACACGGATGGAAATTCATGCTGCTCCCTGTGCCGGACACCGACCCGCGTCGGCCCTCTCGGCACGCCATACGACTACTGCCACGCTTGTCGCTACACGTTTTCCGACGTACTAGATGGCCTGGTCCCAATTTGCTACTCGTTGAGTGACGGCTTCGAAGGAATTCTTTGGCGAGCAAAAAATGAGCCTGCCGACTCCTGGTTGCGCTTACCCCTAGGAGCCCTACTTTGGACCTTCATGCGGAAACACTTAGACTGCATAGAGTATTCCTATGGCGGAGCCTTTGATTTAAAGATCGCTATGCCTTCACACTCCTCAACAAGAGGCGGCGTGAGCCATTTAGATGAAGTCATAGGGCGCGTGCAGAACTTTTCTAGCGAATGGACGCACGGTCACCTTGTAAAGATGGACGCCTCCAAAGCAGGAACCCGACGAGCGAAGATAGTTCCCGATCTGTTCCTAGCGAACCGAGGCGTCAAGGGGAAGCGAATCCTGCTGTTCGATGACACATTCACGACCGGCGGCTCTATGGGAAGTGCGGCACACGCACTCAAAAAAGCGGGCGCCGCGTGCGTCGTCGGACTAACCCTTGGACGCCAAATACGAGCAGACTGGGATGATTCGCGCGACTTCGCCTCGACGCTCGCCGACAGAGAGCTAGATGTAGATCAGTGCGTCGCACATGACCGAGACCCCTTCAGCCTCTTCTTCGGACAGTCGGGGTAAAAACGAGTCAGCCACTTTAGGCTCGTTAACCGCGGGGCCCCAAAAACTTGCCGCCATAGGGGCACTCAACACTCTCAAGAATTCCTGAGCCACTGTTGAGGTGATCGCGTTCTGCTTCGTCGGCGGCTTTCGGGATTACTTACAGCGCTCAATACTCGCCTGCCGCCCGCTACGCTGGTACGCACCACGTCAGAACGGAGAGTGCTGCGCGGATGGGACCGAAGACGACCAGGGTCTACGAGACGCTTCGCGCGCGACTCGCGGCAGGCGAGTACGCGCCCGGTGACAAGCTCCCCTCAGAACGCACGCTCGTGGAAGAACTCGGCATCGGCCGGACGGCTCTACGGCAGGTGCTCGCCCGTCTCCTCTCAGAAGGACACTTGGAGGTGCGGGGACGAAGTTCGTACCGGGTGCCGGGCGCGGTGAGCGTTCAACGTCCGGAAGGGCTGGAACCCTGGCGTATCCACGGCGAGCGCGACGTGTACGACAACCGGTGGGTCAGACTCCAGCTCTGGGACGTGGAGCCACCGGGGGTGAAGCGGTTCGAACACCACGTTGTGAGGCTCCACCACGTGGCGGTCACGGCCGTCATTGACGATCAGGACCGCGTCCTGATGATGTGGCGGTACCGCTTTGTCCCGCAGCAATTCGGCTGGGAACTCCCCGGTGGCATCGTCGACCAGGGGGAAGACCCGGTGGACACGGCACTGCGGGAGACCGTCGAAGAGACGGGATGGCGACCCAAGTCACTGGAACACGTCGTGAGCTATCAGCCCATGGTCGGCATGGTCGACTCGCCACACGAGATCTTCCTAGCGCATGGCGCCGAGAAGATCGGCGAGCCAACCGACCTGGAAGAGGCCAGCCACATCGAGTGGGTACCGCTAGCGGACATCCCCAGGCTCATGGCTCGCGGTGAGCTGCTGGGCTCGGGCACCCTGATCGCTCTCCTGCACATCTTGGCGACCCGACGCACCCAGGGACTCACAACCGCGCAGTGAGCATGTCGACGCGACGGCGCTGCCGGACCGAACCGGTCCGGCTCGCCAACAGTCGGGCCTGCCGCAGGTGCGTACCGGCGTTGTCGTACTCGGCTCGTGTGAGGTGCGCTTGGGCAAGGTCGGCGTGGAGGCCGGCGCGTGCGCGAACGAACGTCGGGTCCATCACCTCAAGCGCGCCGTAAAGGCCGGTCACCGCTGACTCCTCCCCAAGCAGGGCGAGCACGTTGCCCTGCCACCGGGCGAGATGCGAGCCGTTCAGGAAGATGCTCACCATGTCAGGGTCCCGATCTTCGGGGCCCGGCGGGATGACAGCCATGGCCGCGTCCAGCGCACGCTGGCAGTCGTCCGGCATGTTGGCGTGCGCGCACATCTCGGCTTCCGCGGCGTACAGCCATGCCCGGAGGCGGGCGGAACCGGCTTGCCCGACGGTGCGCTGAGCATCCCGCACGAGGTCGACGGCGAGCGCCGGCCGTCCCGCTTCGCAGAGCACATATGCCTGCTCGCCCATGGCATGGGCCAGGTACATGGGCTCTTCAGCGTCGCGCGCCGCGCGCTTGGCAAGTTCATAGTGTCGCCACGCCCGCTCGACGGCCCCCGAGTCGATTGCCTGCCACGCTGCGAGAGTTGAGGCGCCAGCGAGCGCGAGCGCCACGGGCCGACGGGCGGAAGGCAGCACGGCGAAGTTGAGCGCGTCTTCAAGGGCGGTCAGGTGGCCGGACATCTGATCGACCAGGGCCGCGGCGCCTCTCTGGCGGTCCATGGTCCGCAGTAGCTCTGTCTGGTCGTTGAACATCTTCACCATGGACTCGCTGACACTGCTGGCTGAATCGATCCGACTCAACAGGTCGTCGTAGCCGTCGGCAACCGGTGCCACGGGGGCCGGGTCAGAATCCCTCAGCTCCCCGTCCGTAACGCCGAGGAGCTGCCGCAGGACGCGCGCGTACCGGTCCGAGATGGTGCGCTTGCCGTTCTCCCACTCGGACACGTACACCCGCAGACTCGCGGTTGAAGCAACCTCCGTGAGGCTCCGTCGGGCGAACTGCTCGATCTCGCGAACCAGTCGTTCCTGCGACCATCCGCGCGCCGTCCGCGCACTCCGAAGTCCCTCACTCACAGGCCCACCTCCCGGCGTTCGCTTGCCTCACAGCACCTTGTCAGCCTGACGCACGTCGCCGCAGGTCAACAGGGGTTAACAGGCCGAAAGTTAAGCCCTGTTGGCTACCGGCGGCCCTGCCTCCAGAGGTCTTCTGGAGATACACCGCGGCGGTTCGACCGCCACCCGATCCAGCGAACCATCTTGACTCTGGTGCGCACCAGTTGCACTCTACTGGTGCGCACCAGATACGGGCTGGCCCTGGAATCACGGTGTATGAGGCAGTGCCCGGATGGCTTGGCCCGGATTCCGCGCTGCGGAGAACTCAACAGAGTGCCGACCCAGCCGCATGAACACGTGCGGTCGATGGGTGCAGGTCACCATCCCGACCGCCCATGTCGGGCCGGGTGGCCTGCCCTGATCCGCCCGTCGGGGCGGTGACTGGCATTGCGTGATCTGACATCCGCAGAACCTTCGCGGCATCTGCCGCGCTCGAACCATCAGCCCTTCCGTCGCGCGGGTCGCGGCGGCCGGTTGCCTCCGCTGCTCGTCTCGTACGAGCAGCGCTGAGGGGAGCCGGAACCGACTCCAACGGCAAGCGGCTCCCGGGGTGCCACCCGGGAGCCGCGTTCGGGCCGTTCCTCGCTGGAAGGAACCACGACCCATGGACCACATCGTCGCTGTTCAGGACGCTGTTACCGCGTTCGCCGACTTTATGGACCCGACGAACGCGGAGCTGAACGCGATCGAGCAGGAGATGCCCGTCATCCTCGCGGACGTCGACCTGCTCGACGCGCACATCGTCACCCTCGACCGCACACCGACCGAACTGGACGCCCGCCGCATCCGCCGGGCCCGCCGCCGCGCTCTCGCCGCCCGCGTCGCCCTGCTCAACTCGACGGCCGGCGCGAGCCTTCCCGGGGGTGCCGCGTGAGTGCCACCGACCGGACCCTGACCGCCGCCCACGCTGAAGTGAAGGCGGAGATCGCGCGGACGGACACGAAGACGGCGCTGCTGCTGGCGTTCGTCGGCGCGGTGCTCGCCGGTACGTGGACGGTCGCCCGCCACCTGTCGCTGACCGTGCCCGCCATCGTCGCGGGCGGCATCGGTCTCGCGCTGCTGGTCGGGGCTGCCGGGCTGCTGCTGCGGTCGGTGCGCCCGAACCTGGGCGGGCGGCATGGCTTCCCCTTGTGGGCCACCCTCACCGCTGAACAGATTGGCGCCGCCGTCATCTCCGATCTGGCCGCTGACGTCGCCGGTCTGTCCCGGCTCGCGGTCGCCAAGTTCACGTGCCTGCGCCGCGCGGTCGACCTGACCATGACCGGCGGCGCGCTGCTCATCCTCGCCGCCCTGCTCGCCACCGGGGGTACCCGATGACCGGCAGCAAGCTGACCCGCGTACAGATCGGTGTGCTGGCAGCCGCGTTCGTTCCGATGCTGGCAACGGGCGTGTTCGGCGGTATCGGCACGTACAGCAACATCGGCCACGCCTACGGCAAGGGCACCGCGCTTGGTGCGCTCGCCGCGGGTGAGGGCGCCACGGCCGTGCTCGCCCTGGTCCTGCTGGGGCTGACCATGCTGGGCCAGTCCTCCCCGCGCATCGTCAGGCTCGGGCTGTGGGCGCTGCCGGCCGCCGCCGCCGTGATGGGGGCGATGGCCGCACCCGATCTGGGCCGCACCGTGATCTACGCGCTGACCCCGATGGGCATGTCCGTCTCGGCCGAGGGCATGGCGTTCCTGGCCCGCCGAATCGTGGTGCACACCGACGGCCGCGATGCCGAGAACGAACGCCGCACCGCCGATCTGGTGCAGGCCCTGGCCTACCACCGCGCCCGCGCCACCCAGCACCCCAGCGACCGGGTCAAGAAATGGTCCGAGCGGAAGTCGTGGCGACTGGCCCGCAAGGTCGGGGTCGGGGACGTGGCGCTCGGATCGAGGCTGCTGAACGTGCAGCGCGACCGCGTCACCGCCGGCGCGGACGCCGCCCTTGCCTCGATGTTCGGCGGTCTCGCCCTCGATCCCGCACCAGTCGCGAATGCGGAGGAAGCCACCAAGACCGATACGAAACGGTCTATGGCTGAACTGCCGGAATCGACGTCGGACCCGGTGGTGACGCTGACCCGGCTGACCGTGCCCGAACCGGTCGCGGTCGACCTGGGCAAGTCGACTCCGCACCTCAAGCCGCTCCCGCCGGTCGACCCTGCTCCGGTCGCCTCGATCGAAGCGCGCGCGGTGCCGGCGGAGTCGACCCGGCCGCGCCGCGCCACCGGCCGCGTGCCGGACGCGGCCAAGCCGACCCGACCGAAGCGCACCCCGGAACAGTTGCTCGCCGAGGCACGCGCGGTGACGGCGGATTGGCCGGACGCGAAGGTGACCGGCGAGGGCATCCGCCGCGCCGTGCGCACGTCGCCGGCGAACGCCCGGGTGGTGCGGGACACGCTCCTTGCCGAGCGGGCCCGCACGGTGGAGGTGGCGGGATGAGCACGCCCACGACGGACACGGTGAAGTCGTTCAGCTTCGGCGGCGGTGTACAGTCCACGGCTGCCTTGGTCCTCGCAGCTCAGGGTGAGCTGGACTACCGCACCTTCCTGATGGCGAACGTCGGGGACGACTCCGAACACCCCGGCACCCTCGCCTACCTGCGCCAGTACGCCATCCCCTACGCCGAAGCGCACGGCCTTGAGCTGGTCGTACTGGACCGCGTGATGAAGCGTTCCGGTGAGGTCCGCACGCTCTTCCAGGACCTGACCCGGGAGGGTTCGAGGTCGCTGAACATTCCGGTGCGGATGTCGAACGGGGCCCCTGGCACCCGCTCCTGCACGGCCCAGTTCAAGATCAAGGTCATCGCCGACGAACTCAAACGGCGCGGCGCCACCAAGGACGCGCCGGCCATCGTCGGGATCGGGATCAGCCTGGACGAGATCCAGCGCGCGAACAACCGGCGCTGCGAGCCACACGAGCGCATCGAGTATCCGCTGTTGGAGCGCGGTATCCGGCGCATCGACTGCGCCCGCATCATCCGCGGCGCGGGCCTGCCAGTGCCGCCGAAGTCGTCGTGCTGGTTCTGCCCGTTCCGCCGGCCGGAGACGTGGCACGACATGCGCCGAGACGAGCCCGAGCTGTTCGAGAAGGCGTGCCAGCTCGAAGAACTCCTCAACCGACGCCGCGACGAACTCGGCAAGGACCACGTCTGGCTGACCCGGTTCAACCGGCCGTTGCGTGTCGCGATCCCGGACGGCGTCGACACCCTCCCGTTCGACGAGTGGGACTCCGGCTGTGACTCCGGCTGGTGCATGACCTGACCTCAGCGAATCTTCCCAACCTCAGGAGGAGAAGCCACGCATGCGTAACGCCGACATACGCCGCCTGGACCGCGAGATCCTGGCGACCTCAAAGAAGTTGGACGCGGTCCGCCGGGGTGAGTGGTGGCCGCTGACCGGCAGTGAGCGCCGGGCGATGGCCCGTGCCCTGGCCGTCGGCGGCTACAAGGTGGCCCGGGGCCGTAGCGCCGGCCGTGAAGAGCAGCGCATGGACGCCACCGGCAACAGCGCGGAGCTTCGGCTGACCGCGGAACTGACCGCCCTGCATGGCGAGCGTCAGCGGCTGATCACCGAGGCCGCCCGCGCCAAGGCCAAGAAGAAGTCGTCCGGCTGGTTCTGACCAGCCATTTCGGTACCGGGGTGGCCGCCTCTTTCCACGGACCCGGCCACCCCGGCTCTCTCCCTACCTCCCGCCCTTGTAGGGGCAGTCAGGAGAACTTCCAGCATGTCTGAAAACGTCGTCCACCTCCACAAGCCCACCGATCCCCCGGCCCCGGACACCGCCCCCACGGTGCTCACGGTCGTGCCCGACGCGCCGCCGGCCCGTCCCGTGCCGCTGTGGGTGCGCTCCGGCCGCGCCATCAAGACCGGCGTGACGCACGAGCGGACGAAGACGGCCGTGCGCGCGACGGCCCGGCACGGCCTGTACACCCTCAACGGCGGGCGGATCGTGGCCCATCTCGCGTGGGACGGCCGGACCGGCTCGCGGTACGAGCGGATAATCCGGGCGGCGGAAGCCGCGGGGAACCTGGAAGCGGCCGAGGAGTGGGAGGAGCGGTTGCAGCGTTTCCGCGCCGCCCGCCACCACCGCCGTATGGACCTGCTGCACTCCCCGGTGGAGGCCGCCAAGGGCGTGGCCGTCGGCGCCGGTATGAGCATCGGCGTCCTGGTCGCCCTCGGTGTCGTGATGGCCGTCAACACGGGCCAGGTCGGGGACGTCGTCACGCCGCTGTCGGCGACGGTCGACTTCATCGCCCTGCTGATCCGGATCGTGCAGATCGTGTGGGGCCCGGCGCTCACCATCGGCCCGTTCCTCGCGTTGCTGGCGCTGTGGTCGGTCGGCGGCAAGCAGCACGCCGCACCTGCCTGGGCACTCCCGGCGAACGTCCGCTCGGGTGAGGGTGAGCCGATCACCCCGTCCATCGTGGTCAAGGCCCTGCGCGACCTCGGAGTGCCCGCGCTGCGCAACGCCATCAAGGAGATGGGCGACGCCGGCGCGTCCATGCTCGGGCCGATCACCATCGCCGGATGCGGCGTCGAGGTCGACGTGACCCTTCCCTCCGGGGTGGCCACGAACGAGGTGCAGAGCAAGCGCAGGAAGCTTGCCGAGAACCTGACCCGGCACGAGCACGAGGTGTTCATCGCGATCCCGCAGGCGGCGCGGACGGTGCGGCTGTGGATCGCCGACTCCGGTGCGCTGGACGAGCCGATCGGCCCGTCCCCGCTGGTCACGGACGAGACGATGACCGCCGACTACAAGAAGGGCAAGGCCCCGTGGGGCCGGAACCTGCGCGGGGATGCGGCGGAGCTGAGCGTGTATCAGCGGCACCTGCTCATCACCGGCCGCTCGAACCAGGGCAAGACCGCCGCCCTGCGCTCGCTCGCCCTGTGGCTGTCGCTGGACCGCTCCGTGCAGTTCTGGATCGCCGACCTCAAGGGCGTGGGCGACTGGAGCATGTACGAGGGCATCGCGGAGGTGCTGATCGAGGGGCCGTCCGACGATCACGTCGTCCAGGCGACCGAGATGGTCGAGGACGCGGTGGAGGAGATGAACCGGCGGATCGAGGTGCGCCGCACCGACCCGGCCGCGACGTTCCCGCCGCTGATCGTCCTGGTGGACGAAGCTCAGGTGGCGTTCATGTGCCCGGTCAAGGGCGAGGACGGCCGCCCCTACGGCGGCGCCAAGGCCACCTCTCGCTACTTCATGGCGGTGCGCAAGATTCACAACCAGGGGCGTGCGGTCGACGTGCTGATGTGGCAGGGCACGCAGGACCCCACCGACCAGAACCTTCCCAAGCTGGTCCGCGAGGGCGCCCACACCCGCGCCTCCCTCGTCCTGGGCACCGAGACACAGTCCCGGATGGCCCTGGGGGACAAGGCCGTGGACGACGGCGCCGCCCCGCACCTGCTGCGCCAGGGTCTGGACAAGGGCACCCTCGTCGTCGCCTCCGACGGCATCGAGATGCCGGCGGGCCAGTCCTCCATCACGGTCCGCACCCACTTCATCGACGACGAGCCGGCCGCCGAGATCGCGGAGCGGGCCAAGGCCCTGCGCGACGGCGTCACCACCCTGCGCGTGGTCGACCAGACCGAGGAGCGCGACGCGCTCGCCGACGTCGCCGCCGTCATCGGCGACGCGCCCCGGCTGCGGACCAACGAGGTCCTCAAGCGGCTGCACGCCCTGGCCCCGACGGTCTACGGCGACCAGTGGACCAACGACCGGCTCAAGAGCCTGCTGGAGGAGCACGGCGAGGAGCCGAAGAAGTCGCACGGCGTCATGGTCGTCCACCGCGATCACGTCCTGCGGGCCATCGCCAACCGCGACGAGACGGGTTCCGCTTCCGCCGCCGAGTAGCGGGGAGGCGCGGCCGTCCGGCCCGGGGAGGCGGGGAGAACTCCCCAACCCCCTCCCCGGCCCGCATCCCCCACGTTGATCAGCGAAAACACCGTTTCGGGGAGGCAGGGAGCCTGCCTGCTCAAACCCCCGAAACCCCCTCCACACGGCACCCCGAAGGGTGTGCCCCCGCCTCCCCAACCAAGCACCGGAAGGGATTCCGCATGTACCCCGACCACACCCCGCACGTGCCCGAGCAGCGGGCCGTAGAGGTCCACCAGCCCACCCCACTCCCGCCCGCCGCCGTCGCCCCGGCGCCGGTCGTTGCGGTGCAGCCGGGCGCGGTCCCGGCGGTGGCGAGCATCGTCCTCCCGGACGGCCGCGTCGTCACCGGCTACGCCATCAACCCCGCCCAGCCCGCACCGGCCGCGACCAAGCCGGCCGTCTCCCGCACGGCCGCGAACGTCGCCCTCGGGGGCGTCGGCTTCCTCGCGGTGTCCGGCGGACTGATCCTGCTCACCTCGTTCATCGCCGCGCTCACCGCGTTCATCGGCCAGCTCGTCATCCTGGCCGCCGTCATCTTCGGCGGATGGGTCGCCGTCCAGGTGCTCAGCGCGAGCGGCCACAAGGGCGGCACCACCGTGAACATCCGCAAGGCCGTGTTCAAGCGCAACCACTTCCACGGCTGAACCCGTTCCGCACAGGGAGCGAGAACCGAATGACCGACACCACCGAAACCTTCGAGACCATCCGGTACACCGCCGACGTGGTGTGCATCCGGAGCGGCACAGTCCTCCTGATCGAGCGGGGATGGCCGCCGCACCAGGGACGGCTGGCCTTGCCCGGCGGGCACGTCGACCCCGGCGAGACCTCCCGCGCCGCCGCCGCGCGAGAACTGCTGGAAGAGACCGGCGTCCACGTCGACCCCTGGGACATGGAACTGATCGGCATCTACGACGCCCCCGACCGCGACCCACGCGGCCGATACGTCACCGCCGCCTACCTCGTGACCGTCCCCGACGACACCACCGCCCGCGCCGGGGACGACGCCGCCGCCGTCCGCTGGCTTCCGCTCGAAGACGCCCAGGGTCTCGCGTTCGATCACACCGACATCGTGCTCAACGCGCGGTACCGGCAGAACAGCCCCTTCTAGCTACGCCAAGGGCGGCCCCATTCCGCCAAGAAGCCGGGGCCGCCCTTGCCTGCCAGCGCCCATCAAGGAACTGGAGATACCCCAGCATGACTCAACCCACCGTGATCCGGCGAGTGCCGGACATCCTCCCCTCTCCTACCGGCGGCGGCGTGAGCGCGACGCCGCAGCCCCTGCCCACCGCGTTGAGTCTCGCCGCGGCCAGCGTGCCCGTGCTGCCCCTACGCCGGGACAAGGTGCCGTTCGGCAACTGCACGACGTGCGCGGGCAACGCGTGTGGCGGCCGGCCGAACATGAAGACCCCGGGGCCCTGCCACTGCCCCGGCGTCTGCCATGCCTGGGCCGCCGCCACCACCGACCCGGCCGTCATCGCCTCGCCCCCGTGGGCGGCGGCATGGCGACGGGCCGTGTGCGTCGGCTACCACCCCGGCGGCACCGGCCTGACCGTGGTCGACCTCGACGACGCCGACGCCATCGCCTGGGCCCGTACCACCCTGCCCGCCACCCGGACCGTGCCGACGACGCGCGGTGAGCACTGGATCTACCGGGGCACCATGACCTCCCACAACGCCGTCCGGCCCGGCGTGGACATCAAGTCGGCCATGGCCTACGCCCGCTACCTCGGCGCCGGCACCGGCACCCTCGCCCCCCTCCCCGACACCGTCCGCGCCCTGGCCGTGAAGGAACCGCCCGCCGCCCGGCCCGCACCCCGCCCCGTGCCCGTGCCCGCGTTCTCCGGGCGGGGTCCGTGTCCGCATCGCACGCCTGTCTACCTCGCCCGTGGGATCGCCATGGCCGAACAGCGCATCGCCCAGGCCACCAGCGCCGTCCACGCGACCGTGTACGCCGCGTTCCTGGCGGTGCTGTCCACGCACGGCCGGTGCGGCTGCCTCACCGACACCCACATCGCCCGCCTGTTCACCGCCGCGCAGGCCAAGGGAGAGACGGCCCGGCACTGCACGGACGCGTGGACCAACGCCCGCACGGCGCTGGGGATGTGAGCCGTGTCCGAGGACGAGAAGACCCCAGCGCGTGAGGTCATCACCGCCTACGCACAATCCCACTTCCGGTACTTCCGCACGACCGAGGGCACCGTCTACGCCCAGCGGATCGGCCACCCCGTGGCCCGCCCGATCCGTTCCCAGGGCACGACGGGGAGCCACCGGCAGGAACTCATGGTCGACCTGTTCAACGATGGGGTCGGCGTCTTCAACGGAACCGCCCTGAAGGAGGCGCTCGACTTGATCGAGGCGCTGGCGCTGAGCCAGGACGTGCAGGCAACCCACATCCGGGTCGCCCCCGGGTTCGACGGGGCGACGTGGCTCGACCTGGGCCGCGACGACGGCCAGTCCGTCCGCATCCACCCCAACGGGTGGGAGATCCTCGTACCGGACCCCCGTGAGGTGTGCTGGCGGCGCACCCAGCTCACCGGGGAACTGCCCCTGCCCGCCCGGGACACCGACGGCAAGGGCATCGACCTGCTGCTGAGGCTCACGAACTTCGCCACCGCCGAAACCGAGTGCCTGGCACTGGCCTGGCTCATCGGCTGCCTCGGCCCCTCCGTCCCCGTCCCCGCCCCGTTCCTCACCGGCCCCCAGGGAGCAGGCAAGTCGACGGCCGGCCGGATGCTGGTGAGGGTCATCGAGGGCATGACCGGCGACCTGCGCCGGGCCCCCAAGGACGAAGAGAACCTGATCACCGCCGTCGCCGCCGGATGGGTCACCGCCCTCGACAACCTCTCCCACCTCGCCCCCGACCTCTCCGACCTCATGTGCTGCATCGTCACCGGCGCCGAAAGCATCAAGCGCGCCCTGTTCAGCGACGGCGACGTCGTCCGCTCCCGCTACCGCCGCCCCCTCCTCCTCACCGGCATCGACGTCGGCGTCATCCGCCCCGACCTCGCCGAACGCCTCCTCACCCTCCGCCTGGAACGCCCCCGCGTACGCCGGACCGAGGCCGAACTCTGGACGGAGTTCGAAGCCGCACTCCCCGTCATCCTCGGGTCCCTGCTGGACCTGACCGTGAAGGTGCGGGCAGCACAGGCCGACATCCCGAGCGACCTGCGCATGGCGGACTTCGCCCACCTGTGCGCACAGGTCGACGCCGCGACCGGGTTCCGGACCCTGCCCGCCTACCGGGCCGGTCTGGACGACCTCAACGACGACGTCATCGAGGGCGACCTCCTCGCCCAGGCCGTCCTCAGGCACGCCGCCGCCCTCGACCCCGGCACAACGGACCGGATGACCTCCACGGAATGGCTCCACCGCCTCACCACCCTCTACAGCGGCGACGAATGCCGCACCGTGCCCAAAGGGTGGCCCACCACCGGGAAAGTCCTCTCCGACCGCCTCAAACGCCTCCAGCCCACCCTCAACGCCCGCGGCGTCCTCATCGACTGGGGCCGCACCCGCGAAGGCCGCTACATCGAACTCAACCGCCACACCCCCCACCCCGACCACCAACAACCCCCACTGCACTAACCCCCGGCACAGCCCGAGCAGCCCGACGGCACCGCGGACAAGCAAGAGGAGCACCCGCCCACCCGGGAGCCGGGTGCTCCTCTTGCTGTTCGGCGCAGCCGCCCCCGATGGACGCGCCGCGAGCGGCTCCCCAACCAGCCCTGACCCGCACCACCCCACAACAACCACCACTCCCCTTTTTCCTAAGAAAGGGAAAGCTGCGTCACCCGCGTCACCCACGCACCCGAAACACCACCTGACCAGCCACGGAAGACGTGACACAAGACAGCTCCGGCCGCGTCACCCACCGTCACCCGCGTCACGCCCGTGACACCGCCCGCGTCACGAATGACGCACCCACAAACACCCGCGTCACCACAAAACCCCAGCTCAGCAGCCCTACACGACGCTGCCGACGCAGTGACGCAGAAATCACGACCTCGGACAGAAGCGCCCCGCCGCTCAACCCGTTCCAAGGAGTGCCGTGACCCGAGACCCGAAGCTCAAGCTCCGCGAAGTCCTCGAAGAGATCGAGATGAGCCGAGCCGCCTTCTACCGCATGCGCGCCCGCGGCAAGGCACCCAAGCTCATCAAGCTCCCCAACGGCCAGCTTCGCTGCCGCCGCAGCGACCTCGACGCCTGGTGGGCATCCTTCGAAGAAGCTGCCTGACCGTCACCACTGCGAGAAACGAGGGGCCCGCTTCCGGCGGGCCCCTCTGGAGTTCACATGGCATTGACCTACGACGTCCGTCTCTACTCCATCGAGATCCGCAAGGAACGCCCCAAGCCCTACCGCGTCCAATGGCTGGTCGGAGTACGCAAGCATTCCAAGAGCTACACACTCAAGGCTCAGGCCGAAGGGCGCCGTTCAGAACTCATGGCGGCCGTGCGGCGCGGTGACCAGTTCGACGAGGAGACGGGCCTCCCGGTCTCCGAACTACGCGCCAAACTCGGCTCCATCACGTGGTACGAGCACAGCCGTACGTACGTCGACCGCAAGTGGGCTTTGGCGCCGGCCAAGTCGCGGAAGAACTACGCCGACGCACTGGCGACCATCACCCCCGCACTCGTGAAGACGCGGACGGGGATGCCCGACGTCGCCCTCATGCGCCGCGCGCTCTACGGATGGGCCTACAACCGGAACCGCTGGAACGAGACGCCCCCGGACGACGTGGCCCACGCCCTCGCCTGGGTCGCCAAGCACTCGCTGCCAGTTTCCACTCTGGAGGACCCCGCCACCGTGCGTCTGGCTCTGGACGCGCTCTCCTTGCGGCTCGACGGCAAGGAAGCGGCGCCGCGGACCGCAAAGCGCAAGCGCGCCTGCCTGAGCGACGTGCTCGGGCTCGCCGTCGAGGAGAAGTACTTCGCCGTGCCGGTCAACCCGATCAGTGCCGTGAAGTGGACCGCGCCCAAGTCGGTGGAGGCCGTCGACCCCGAGAGCGTCGCCAACCCCCGCCAGGTCCGCGCACTACTGGCAGGGGTCCGCGGGCAGGGGCCGCGCGGGCGGCACCTGGAAGCCTTCTTCGGCTGCCTGTACTACGCGGCCATGCGCCCCGCCGAGGCCGCCGGGCTGCGCGCAGGCCAGTGCCACCTCCCGGAGACGGGGTGGGGGATGCTTACCCTGCGGGAAGGAGTCGTCCGGGCCGGGCGGAGCTGGACCGACGACGGGACGGCGCACGAGAGGCGCCACCTCAAGGCCCGCGCCAAGAAGGACTCCCGACCGGTGCCGATCCCGCCGCACTTCGTCCGCCTGCTCCGGCAGCACATCGCCACGCACGGCACGGCACCCGACGGCCGTCTCTTCCGGACGAACCGCGACGGCCTGCTACAGGAGACCGGCTACGGAGAGGTCTGGGCCAGGGCCCGCAAGGACGTGCTGAGCGAGGCGGAAACGGCCTCGCTGCTGGCCCGCCGCCCCTACGACCTGAGGCACGCCGGCGTCTCCTTCTGGCTCAGTTCCGGGGTGGACGCTATGGAGTGCGCCCGCCGGGCCGGGCACAGCGTCGCCGTACTGCACAAGGTGTACGCCAAGGTGCTCGATCAGACCCGGGAACACGCCAACAGCCGTATCCAGGCGGCCCTTCGGGAGTGGAACGAGCCGGGGTGATCATGCTCACCCCTGGGGGACACCTGGGGGACACGCACTGATCAGAGACGGGATTCGGGCGGTACGAGGTGAGACACGCCCCCGCCACGACCGCGAGGAATCGAACAGAGTACGACAACGAGAAACCCCCTCCGACCAGCGAGATTCGCTGTTCAGAGGGGGTTTGCCCCAGTGTGGCGGCGCCAGGATTCGAACCTGGGAAGGCTGAGCCGGCAGATTTACAGTCTGCTCCCTTTGGCCGCTCGGGCACACCGCCGGGGGTTGATGCCCTTCGAACCGCTTTTCGGCGGCGCTCTGTGGCAACGACGTAAACAATACCCGATCCGGAGGGGTGCTTCGCCACCTGATTGATCGCCACTCCGGGGGCGGGGGGGTGGCTAGGCTTGTCCGGATGCGGCCGGGGCCCCGGTGGGGCCCGGTGGCCGCCGACGGATACCGGTACGGACGCGTTACGCGGCCCGACACGCACCAGATACAAGGAGCCACAGGACATGGCCGACTCCAGTTTCGACATCGTCTCGAAGGTCGAGCGGCAGGAGGTCGACAACGCCCTCAACCAGGCCGCCAAGGAGATCTCCCAGCGCTACGACTTCAAGAACGTGGGCGCCTCGATCGCGTGGTCCGGGGAGAAGATCCTCATGGAGGCCAACTCCGAGGACCGGGTGAAGGCCATCCTCGACGTCTTCCAGTCCAAGCTGGTCAAGCGCGGCATCTCGCTGAAGGCCCTGGACGCCGGTGAGCCGCAGCTCTCCGGCAAGGAGTACAAGATCTTCGCGTCGATCGAGGAGGGCATCTCCCAGGACAACGCGAAGAAGGTGGCGAAGATCATCCGCGACGAGGGCCCCAAGGGCGTCAAGGCGCAGGTGCAGGGTGACGAGCTGCGGGTCAGCTCCAAGAGCCGGGACGACCTCCAGGCCATCATCTCCCTGCTCAAGGGCAAGGACTTCGACTTCGCCCTGCAGTTCGTCAACTACCGGTAGGACCCCGTGGTCCCGGCCGGGGCGGTAGGAGTCCCCGCCCCGTCCCCCGGGTCGGGGTCACCGCCCCGCCCGTCCCCCGTCGGGGCGGGGTCCGGTGGGACTCGGCGGCCCGGCAGGGCCCCGACGCCCCGGTACGGCCGGGCGCGCCGGGGCGTCGGAAACGGCGGAGGGCGGCACCGTGCGGTGCCGCCCTCTCCGTTGCGTGGGTGGGGCGCCGGTGCCGCGGCCTCCCGCGTACGCGCCCCCGCTTCCCGGGCGCCCGTGGAAGCCCGGCCGCCCGGGTCAGTCGCGGGAGTTGCCGAAGAGCAGGCGGTAGCCGATCAGGAGGACCAGCGAGCCGCCGATGGCCGCCGCCCAGGTCGTGCCGTCGTAGAAGTTCTTGCTGACCGGGTGGTCGAACCAGCGCGACGAGATCCAGCCGCCGATGAAGGCGCCCGCGATGCCGATGAGGGTGGTGCCGATCAGGCCGCCCGGGTCGCGGCCCGGCAGCAGCAGTTTGGCGATGGCTCCGGCCAACAGTCCGAGGATGATCCAGCCGATGACGGTCATGCCGTGACCCTGCCCTTTCTGCCTGTTCCCACACGGGCGCGCCCTCCGTCACCCGCTTCTCGGGGAGGAGGACGTTCCGGGCGGGTCCGGTGGTTGCGCGGCGGACGCTACCAGCCCGTGCCCTGCCCGGGGCCACCGGCGGTGAAGGGCTGGTCGGTGCGCACGATCTCGCGGCCCAGCGGCAGCAGCGACACCGGGATCAGCTTGAAGTTGGCGATGCCCAGCGGGATGCCGATGATCGTGAGGCAGAGCATGAAGCCGGTGACGATGTGGCCGAGGGCCAGCCACCAGCCGGCGAGGACCAGCCACAGCACGTTGCCGACGCAGGACGGCGCGCCCGCGTCCCGGCGCTCGACCGTGGTGTACCCGAAGGGCCACAGGGCGTAGACGCCGATGCGGAAGGCCGCGATGCCGAACGGGATGCCGATGATCGTGATGCAGAGCAGCAGCCCCGCGGCCAGGTAGCCGAGGAAGAGCCAGAAGCCGCTCAGGACGAGCCAGATGATGTTCAGGATGGTCTTCACTGGTGGCCTGCCATCTTCTCCAGGCGGGCGATGCGCTCCGCCATGGGCGGGTGGGTCGAGAACATTTTCGACAATCCCTGTCCCGGACGGAAGGGGTTCGCGATCATCATGTGGCTCGCGGTCTCGATCCGCGGCTCCGGGGGCAGCGGGAGCTGCCGGGTGCCCGCCTCCAGCTTCCGCAGGGCGCCCGCCAGGGCGAGCGGGTCGCCGGTGAGCTGGGCGCCCGACGCGTCGGCCTCGTACTCCCGGGAGCGGCTGATGGCGAGCTGGATCAGGCCGGCGGCGAGCGGGCCGAGGATCATGATGAGCAGCATGCCCAGCAGACCGGGCCCGTCGTCGTCGTTGGAGCGTCCGACCGGGATGAGCCACGCGAAGTTGACCAGGAACATGATCACGGAGGCGAGGGCGCCCGCGACCGACGAGATCAGGATGTCGCGGTTGTAGACGTGGCTCAGCTCGTGGCCGATGACACCGCGCAGCTCCCGCTCGTCCAGCAGGCGCAGGATGCCCTCGGTGCAGCACACGGCCGCGTTGCGCGGGTTGCGGCCGGTCGCGAAGGCGTTCGGCGCCTCCGTGGGCGAGATGTAGAGCCGGGGCATGGGCTGGCGGGCCTGCGTCGACAGCTCGCGGACCATGCGGTACAGCGCCGGGGCCTCGAACTCGCTCACCGGCCGGGCCCGCATCGCGCGCAGGGCGAGCTTGTCGCTGTTCCAGTACGCGTAGGCGTTGGTGCCCAGGGCGACGAGTACGGCGACGACGAGACCCGCCCGGCCGAAGAAGCTGCCGATCAGGATGATGAGCGCGGACAGGCCTCCGAGGAGGACCGCGGTCCTGAGCCCGTTGTGCCGGCGGTGCACGGTGCGCCCTCCAAATCGTGCAGCGGGGGAACCTGCGCTTGCTGGTCTCGCGCGCTGTGGTTGCTTCCTGTCCCGTGATGCCCCTGGTGCCGTGGTCTCGTGTGTGTCACGTCCAGTGGACCCTTACGAACTGGTCAACGCCAGGCGGGGGCCGCCAGTTCCCCGGCGGGCCCGGCGCCGGGGTGCTCCGTACGGGTGAGGGGCCCCGCCGGGCCTCGACGCGCGGGACCACCCGCGCACGGGTGCCCGCTTCCCGGTGGTCGCGTCCCGGGGGCTTCACGACGGACGTCCCTGGCGCGCACGGACGCCCCGCCGGGGTACCGAGGCCGGCCCCGTCCCAGGCGCCGGGCCGGGCCCCGCCCCGAGGTCGCCCGGCCGGACCCCGGCCCCAGGACACCGGGTCGAACACCCCCTCCAGGGCTCCGAGCCGGACACGCCCCCGGGCCCCGGCCCGCGGCCGCCCTCCCACGCGGGTACCGCTCCCCCGGACCAGCTCCAGGAGCACGGACCGCCTCCAGGAACCCCCACCCGGCCCCAGGAACCCCCTTCGGTGCTCCCGGCGCTCCCGGAGCGGCCCCCGGGACGGGGTGCGCTGGAGGGCCCTAGTACTGCACCTCGCCGCGTTGGCGTCGGTCGCCAGGGCTCCGCCCCGACTCCCTCCTCCGCCTCGCGACGCACGGCGCCGGAACCCGCTCCCCGATCCGGCCCGATCCAAACGAACGCCCTAGAACAGGCCGCCCCCGGCGAAGCGCAGGACGAGCTGGGGCGCGCCGGAGAGGACCACCGCGGCGACCGCCGTCACGGCCAGCGCGGCCGCGAGCGGGGCGGGGAGGCGCAGGACGGCGGCCCGCACGCCCGCAGCGTTCCCGGCCCCCGTCCCGGGCGGGGTGGCCGCCCCGCTCCCGGTCCCCACCCCGGCCGGAGTGCCCCCGGCGTCGCCGGAGCCCGTACCGGTGGTGGCGTTCCCGGCGCTCCCGGCGGCCCCTCCGGGCGCGGGGTCCCGGAACAGCAGGGCGGTCCACTGGAGGTAGTAGAACAGCGCGATGACGACGTTGGCGGCCATCACCGCGGCGAGCCAGCCGAGCCCCGCGTCCACGGCGGCGGAGAACACGGTGACCTTGGCGAAGAGGCCGATGACACCGGGCGGCAGCCCCGCCAGGCAGAGCAGGAAGAACGCCATGAGCAGCGCGGTGAGCGGGTGGGCGGCGTACAGCCCCCGGTAGTCGGCGACGCGGTTGCGCGGCCGTCCGCGGCCCACCAGGGCGGCCACGGTGAACGCGCCCAGGTTCACGGCGGCGTACATCAGCGCGTAGGCGACGGTGGAGCCGACGGCGCGCCCGGGGTCGTCGGAGTACCCGGCGGCGGCGATGGGCACCAGGAGGTAGCCCGCCTGGCCGACGGAGGACCAGGCCAGCAGGCGCACCGCGCTGAAGGCGCGGGTGGTGGCCTGGCGCAGGGCGGCGACGTTGCCGACGGTCATGGTGAGCGCCGCCAGCACGGCGAGGGCCGGGCCCCAGGCGTCGGCGTACGACGGGAGGGCGACGACGGTGACCAGGATCAGGCCGCTGAAGCCGACCGCCTTGCCGACGACCGACAGGTAGGCGGCGACGGGCAGGGGGGCGCCGACGTAGGTGTCGGGGACCCAGAAGTGGAACGGCACCGCGGCGGTCTTGAAGGCGAAGCCGACCAGGGTGAGGACGACGCCGGTCTGGGTGAGGACGGCGAACTGCCCGTCGACGTGCTGGACGCGCTCGGCCAGCCGGGTGAGGTGGAGCGTGCCGGTGGTGGCGTACAGGAAGCTGACGCCCAGGAGGCTGACCGCGGTGGCGGTGACCGAGGAGAGGAAGAACTTCAGGGCCGCCTCGGAGGAGCGCCGGTCGCCGCGTCGCAGGCCCACCAGGGCGAAGGCGGGCAGGGAGGCGACCTCCAGGGCGACGATCAGCGTGGCGAGGTCCCGGGCGGCGGGCAGCAGGGCGGCCCCGGCGGCGGAGGAGAGCAGCAGGAACCAGTACTCGCCCTCCGGGAGCCCCCGGTCGGCGTCCTTGAGGGCGGTGAGGGAGAGCAGGGCGGCGAGGAGGGCGCCGCCGAGGACGAGGAGCTGGACGGCGAGGGTGAAGGTGTCCGCGGTGTAGGCGCAGGCGGAGGCGTCGCCGGTGAGGCAGAACGTGGAGCGGTCCTCGCCCGCCAGGGGCAGCAGGGAGAGCGCGGCGAGGGCGAGTCCGGCGACGGCGGCCGGACCGAGGAGGGCCTTGCGGGAGTCCGGGACGAACAGGTCGGCGACGAGGACGGCGAGTCCGGCGAGCGCCGCCAGGGTGGGCGGGGCGACGGCGAGCCAGTCCACGGACTGGACGAGGCTCTGGGCCAGCGGCTGGGCGGCCTGGACGCTCATCGGGTGCCTCCTGCGAGGAGCTGCTGCACGGCCGGGTCGGTCAGCCCGAGGAGGGTCCGGGGCCAGAGTCCGGCGACGACGGTGAGGACGACGAGCGGGGTCCAGGCGGCGAACTCGTACCGGCGGACGTCGGGGAGGCCGGGGGCGTCCCGGTCCACGGCGCCCATGCAGACGCGGCGGACCACGACCAGCAGGTAGGCGGCGGTGAGCAGGGTGCCGGTCGCGGCGACCGCCATGAAGGTGAGGAAGGCCGGGCGGCTGAGCCCCGGGGCCGGGTCGAAGGCGCCGAACAGGGCCAGCATCTCGCCCCAGAACCCGGCCAGTCCGGGCAGGCCGAGGGAGGCGACCGCGGCGAAGGCGAACATGCCGCCCAGGCGCGGCGCCCTGCCGTACAGGGCCGCCCCGGTCCGGTCGGCCAGGGTGTCGAGGTCGGTGGTGCCGGTGCGGTCCTTGAGGGCGCCGACGACGAAGAACAGCAGGCCGGTGATGAGGCCGTGGGCGATGTTGGCGAACAGGGCGCCGTTGACGCCCGTCGGGGTCATGGAGGCGATGCCCAGGAGGACGAAGCCCATGTGGCCGACGGAGGAGTAGGCGATGAGGCGCTTCAGGTCGCCCCTGGCGCCCCGCCGGGCGAGGGCCAGGCAGGCCAGGGAGCCGTAGATGATCCCGACGACGGCGAAGGCGGCCAGGTAGGGCGCGAAGGTGCGGAAGCCCTCCGGCGCGACCGGCAGCAGGATGCGGACGAACCCGTACGTGCCCATCTTCAGCATCACGCCGGCCAGCAGCACCGAGCCGACGGTCGGCGCGGCGGTGTGGGCGTCGGGCAGCCAGCTGTGCAGCGGCCACATCGGGGTCTTCACCGCGAGCCCGATCCCCACCGCGAGTACGGCGATGACCTGCACCGACGTGGTCAGTGACCGGCCGTTGTCAGTGGCCAGTGCCACCATGTCGAAGGTGCCAGCCCTCAGACCGATGAGGAGCAGGCCGAGCAGCATGACGACCGAGCCGAGGAGCGTGTAGAGGACGAACTTCCAGGCCGCCGCGGCCCGGTCCGCGCCGCCCCAGCGGGCGATGAGGAAGTACATCGGGACGAGGACCGTCTCGAAGGCGAGGAAGAACAGGATCAGGTCGAGGACGGCGAAGCTGGCGAGGGTGCCGCACTCCAGGACGAGCAGCAGTGCCACGAAGGCCTTCGGGCTCGGGCCGGACGGCATGTGGAAGTACGAGTAGAGCGCGCAGAGGAAGGTCAGCAGCGCGGTCAGGAGCAGGAGGGGGAGCGAGATGCCGTCGACACCGAGGTGCAGGCGCACGTCGAGGGCGGGGATCCAGGGGACGTCGGTGACGGCCTGCATGTCCGAGGGCCGGTCGTGGTCGAAGCCGAGCACGAGGACGACGGCCGCGGCGAGGACGGCGCCGGTGACGGTGACGCCGTGGCGCAGGACGGCCTGCTCGGGCGATCTCCCCCGCAGACCCGGCGGCGCGGGCAGCAGGGCGGCGGCGGCGCCGAGCAGCGGCCCGGCGACGACGACCGCCAGGAGGACCCGCATCACGGACTCGTTGATATCGATCACGCCTGCTCACGCTCCCGTGGCGACGAGGACGGCGGCGACCGCGAGGACGACGGTGCCGGCGAGCAGCGCGCTCACATAGGTCTGCACATTGCCGGTCTGGGCGCGGCGGGCGGCGGCGCCCAGCCAGCGGGGCAGGGTGCCCGCACCGCGCACATAGGTGTCGACGACCTCCCGGTCCAGGAACCGGACGAGGTCCGCGCCGGCCCGGACCGGGCGGACGAAGAGGGCCGTGTAGAGGGCGTCGAGGTGGAATCCGGCCGCCGCGTGCCGGTGCAGCGGGCCGAGCAGCAGCCGTCCGGGGTCGGCCGGGTCGGTGGCCCCGGCCACGTCGCCGTAGGCGGCCCGGTGGCTGGCGATGACCTCGGCCTCGACCTCTCCGGCGTCCGCGTCGGGGTGGGCGGCGACGGCGCCGAGGGGCACCCGGGCGGCGAGGGCGGTGGTGTGGCGCCAGGCGGCGTAGGTGACGAGGCCGCCGATCAGGGCCACGCCGGTGCCGAGGACGGAGGTGGTGAGGGTGGGGGTGAGGTCCCCGCCGCCGAACCAGTCGGGCAGCCGCCGGAAGGCGAGCCCGCCGAGCGCGAGGGAGGGCAGGGCGAGCACCCAGAGCACGGCGTTCATGGCCATCGGCTGACGGCCGTGGTCCGGGGCCTCGGTGCCCCGGCCGCGGAAGGCCAGCAGCCACAGCCGGGTCGCGTACGCGGCGGTGAGGACGGCGGCGAGCAGCGCGGCGACCAGCACGGTCCAGCCCGCGGCGCCGGGCGCGTGGGCGGTGCGGCCGGTGGCGGCGTGCTCGGCGGCGACCAGCACGGACTCCTTGGAGAAGAAGCCGCTGAAGGGCGGGATCGCGGCGAGGGCGAGCAGGGCCACGGTCATCGTCCAGTAGGCGTCGGGCACGCGGGCGCGCAGGTCGCGCATGCGGGACATGGCGGCCAGCGAGTTGGTGCCGGCGGCGTGGATGACCACCCCGGCGGCGAGGAACAGCAGCGCCTTGAAGGCGCCGTGGGTGAGGAGGTGGAAGACGGCGGCGCCGCGGTCGCCGGTGGCGAGGGCGCCGGTCATGTAGCCGAGCTGGCCGATGGTCGAGTAGGCGAGGACGCGTTTGATGTCGTCCTGGGCGAGCGCGGCCAGGGCCGAGCCGACCATGGTGACGGCGGCCATGACGGCGAGCACGGTCATCGCGGCCGGGGACGCCTCGAAGAGCGGGAGGAGCCGGGCGACGAAGTAGACACCGGCGGCGACCATCGTCGCGGCGTGGATCAGCGCGGAGACGGGGGTGGGGCCCGCCATCGCGTCGGGCAGCCAGGTGTGCAGCGGGAACTGGGCGGACTTGCCCGCGACGCCGGCCAGGAGCAGCAGGGCGATCAGGGTCGGGTGGTCGAGCGAGCCGGAGGCGACGGCGCCGAGGATCCGGGTGATGCGGAAGGAGCCGGTCTCGTGGGCCAGGGCGAGCAGGCCGATCAGGAAGGGGACGTCGCCGAGCTTGGTCACCAGGAAGGCCTTGAGGGAGGCGGCGCGCGCCTCGCGGGTCTCCCAGTAGTGGCCGACCAGGAAGTAGGAGCAGATGCCCATGATCTCCCAGCCGACCAGCAGCACCATCAGGTCGCCGGAGTAGACGACGAGGAACATGGCGGCGGTGAACAGGGAGACGAGGGCGGCGTACGAGGGGTAGCGCGGGTCGTGGCGCAGATAGGCCGTGGAGTAGATCTGCACGCAGCAGGCGACGGTGGCGACGAGCACGGCCACGAGGGCGGCGAAGCCGTCGATGTGCAGGGCCAGTTCGATCGGCACGGAGCCGGTCGGGGTCAGTTCGGTGACGGCGTCGACGGGCCGTCCCCCGCCCTGGCGCGCGGCGACCGCGGCGGCCAGCCCGAGCGAGGCGAGGGTGGGCAGGACGGCGAGCGGGCGGACGAAGCCGGGGGCGGTGCGGCCCAGCAGGAGCCCGGCCAGGGCGCCGAGGAAGGGCAGGACGGGGACGAGTACGGCGAGGGTGGTCGTGGTCACGCGCTGGCCTCTGCCTTCTCGGTGGCCGTTCCGGTCGCGGGGGTGCCGGGGCCGGGCCGTCCGGAGCCCTCGGGGTCGTCGGGTCCGCCGCCGTCGCCGGGCCCGTCGTCGCCGTCGTCGGGGCCGTGGCCCTCGGCGGTGTCGCGGAGCCGGTCGATGTCGGCGGTGCCGCGGGCGCGGTGCACGGCGAGCACGATCGCCAGGCCGATGCCGATCTCGGCGGCGGCGATGGCGATGGTGAACAGGGTCAGGGCCTGGCCGGAGTGCAGGGTCTCCTCGGCGGCGCGGCTGAGCCAGACGTCGAAGGCGACGAGGTTGAGGTTGACGGCGTTGAGCATCAGCTCGACGGACATCAGGACGAGGATCGCGTTGCGGCGGGCGAGGACGCCGTAGACGCCGGTGCAGAAGAGGAGGGCGGAGAGGACGGCGGGATAGGCGAGGTGCATCAGCGCTCGCCCTCCCCGTCGGCGCCGGGGCGGCGGCCGTCGGCGGAGGTCGCGGGGCCGGCGCCGTCGGCCGTGGAAGCCGCGGGTCCGGTGCGGGTGCCGGTGGCGGCGGGGCCGGTGGCCGTGGCCGTGGCCGTGGCGGCGGCGTCCGAGACCGAGTCCGCGGTCCGGCGGGAGAGGACGATGGCGCCGACCAGGGCGGACAGGAGCAGGACCGAGAGCGCCTCGAAGGGGAGCACCCAGTGCTGGAAGAGGAAGGCGCCGGTCACGGCGGTGGACCCGGCGGCGGGGCCGTCCAGGTCTATCCAGGTGGTCCGGAAGGCGTCGGTCACGACCCAGACCAGCGCCGCCGCGGCGGCCACCGCCACGGCGAGGGCGGCCCACCGGTTGCCGGAGTCGGCGTCCGGGGAGCGGCCGATGGGCGCCCGGGTGAGCATCAGGCCGAACAGGATCAGGACGACGACCGACCCGACGTAGATCAGGACCTGCACCCACGCGATGAACTCGGCGGTGAGCAGGAGGTACTCGACCGCCAGCCCGCCGAGGGCCACCACCAGCCACAGGGCGGCGTGCACCAGTTGCCGGGTGGTGACGGTGACCACGGCGGCGCCGAAGGTGACCAGGCCGACGAGGACGAAGGCGATCTCGACGCCGGTCGGGGACAGGAAGCCGGGGTGCGCTGCGGCGAGGGTCACGACTCTCCCTCCGGGGACTCGGGGCGCCCGGCGGACGGTCCGGACGCGGGGCCCGCGGCGGGGCCGGTGCCGGTACTTGTGCCGGGGCCGGGGCCGTCCTGGGCGGCGGCCAGTTTCTCGGCGGTCCGGCGGGCGGCGGCGAGTTCCTTGGGCTCCTCGGCGCCGGGGTCCAGGGCGGGCGGGGCCGGGACCGTCCACATCCACTCGCGGAGCTTGTCCCGCTCGTGGGTCAGCTCGCGGATGTCGGTCTCGGCGTACTCGAACTCCGGGGACCAGAACAGCGCGTCGAAGGGGCAGACCTCGATGCAGATGCCGCAGTACATGCACAGGGAGAAGTCGATGGCGAACCGGTCGAGGACGTTCCGGCTGCGCTCGCGGCCGCCGGGGACGGCGGCCGGGACGGTCTCCTTGTGGGAGTCGATGTAGATGCACCAGTCGGGGCACTCGCGGGCGCAGAGCATGCAGACCGTGCAGTTCTCCTCGAACAGCCCGATCACCCCGCGGGTGCGGGGCGGCAGGTCCGGCTGGGTCTCCGGGTACTGCTCGGTGACGGTCTTCCGCGTCATCGTGCGCAGGGTGACGGCCAGGCCCTTGGCCAGCCCTGAGCCGGGGATGGGGGACATGGTTACCGGATCACCACCTTGACGATGCCGGTGAGGGCGATCTGGGCGAGGGCGAGGGGGACGAGGACCGTCCAGGAGAGCTTCTGGAGCTGGTCCTCGCGCAGCCGCGGGTAGGTCACGCGCAGCCAGATGACGACGAAGGCGAGCAGGGCGGTCTTCAGCAGGGTCCACACCCAGCCGAGCCCGTCGGCGCCCCAGGGGCCGTGCCAGCCGCCCAGGAAGAGGACGGTGGTCAGCCCGCACAGCACGACGATGCCCGCGTACTCGGCGAGCAGGAACAGCGCGAAGCGCAGCCCGGTGTACTCGGTGTAGGCGCCGAAGATGATCTCCGAGTCGGCGACCGGCATGTCGAACGGCGGTCGCTGGAGCTCCGCGAGACCGGCGACGAAGAAGACCAGCGCGCCCACGGCCTGCCAGGGCAGCCACCACCACTGGAAGGCGTCCAGGATGCCGATGAGCGAGACCGTGCCCGCCGCCATGGCGACGGAGGCGGCGGCGAGCAGCATCGGCAGCTCGTACGCGAGGAGCTGGGCGGCGGTGCGCAGGCCGCCGAGCAGGGAGAACTTGTTGGCGGAGGCCCAGCCGGCCATGAGCGAGCCCAGGATGCCGACGCCCATCACGGCGAGGACGAAGAAGACGCCCGCGTCGACCGCCTGGCCGACCGCCCCCTCACCGGGGCCGACCGGGATGACCAGCACCACCAGCAGGTAGGGCAGCAGGGCGACGGCGGGGGCGAGCTGGAAGACGCGGCGGTCGGCGTCGGCCGGGACCACGTCCTCCTTCTGCGCGAACTTCACGCCGTCCGCGACGAGTTGCGCCCAGCCGTGGAAGCCGCCCGCGTACATCGGGCCGAGGCGGCCCTGCATGTGCGCCATCACCTTGTGCTCCGTCTGCCCGACGAGGAGGGGGAGGACGAGGAAGGCGACGAACACGACCAGGAGCCGCAGGGTGACGTCGAGCACGTCGTTCACCGCGGGCCTCCTGGGGAGTTCGGCCGGTCCGGCCGGCCGGGACGGTGCGGACCGGGGGGCGGGGTGTCGGGGTCGTCGGGGGACGGGGACGGGGGTGTGGCCGGGGACGGCGGCTCGGGGGCGCCCGGGGCACCGTCGTCCGGGGCGGCGGGGACCTCCGGAGCCGCCGGGGTTCCGGGGCCCTGCGGAGCCGCCGGGGTGCCGGAAGCCTCGGGAGACGCCGGGGGCTCGGGGGCGCCGGAGTCAGGGGCGCCGGGCCCCTCGTCACCGTGCGGCGCGGGTTCCCCCCCGGCCGGGCGCTCCGGCCGGGACGGGGGCGAGGTCCGCGTCGCGGGGGCCGCCTCCGGCCCGGGGGCCGCCGCGGGCTCAGAGGCCGCCGCCGCGGGCTCGGTGGGCGCCACCGCGGGCTCAGAGGCCGGCTCCCGCTCGGAGACCGCGCCGGGTACGGCGGTGTCATGGGGTCCGGGGGCTGCCTCCGGCCCGGAGGGCGCCGCGGATGAAGTGCCCTCTTCCGGCACGGAGGTCGCCTCGGACGAGGTGGTCCCTCCCGGCACGGAGGTCGCCTCCGGCCCGGAGGGCTCCTCCGGCTCGGGGGTGCCGTCCGCCCCGGGGGTGCCCTCCTGCGAGGAGCCCCGCTCGGTTCCGCCGGTCGGCGAGGAGCCGTGCTCCCGCACGGGCCGTCCGCCGCCCTCGGTGTCCGCCCCGCGGTCCCCGTCGCGTACGGGTTCGTCGAAGGCCGGGCGGGCGTGGTGCCAGGGGGCGTCCGGGCTGCGGGACGCGCCGGGCGCGGCGGCCGAGGCCCCCGAGTCGGGGGTGTGTCCAGCGGGGCCGGATTCCGTGGGAGCCGGGGCCCCGGAGGGGGCCGACCCGGCGGCGGGCCCGGTGGACCCGGGCTCGGTGGGCGTGGACTCGGCGGTGCCGGGCTCGGTCTGCGCGGGCCCGGCGGTGCCGGACTCGGCGGACGCGGGCTCGGCAGGACCCGGCCCGGTCGGTGCGGGCCCGGCGGGGGCCGGGCGTTGGGAGGCCGAGCCCTCGCCGGCGCTGCGGGACCGCCGCGCGGGGCGCTGACTCGCGGAGCCCTCCGAGGCGGACCGGGAGCGGCGCGGTGCCGGTGCCGGGGTCCCCGACGGGGTCGCGTCCGGGGAGCCCGGGGCCCCCGGGGCCGGTGCCGGTGCCGAAGGCTCCGCGGGAACTGCCGGTGCCGAGGGGGTCGCCCCGCCCGGGGACGTCACCGGTGCCGTCTGGCCGGCGGAGCCCCCGGCGGCCGTACGGGCACGCCGGACCGGCCGCTCCCCCGCGGTCCCGGCGGCTCCCGCGTCCGCCGCACGACCGGCACCCGCGCCCGCCGCGCGCCCCGCAGCCCGCGCCGGGCGGGCCGGAGCCGCGGGGAGCCGGCCCTTGAGGGGACCCCACTCGTTCGGGTCGGGCACCCCCGGCGGCAGCATCTGGCGGCGCCGGGGCCCGCCGTGCTCGGACTCGCCGGGCTCCTTGGCACCGGGCCACGCCTTGGCGACCCGGGCGGCGAGCACGAAGTCCTTGCGCAGGGGGTGGCCCTCGAAGCCCTCCGGCAGCAGCAGGTGGTCCAGCCCGGGGTGGTCCTCGAAGACGACGCCGAACATCTCGTGGGTCTCGCGCTCGTGCCAGGCCGCGCCCGCGTACACCGCGACGGCGGTCGGCAGGACGGGCTCCCCGTGCGGGACCGTGGTGCGCAGCAGCAGCCGCCGCACCGGGGCGAGGGCGGCGACGTGGGCCGCGACGCGGAAGCCCGCGCCCGGTTCGTCGACCGCGCTCAGCCAGTCGAAGTAGGTGCAGCCCAGCCGGTCCCGGGCCGTCCCCAGGGCGGTGATCCAGGACTCCGGGGGGACGTCCACGGTCAGGACGTCGTACGACTCCTCGGCCGCGGCCCCGGCGCCGAACAGTTCCTCGGCACCGGCGGGCAGCCATCCGACCGCGCTCATCCCGTCTCTCCCGAACCCGAACCCGAACCCGGCCCCGTGTCCGTCCCCGGACCCGTACCGGACCCCGAACCCGAACCGGACGCGGAGCCAGCGCCGGGGCCGGACTCCGGACCGGCGCCCGGCGCCCGACCCGGTCCCCGCACCAGCCCGCTCCGCAGCGCCGCCGCCGACGGCCGGTCGGACGCCCCGTACCGCTCCGCCAGCGACTCCCGCGCGATCCTCTCCTGGAGCTTGAGGATGCCCTGGAGCAGCGCCTCGGGCCTCGGCGGGCACCCGGGGACGTAGACGTCGACGGGAATGATCTGGTCGACGCCCTTGGTCACGGAGTACGAATCCCAGTACGGGCCGCCGCAGTTGGAGCAGGCGCCGAAGGAGATGACGTACTTCGGCTCGGGCATCTGCTCGTGGAGCCGCTTGACGGCCGGGGCCATCTTGTCGGTGACCGTGCCCGAGACCACCATCAGGTCGGCCTGGCGCGGGCCGGGCGCGAAGGGGATCACACCGAGCCGGATGAAGTCGTGGCGGGCCATCGACGCGGCGATGAACTCGATGGCGCAGCAGGCGAGTCCGAAGTTGAAGACCCAGAGCGAGTACCGGCGCCCCCAGTTGAGGACGACCTTCATGGGTTCGGGGGCGAGCCGGGCGAGCGCGCCGAGCCGCTTCGGCTCCGGCAGCGGCACCGGCCCGGGGGCGGCGGGGTTCACGTCCACGACATGACGCCCTTCTTGTAGGCGTACAGCAGGCCCACGGTCAGAAAGCCGAGGAAGACGAACATCTCCACGAGGGTCGTCGCACCGTAGCCGGGCGCGGCGAAGACCGTGGCCCAGGGGAACAGGAAGATCGAGTCGACGGCGAAGACGACGTAGAGGAACGCGTAGACGTAGTAGCGGACCTGGGTGTGCGCCCAGCCCTCGCCGACCGGGTCGACCCCGCACTCGTACGTCATGAGCTTCTCGGGCGTCGGGACCACGGGACGCAGCAGCCGCCCCGCCCCGAACGCCACGGCGACGAAGAGCACGCCGACGACGGCGAGCACGCCGACGACCGCGTAGGACCGGAAGTGGTCCGCCGCGACGACGACCGTCGCCCCGGCGGTGATCGGCTCCGCCACGTCCGCCCCCTCGCTCCCTGCCGCGGCGCCGCGCGGCGGTTCCGCGCGCCGCTCTCCGACGATTTCCGTACGCACGGGAGTCTAGGCCCTGATAAAGGGACGGTAAGCAGCCCGTCGGCCCCGGGGACGCGGGGTGGGGTTTTCCCCCGCCCGTCCCCGGCGGCCCCCCTCATGGCATCGCGCGGGCCCGCACGGCACGCTGGCCGGTATGACCGAACACCTCTCGCGGCCGGCCGGGGCCGGCCCGGCGGACGACGACCGGCCGCCGCCCGCCCGTTTCGCCTACGACGGAACGACCTGGCGGGAGATCGCGCATCTGCTGGCCAACCTCCCGATGGCCCTGATCGGGTTCACCTACGTCGTGACGGTGCTGGTCACCGGGATCGGACTGACGGTCACGGTGGTCGGGCTGCCCCTGCTGGCGCTCGGGCTGCTCGGCGCGCGCCGGATCGGCAAGCTGGAACGGGCCCGCGCCCGCGCGCTGCTCGGGGTGCGGGTGGAGGAGCCGAGCCCGCTGCCGACGCACGTCGCGGACGGCTTCCTGCCCCGGCTGTGGATGGCGCTGAAGGACCCGGTGGGCTGGCGCACCATGCTGTACGACCTGATCCGGCTCCCCTGGGGCATCCTCACCTTCGTCATCACGCTGACCTCGCTGTTCGTGCTGTGGCCGGTGCTGCCCTTCCTGGCCCGCGCCCTGGCCAACGCGGACCGGGCGATGGTGCGGGCGCTGCTGTCGCCCTCCGACGAGCTGGAGCGGCGCATCGCGGAGCTGGAGTCGGACCGGGGCGTGGTGGTCGACACGGCCGCGGCCGACCTGCGCCGGATCGAACGCGACCTGCACGACGGCGCCCAGGCCCGCCTGGTCAACCTGGCGATGGGGCTGGGCCTGGCCAAGGAGAAGCTGCTGGAGGACCCGGACGCGGCGGCGGCGATGGTCGACGAGGCGCACGGCGAGGTGAAGCTGGCCCTCCAGGAGCTGCGCGACCTGGCCCGGGGCATCCACCCGGCGGTGCTGACCGACCGGGGCCTGGACGCGGCCCTGTCCTCCGTCGCCTCCCGCTGCACGGTGCCGGTGCGGGTGACGGTCGACGTGACGGAGCGCCCGGCGGCGGCCATCGAGGGCATCGCCTACTTCACCGTCTCGGAGCTGCTCCAGAACGTCAGCAAGCACAGCGGGGCGCGGACCGCGTCGGTGGAGGTCTGGCGGTCGGCGGACCGGCTGATGCTCCAGGTCGTGGACGACGGGCGCGGGGGCGCGCGGCTGGACGCCGGTTCGGGCATGCGGGGCCTGGCGGACCGGCTGGGCGCGGTCGACGGGCTGTTCGCCGTGGACTCGCCGCCCGGCGGGCCCACGACCGTCACCGCCGAGCTGCCCTGGCGCGACCGCACCGACGCGGGCGGTGCCGGCGCCCCCGCCGGACGGGCCCGGCGCGGGCGGTAGCGGACGGCGGGGCGGACGCGAGACCGGAGGCCCGGGGCGAGGGCGCGGGGCGGGGCGCGAGGGCGCGGGGCGGGGTGCGAGGGCGCGGGACGGGGTGCGGCCGTGGTGCCGAACCCGGCACGACGCGCGGGCGCGGGACGGGAGCCCGGCGCGGGACGCGGGACGGGAGCCCGGCGCGGGACGCGGGACGGGAGCCCGGCGCGGGACGCGGGACGGGAGTCCAGGGGACGAGCCCCTGGGCCCGGGCATCCGGGCAACCGGGCAACCGGGCAACCGGGAACAGGGGCCGGAAGCACCCCCCGGCGGCGCCCCCCGCCCCCCGGGTCGGGCCCTCGTGGCCCAGGGGGTGGGGAAAACCCCCGGCCCGAGACGCCGACGGGCTCCATGGCCCGCCGCCCCGCGGTGGAACAGGGTGGTGGGTACGACGGCACAGCCGTGGAACGGCGGTACGGCGGCCGTACCGCAGCCGGCGCCCGAGGGCGTCCCGGCCCGGCACACGGCCGGGCGGCGGCGCGGGACGACAGGACCAGGACGAGGAGAGGGACGGCACCGATGGCCACGGAGTACGGACAGGACCACGGGTTCGGCGGCGGCCCCGGCCTCCTCGGGGACGCCGGCCGCCCGCACCCCCGCACGCACCGGCTGCCCGCCGGGCTGCGGGCCCCGTTCGAGGCGCGCAGCTGGCGGGAGTTCGGCCATGTACTGCTGGGCCTGCCGATCGGCATCCTGCTGTTCACCTACGCCGTCACCATGGTCTCGCTGGGGGCGGGCCTGCTGGTGACGTTCCTGGGCGTGCCGGTGCTCGCCGCCGCGCTCGCCGGATGCCGGGGCCTCGGCGCGATGGAGCGGGCTCGGGCCCGCGCGCTGCTCGGGCTGCGGGTGGGCGAGCCGGAGCCGCTGCGTCCGGCGAAGCGGGGGGCGATGTCCTGGATGGGGGCCGTCCTCAGGAGCGGCTCCTCCTGGCGGAGCCTGCTGTACGCGCTGCTGCACATGCCCTGGGCGGTGTTCTCCTTCTCCGTCGCGGTGGTGATGTGGAGCTGCGCGCTCACGCTGCTCACGTACCCGCTCTGGTTCTGGGTGCTCCCGGCGTACGCGGGCCAGAGCGGCATCCAGCTCTACGGCGACGAGACGCACGCGGTCTTCCTGGACAACCCCTTCGAGATCACCGTCACGGCGCTGGTCGGGCTGCTGGTCACGCTGGCCGCGCCGTGGGTCGTGCGGGCCCTGACGACGGTGGACCGGCTGATGGTCATCGGGCTGCTGGGGCCGTCGCCGCTGGCGACCCGGGTGGTGGAGCTGGAGTCGGACCGGGGCGTGGTGGTCGACACGGCCGCGGCCGACCTGCGCCGCATCGAGCGCGACCTGCACGACGGCGCCCAGGCCCGTCTGGTCACCCTGGCCATGGACCTGGGGCTGGCGAAGGAGAAGCTGAGGGAGGACCCGGAGGCGGCGGCGCGCATGGTGGACGAGGCGCACGGCGAGGTGAAGACCGCGCTCCAGGAGCTGCGGGACCTGGCCCGGGGCATCCACCCGGCGGTGCTGACCGACCGGGGCCTGGACGCCGCGCTGTCCTCCGTCGCCTCGCGCTGCCCGGTGCCGGTGCGGGTCGAGGTGGACCTGGCGGAGCGCCCCGCCTCGGCCATCGAGGGCATCGCCTACTTCACCGTCTCGGAGCTGCTCCAGAACGTCGGCAAGCACGCGCGGGCCCGCTCGGCGGCGGTCGAGGTGTGGCGCGCCGGGGACCGGCTGATGCTCCAGGTCACGGACGACGGCGTGGGCGGGGCGGACCCGTCCGGCGGTTCGGGGCTGACCGGGCTGGCGGAGCGGCTCGGCGCGGTGGACGGCATCCTCGTGGTGGACTCCCCCGCCGGGGGCCCGACGCGGGTGACGGCCGAGCTGCCCTGGCGCGACGCGCTCACCACCCACTGAGCCGCGGGGCCGGGCGTCCGGGCCCGGGCCCGGTGCCGCGGGCCCCGACCGGGGCGGCACGCCGCTGGGCCGCGTCGGCGCCGCACGGCGGTCCGGACCGCCCGGGGCGAGCGCGCCCGAGGGGCACGGCGGGGCCGCCGCCCTGCCGGGACCGGCCCGCCGCCCCGGGACCCCGTGGGTTCCCGGGGCTGCCGTGTTCCGGAGCCGCCGGTTCCGCGGAGCCCTCCGGTTCCCCGGACCGGTGGGTGCCCGGACCGGTGGGTGCCCGGACCGGTGGGTGCCCGGACCCGGCGGCCCCGGGGCGGCTTCCCGGGCCCGCCCGGGTGCCGGGCCCCGGCCCGCTCGCGGACGCCCCGTCCGGTCCCGCAACTCACGCCCGTCGCTCCCCGTCGCTCCCCGTCGTGCCCCCGGCACGCCCCGTCGCCCCCGCCACACCCCGTCGCCGATGCTGGGATGCTGTACCTGTCGCACGGACCGTGCGCGGACGCGGAACCGGCCGCGCCGGGCGGTCCGCGGGCACGGAACGGCACATGGGGGGACGGGGAACGTGGAGGACAGGGTGCGCGTGGTCATCGCCGAGGATTCGGTGCTCCTCAGGGAGGGGCTGACCCGGTTGCTGACCGACCGGGGACACGACGTGGTCGCCGGGGTCGGCGACGGCGAGGCCCTGATCAGGACCATCGCGGAGCTGCACGCCGGGGACGGGCTGCCGGACGTGGTGGTGGCGGACGTGCGGATGCCGCCGACGCACACCGACGAGGGCGTGCGGGCGGCCGTGCAGCTGCGCAGGACCCACCCCGGGCTCGGGGTGCTGGTGCTCTCCCAGTACGTGGAGGAGCGGTACGCCACCGAACTGCTGGCGGGCTCCAGCCGCGGGGTCGGCTACCTGCTCAAGGACCGGGTGGCCGACGTCCGCGAGTTCGTGGACGCGGTGGTCCGGGTGGCCCGGGGCGGCACGGCGCTCGACCCCGAGGTCGTGGCACAGCTCCTCGGCCGCAGCCGCAAGCAGGACGTGCTGGCCGGGCTGACCCCGCGCGAGCGGGAGGTGCTGGGGCTGATGGCCGAGGGCCGGACCAACTCCGCCGTCGCCCGCCGGCTCGTGGTCAGCGACGGGGCGGTCGAGAAGCACGTCAGCAACATCTTCCTCAAGCTGGGACTGTCCCCCAGCGAAGGCGACCACCGGCGGGTGCTGGCCGTCCTGACCTACCTCAACTCCTGACCCCGGGGCGTCGCGCGCGCCCCCGTGGGCGCCCTCGGGAGGGCCCCGATACGGGAGTCTCGGCCCAGAACACCCGATCGAACGAGAAACCGTGACGGACCCGGCGCCGACCCGGTGCCGGGCCGCCCGCGCACCGTGACCAACATCCGGATGTCCCCCGGAAGTCGGCCGGTGCGGACGTAGTGTTGCTCCGGGATGGTCACGGGAGACCAGTCCTCGGACAGCCGCCTCGAAGGAGGTCCAGTTCAGTGACCAGCCAGGTCAGCAGCAGCCCAGCGGAGCACGCCGACGGAACCGTCGTGGGAGAGCAGCGCCAACCGGCGGGGACGAAGGACGTCCGCCGCCTGGACCGGGTGATCATCAGGTTCGCGGGGGACTCCGGTGACGGCATGCAGCTCACCGGTGACCGCTTCACCTCGGAGACCGCGTCGTTCGGCAACGATCTGTCGACGCTGCCGAACTTCCCCGCCGAGATCCGGGCCCCCGCAGGGACCCTGCCCGGTGTCTCCTCGTTCCAGCTCCACTTCGCCGACCACGACATCCTGACCCCCGGTGACGCGCCGAACGTCCTGGTCGCGATGAACCCGGCGGCGCTGAAGGCCAACATCGCGGACCTGCCGCGCGGCGCGGAGATCATCGTCAACACGGACGAGTTCACCAAGCGGGCGATGCAGAAGGTCGGCTACGCGGCCTCGCCCCTGGAGGACGGCTCCCTCGACGGCTACAGCCTGCACCCGGTGCCGCTGACCACCCTGACGGTGGAGGCCCTCAAGGAGTTCGACCTCACCCGCAAGGAGGCCGAGCGCAGCAAGAACATGTTCGCGCTGGGCCTGCTGAGCTGGATGTACCACCGGCCCACCGAGGGCACCGAGAAGTTCCTGCGGTCGAAGTTCGCCAAGAAGCCCGAGATCGCCGCCGCGAACATCGCGGCCTACCGGGCGGGCTGGAACTTCGGCGAGACCACCGAGGACTTCGCGGTCTCCTACGAGGTGGCCCCGGCCGCCAAGGCGTTCCCGCCGGGCGTGTACCGCAACATCTCCGGGAACCTGGCGCTGGCCTACGGGCTGATCGCCGCGGGCCGGCAGTCCCGGCTGCCGCTGTACCTGGGCTCGTACCCGATCACCCCGGCCTCGGACATCCTGCACGAGCTGAGCCGCCACAAGAACTTCGGCGTGCGCACCTTCCAGGCCGAGGACGAGATCGCGGGCATCGGGGCGGCGCTGGGCGCGGCCTTCGGCGGCTCGCTGGCGGTGACCACCACCTCCGGCCCCGGCGTCGCGCTCAAGAGCGAGACGATCGGCCTGGCGGTCTCGCTGGAGCTGCCGCTGCTGATCGTCGACATCCAGCGCGGCGGGCCGTCCACCGGCCTGCCCACCAAGACCGAGCAGGCCGACCTGCTCCAGGCGATGTACGGCCGCAACGGCGAGGCACCGGTCCCCGTGGTCGCCCCGCGCACCCCGGCGGACTGCTTCGACGCGGCCCTGGAGGCGGCCCGGATCGCCCTGGAGTACCGCACCCCGGTCTTCCTCCTCTCCGACGGCTACCTGGCCAACGGTTCCGAGCCGTGGCGCGTCCCGGAGCCGGCCGAACTGCCCGACCTGTCGGTCGAGTTCGCCCAGGGCCCGAACCACACCACCGAGGACGGCACCGAGGTCTTCTGGCCGTACAAGCGCGACCCCGGGACGCTGGCCCGCCCCTGGGCCGTCCCCGGCACCCCCGGCCTCGAACACCGCATCGGCGGCATCGAGAAGCAGGACGGCACCGGCAACATCTCCTACGACCCGGCCAACCACGACTTCATGGTCCGCACCCGGCAGGCCAAGATCGACGGCATCACCGTGCCCGACCTGGAGGTCGACGACCCGGACGGCGCCCGCACCCTGGTCCTGGGCTGGGGTTCCACCTACGGGCCCATCACCGCCGCGGTACGGCGGCTGCGCGCCGCCGGGGAGCCCATCGCGCAGGCCCACCTGCGCCACCTCAACCCGTTCCCCGCGAACCTCGGCACCGTCCTGGCCTCGTACGACAAGGTCGTGATCCCCGAGATGAACCTGGGGCAGCTCGCCACCCTCGTCCGGGCGAAGTACCTGGTCGACGCCCACTCGTACAACCAGGTCAACGGCATGCCGTTCAAGGCGGAGCAGCTCGCCTCGGCGCTGAAGGAGGCCATCGATGACTGATCCCGCGACCCTGCTCCAGCTCGTCCCCAAGGCCCAGGGCCGGCAGTCCATGAAGGACTTCAAGTCGGACCAGGAGGTCCGCTGGTGCCCCGGCTGCGGCGACTACGCGATCCTCGCCGCCGTCCAGGGGTTCATGCCCCAGCTCGGGCTGGCGAAGGAGAACATCGTCTTCGTCTCGGGCATCGGCTGCTCCTCCCGCTTCCCGTACTACCTGAACACCTACGGGATGCACTCCATCCACGGCCGCGCCCCCGCCATCGCCACCGGGCTCGCCACCTCCCGGCGGGACCTGTCGGTCTGGGTCGTCACCGGTGACGGCGACGCCCTCTCCATCGGCGGCAACCACCTCATCCACGCCCTGCGGCGCAACGTCAACCTCAAGATCCTGCTCTTCAACAACCGGATCTACGGGCTGACCAAGGGCCAGTACTCGCCCACCTCCGAGGTCGGCAAGATCACCAAGTCCACGCCGATGGGCTCCCTGGACGCGCCCTTCAACCCGGTCTCCCTGGCCCTGGGCGCCGAGGCGTCCTTCGTCGCCCGCACCGTCGACTCCGACCGCAAGCACCTCACCGAGGTCCTGCGCCAGGCCGCCGACCACCCGGGCACGGCGCTCGTCGAGATCTACCAGAACTGCAACATCTTCAACGACGGCGCCTTCGACGCCATCAAGGACAAGCAGCGCGCCGAGGAGGCGGTGATCCGCCTGGAGCACGGGCAGCCGATCCGCTTCGGCACCGACGGCACCAAGGGCGTCGTCCGCGACCCGCGCACCGGCGACCTGGAGGTCGTCGAGGTCACCGCGGACAACGAGGCCGGCCTCCTGGTCCACGACGCCGCCGCGGCCTCCCCGACCACGGCCTTCGCGCTCTCCCGCCTCGCCGACCCCGACACCCTGCACCACACCCCGATCGGGGTCTTCCGCTCCGTCGAGCGGCCGGTCTACGACACCCTCATGGCCGATCAGCTCGACACCGCGGTGCGGCGGGACGGCGAGGGCGACCTCGGCGCGCTGCTCGCGGGCGGCGACACCTGGACGGTCGTCGGCTGAGTCCGGCCCGCCCCGTGCGACGGGACCCCGGCGGACGCCGCCCGGGTCCCGTCGGCGTTTCCCCGGCACCCACCGCTTGCCGGGGGGCCGGAGGCCGGGAGGGGCCCGGGAGGCCGGGAGAGGGCAGGGGCCCGGGAGGCCGGGGGCCGTGGCCCGGGGAGTCCCGGGGCCGCCGGGTCCTGGTGCCGGTGCTCGGGCCGGGGGCCCCGGGGCCGCACGCGTCCGTCCGTGTCCTGGGGGGGATGACCGAGGGGCGCCGGGCGGGCACCCGGAGTCCGCGGACCGGGGCTGTCATGACCGTATCGCGGTACGGGTATGACGCGCGGCGGCGCGCGGCGTTACCGTCATGGCGCACGGACATGCGAGGGAGGTGCCCCATGGCGCGGATGTCGGGGAACGAACAGCGAATAGGCCTGCTGAACGGCTTCGCCGCCTACGGGATGTGGGGGATCGTCCCCCTGTTCTGGCCGCTGATGAAGCCCGCCGGGGCCGGGGAGATCCTCGCCCACCGCATGGTGTGGTCGCTCGCCGTCGTCGGCGCCGTCCTGCTGTTCGTCCGGCGCTGGGCCTGGATCGGGGAGCTGCTGCGCCAGCCGCGCCGGCTCGCCCTGATCACGGTGGCCGCGGCGGTGATCACGGTCAACTGGGGCCTCTACATCTGGTCCGTGAACAGCGGCCATGTCGTCGAGGCGTCGCTCGGCTACTTCATCAACCCCCTGGTGACCATCGCGATCGGCGTCCTGCTGCTCAAGGAGCGGCTCCGGCCCGCGCAGTGGGCGGCCGTCGGCACCGGCTGCGCCGCCGTGGTGGTGCTCACCGTCGGCTACGGCCGGCCGCCGTGGATCTCCCTCTGCCTCGCCTTCTCGTTCGCCACGTACGGCCTGGTGAAGAAGAAGGTCAACCTGGGCGGGGTCGAGTCGCTGGCCGCCGAGACCGCGATCCAGTTCCTGCCCGCGCTGGGCTTCATCGTGTGGCTGGGGGCGCGCGGCGACTCCACCTTCGCCACCGAGGGCCCCGGCCACGCGGCCCTGCTCGCCGCGACCGGCGTGATCACCGCGATCCCGCTGGTCTGCTTCGGGGCGGCGGCGATCCGGGTGCCGCTGTCCACGCTGGGGCTGCTCCAGTACCTGGCGCCGGTCTTCCAGTTCCTGCTCGGCATCGTCTACTTCGGCGAGGCCATGCCGCCCGAGCGCTGGGCCGGGTTCGCCCTGGTCTGGCTGGCCCTCGCCCTGCTCACCTGGGACGCCCTGCGCACCGCCCGCCGCAGCGCCCGCGCGCTCAGGGCACGGGCGGCGGCGGCCGGGGCGGCGGAACCGGCGCCGGGCGGGCTCGCGGCGCGGGAGGGGGACGTCGTGGCCTGCGGAGTGCCGGCGGCGGGTACCACGGCCCCGGGCACGGCCCCGGCGGCGGCTCCGGGCACGCCCATGACCCCGGGCACGGCGTCGGCGGCTCCGGGCGGGGCTGCGGCGGCCTCGGGCGGTGCGTCGGCGGGCCCGGGCGGGGCTTCGGAGACCTAGGAGAGCCGGGAGAGCCGGGAAGGGCCCGGGGAGACCCAGGAGGGACTGGGAGGCCAGGAGGCCCAGGAGGGACCGGGCGAGCCGGGAGCGGGCCGCCGGGGCGCGTCTCCGGGATGTCCCTGGCGCGACCCCTCAGGCACCCCCTATGACTGGTGCCATGAACGAGAACCCCGCCGCCGCACCGGCTCCCCTGCACTACAAGATCGTCATCGATGCCGCCGACCCGCACGCGCAGGCCGGCTTCTGGGCCGCCGCGCTCCACTACACGACGGAGGACCACAGCGGGCTCATCGAGGGGCTGCTCGGCGCCGGAGCCGTCCCCCAGGAGGCCACCGTCGAGATCCGGGGCCGCCGCGCATGGCGGGACCTGGCCGCCGTACGGCACCCCGACGACCCCTGGCAGGAGGGGACGGGCACCGGTCTGGGACGGCGGCTGCTGTTCCAGCGCGTGCCGGAGCCGAAGTCCGGCAAGAACCGCCTCCACCTGGACCTCCACAGCGAGCGGGGCCGCCGGGAGGAGGAGATCGCCCGCCTGGAGTCCCTGGGCGCGAGCGTGCTGCGCAGGGTGGCGGAACAGGGCGGGGAGTGGGCCCACATGCAAGACCCCGAGGGCAACGACTTCTGCCTCCACTGAGACCCTCGCCGGGGCGGGCACGGGACGGGCGAACGTCGGCCAAGCCCGGGGCGGGCCGCCGCCCGCTCGTGCTCGGCCCCGTTCCCGGAAGAGCGGAGAAGACCCAGCCGCAGCTGCCCGGGATCGGCCCCCAGAGATGAGGACCCGGCCCTTCCAGTCCTCGGTGACCGTCTCGGGCACCCGGGCCGCGGTGCTCCGGCTTCAGGCGCCTCGTGCGTGGTGTCCATCCGTGGGCCCCCTCCCGGCACCACGGATGGGCACACGGACGGGGCGGGGGCACCCGCCCCACTCCCGGGGCGAAACGGAACCCCGTGTGCGGGACGGACCGATTCCCGGCCGTCCGGGACGGGCCGAGCCGCACAGTGGGCCGTCAGGGCCGCGCGGCCGGTGCGCGGCGGACGGCCGACAGAACCCGCTGAACGTGCCATTCTCGCCGAACGGCAACTCGCCGTCGGACACTTGGAGGCCGCGTGCCACACATGGGGGCTCGCACTGGACGACTACCCGCTGGTCGACTCCGGCCGCATTGACAAGCGTATGACTGGGATGTTCCGGCTGATCCGCCCTCACGCCGCGAATCACGACGCTCAAGCGCTGCACGAGCAGGCGCGTACCGTCGTACGGCCCGAGCTGATTCCCGCGTAGCGGTGGTCCCGTCCCTCGCCCCGCGAGCGGCGGAGCGCGTCCATGACGCGGCAGGGCGGGAGGACCCGAATGGCCCGGGCGCTGTCAGCAGATCCCCGGCGGCGACTTTCGCCCTCCGCCCGAGACCCGCGCGGTGGGGCGGTGGTCCGGTCCCCGCCCCGGGGGCGGGGCCGGGAGCACACCGCCCCCCTGGGTGGTCAGGCGCGGGTGCCGCAGGTGGGGCAGAAGGCCGCGCCGGCGGGCAGGTCGCCGTTGCAGGAGCCGCAGGCGGTGCTCTGGGCGAGGCGGTGGCCGCAGCCGTGGCAGAAGGCGCCGCCCCTGGTCTCCGTCTGGCACTGGGGGCAGACGAGCTGGCGCCGCGCGGAGGCGTCGTAGGTGGCGCCGTCGCGCTGGCCGGCGTCGTAGGCCCGCTGGGTGACCATGTCGTTCAGACCGCGCTGCTGCGCCGCCTGGGCCTCGGCGGCGGTATCGGGCGAGCAGGTGAGGCAGAGGCCCTGGCCCGCGTTCCAGCAGCGCCCGCAGACATAGCCGGTGCAGCGCGGGCAGCGGTTGAAGTGGCCCTCGGCGTTCTCGATGGCCCGGGAGAACGCGGCGTCCTTCTGGTTGCCGAAACTCGCCCCCGCGACCCCGTCGGCGGCGGCGGACACGCCACGCGTGGCGCCGTTGCCGAACATCGACCAGGCGGCGCCCACGCCCTTGGAGACCCAGCCCGCGACCTGTCCGGCGCGGAACGGCTCGAAGGGCGAGCGCCAGGTGTCGTAGCAGCGGCCGCAGGAGAACTCGAACTGGAACCCCGCGCCGGTGCCGTGCTCGACGCACAGGTCTCTGTGGTTGTTGCTGAAGTGGATCTCGTTGCTCACGGTGCCCCCATACACACGGCTCTGATGTGCCCGGCGCACGACCGGCAGGCCCCCGTCGGACCCACCGCCCCTCGTCGCCGCCGCCCCGCAGACTAGCGCCTTCCGGCCACGCGGTGACCGGGTGGTCGGCCCCCGGACGGCCGGAAGCGCCCCGTGCGGTCGACGGCGGGGCGGAGCGCGGGCCCGGGGCGCGCGGTGCGCCGGGCCAAGACCGGGGGCGGAGCCACCCCGGGGGGCCATCCCGGGGGGCCATCCCGGGGGCGGGCGCGCGAGGCCTCCGGGGTTCGGGGCGGGGCCGCCCGGAGTCCGGGGGCCGGACCGCCCGGGGTTCGGGAGGAGGCTGGGAAGGACGGGCCGCACGGGGGTCCGGACGGGGCCCCGGACGGGGCCGCCCGAGGGGTCGTGAGGGCCCCTGGGCCAGGGGCCACCCCAGGGTCCGGACGGGGCCCCGGGCGTGGCCGCCCGGAGGTCCGGGAGGGTTCAGCGGGCGGGGTCGCCCGAAGGTCCCGAAGCGTTCGCGGACGGGGCCGCCCGAGGGGTCGTGAGGGCCCCTGGGTGAGGGGCCGCCCCTGGGTCCGGACGGGGCCTGGGCGGGGCCGCCCGAAGGTCCGGGAAGGGGCACGGGACGGGTCGTCCGGGGCCGGAACGGGGACCTGTGGGGAACCCGGGCCCAGTCCCTGGCCGGGGCCCGGCGGAAGGCCGCAGGTGTCCCGGCGGGTGCGCGGTGGCAGACCTCAGAGCGACCCCGGCGAGTGCGCGGTGGCAGACCTCGGGGCAACCCCGGCGAGTGCACGGTGGCAGACCTCAGGGCAACCCCGGCGGGTGGGCGGTGGCGGGCCTCGGGGCGATCCGGGCGGGGCTCGGCGGATGGCCTCGGATCGTTCCCGGTGGGGCCCTGCGGGAGGCCGCAGGTGTCCCGGGCGGGGGTCGGCCGGAGGCGTCGTCCGGGGGCGGTGGCCGCTCCATGCCGCCCGGCCCGGTGGCCGATTGACGGCCTTGACGTGCCGTCAGCCCCGGCTTCACCATCCAGGCACCCCATTCACCGGAGTCCCCCCACCCCGGGACTCCCCGGAATCCGGAGCCCCCCACATGAAGCTCTCCGTGTCCGGACGCACCCTGACGGCCAGTGCCGTCGCGGTCGTCACCCTGATCGCCGGCGGTTCCCTGGCCGGAGCCGCGCCCGCGCCCACCCCCGCGGCCCCGTCCGCCGCCGCGCCGGACATACCCGTGGCCAACGTCAAGGCCCACCTCTCGCAGTTCCAGTCCATAGCCTCCGCCAACGGCGGCAACCGTGCGCACGGCCGCCCCGGCTACCAGGCGTCGCTCTCCTACGTGAAGTCCAAGCTGGACGCCGCCGGATTCACCACCACCGTCCAGCAGTTCAGCGCCTCCGGGGCGATCGGGTACAACCTCGTCGCGGACTGGCCGGGCGGCGACACGAACAAGGTTGTCATGCTCGGCTCACATCTGGACGGCGTCGCCTACGGGCCCGGCATCAACGACAACGGTTCCGGCTCCGCCGCCGTCCTGGAGACCGCGCTCGCCGTGGCCCGCGCCAACTACCGGCCCACCAAGCACCTGCGCTTCGCCTGGTGGGGCGCGGAGGAGCTGGGGATGCTCGGCTCCCGCGCCTACGTCAACGGCCTCGGCGCCAACCGCGCGAAGATCAGCGGCTATCTGAACTTCGACATGATCGGCTCGCCCAACCCCGGCTACTTCGTCTACGACGACGACCCCACGATCGAGAGCGCGTTCAAGGAGTACTTCAGCGGCATCGGCGTCCCGACCGAGATCGAGACCCAGGGCGACGGCCGCTCCGACCACGCCCCCTTCAAGAACGTCGGCATCCCCGTCGGCGGCCTCTTCAGCGGCGCGGACTACCGCAAGACGGCGGCGCAGGCGGCCAAGTGGGGCGGCACCGCGGGCCTGGCCTTCGACCGCTGCTACCACGCCTCCTGCGACACCCTCGCCAACATCGACGACACGGCGCTGAACCGCCACAGCGACGCCATCGCCTACGCGCTGTGGAAGCTCTCCGCCTGACGGCACCGGAGGCCGGGGCCGGCACCGGGAACGGTGCCGGCCCCGTGAGCACCGGGCCCGGTCAGCCGGTCCCCACCCGGGCGCGCTCCGCCAGGCGGTCCATGCGGACACGTACGGAGTCCAGCCGCTCGGTGTCCCCGGCGGCCGGGCCCCCCTCGGCGACGAGTTCGTCCCACAGCCCGATCAGCTCGCCCCCAAGCTCCAGCCCCCGGTCCGGTGCGCGCACCCCCCGCCAGGAGGTGGCCGCGCTCTGGACGTTGCCGTAGGCGGCCTCCGCGTCGCCCCGGCGGCGGTGGACCCGGGCCAGGTCCAACGAGAGCAGGAAGGCCCGGTCCGGGTCGCCCGAGAGATAGGCGATGTACGCGGTGAGCTCGCGCAGCCGCAGCACCTCCGGGTGTTCGGGGCCCAGCGTGCCCGACGCCCGGTCCACCGCCTGCTCCGCCAGCAGCGCCGCCTCCTGGGTGCGCCCCGCCCGCACGGCCTCGTTGATGCGCGCGGTCGGCTCCGCCAGCAGGGCGGGGGTGGTGCTGTCGCCGGGCGCGGTGATCGGCTCGTCACCCAGCACGGCCTCCGCCACGGCGTCGAAGCCGCGGGCGGGGGTCGGGGTGGGCCCGGCCTCGTCCTCGTAGTCGAAGCCGGGGGCCAGTCCGGCGGCGATCCCGGCGGTGACCGCGGCCGGGGCCGCGCCGGGCGCCGGTGCGGACGGCACGGGCGGGACCGGGGACGGCGCCGGGGGAACCGGGGCCGGGCGGACCGGGGCCGGGGAGGGGATCGGCCGCGAGGGCCCGGGGACGGCAGGGACGGCAGGAGCGGCGGGGTCGGCGGGAACGGGTCCCTCGGTGGTCCCGGATCCGCCGTCGGCCCCGGGCGTTCCGGGCACCGCGGGACCCGCAGGTCCTGCGGGCGTCTCGGCGTCCTGGGACGCGGTGGGCTCTCCGGCGTCCGCGGCCCGGGCACCCGTACGGGCCGACGCCCCCTCGAACGCCGTAGGGGCCGTAGGGGCCGTAGGGGCCGTAGGGGCCGTAGGGGCCGTAGGGGCCGTAGGGGCCGTAGGGGCCGTAGGGGCCGTAGGGGCCGT
>NZ_JBVKAT010000027.1:0-100687 GCF_055598485.1 Streptomyces sp. NPDC107521
ACCGTGATGCTCTCCTCCGCACCCTCCGGACCCACCGGCACCAAAGCCTTGGGCAGCGTCTCGGTGTAGGGGCGCAGACGCCGGCCGGCGCCGGCGGCCAGCACGAGGCCGATCATGCGGGTTCTCCTTCGTCGTGTACGGCGGGTGCGCCGCCCCGGTGGGCGGCGACCCAGAAGCGGATGCTCTCCACGAGCACCACGAGGGCGACGGCCACGGCGAGTGCCGTGAGCGCGGCGGTGAAACCGGTGGCGGTGAGCAGGACGGCCAGCACCGTGACCAGCAGGGTGCGGCCCTCGTGGCCCCCGATCGCCCGCACCAGCCAGTGCGGGGGGGCGCCCGCGTCACCGCGGATGCGGTAGACCGTGTCGTAGTGATGGTAGGCGACCGCGGAGACGAGTCCGAAGGCCGCCGGAAGGGCCCCGCCCACGTCCGCCCGGGCCGCGAGGACCAGGACGGTGCCGTACTCGGCGGCGCGCAGGAACGGGGGGACCAGCCAGTCGAGGGCGCCCTTGAGCGGGCGGGCGACCGCGAGGCCGGAGGTGAGGACGTAGCCGAGGGCGGCGAGGACCGGCCAGGGCCCGCCGAAGCCGGTCAGGGCCGCGGTGCCGACGACGAGGGCGCCGCCCAGCAGGGCGACGGCCGGGGCGGTGAAGGACGGCGCCCGCCGGGCGGGCCCGGCCAGCGCGTGGGCGGCGGCGCCGGCCAGCGGGCCGGAGTCCGCGAGGTCGGCCAGGGCGACGGCGGCCCGGTCGGTGCGCACGGCCCGGCGGGTCAGCGAGCGCAGCACCCGGCCCGCCGTGGTGTACGTCGCGGCGAGGGCGCAGCCGACGAGCAGCGCGTAGAAGGTGACGCGGGGTGTGGTGACGGCGGTCAGCACGGCGATCATGGCCCAGCGCTCGCCGATGGGCAGGACGATCATGCGGCGCAGCCAGACGGTCCAGCCGACGCTGTCCAGCCGGTCGGAGAGGGCGGCGGTGGGGCTGGTGTTGGCGGTGGCGTCGTGGTTCGCCTCGGTGAAGGAGAAGTCCACGACGTGCCGGCAGGTCTGGAGGACCATGGCGCCCAGCGCGAGGGCCCAGACGTCGTCGCCGCCGCGGGCGGCGCCGAGGGCGAGCCCCGCGTAGTAGGCGTACTCCTTGGCGCGGTCGAAGGTGGCGTCGAGCCAGGCGCCGAGCGTGGAGTACTGGAGGGAGTAGCGGGCGAGCTGTCCGTCGGTGCAGTCGAGGACGAACGACGCGATCAGCAGCACGCCGGCGGCGACGAAGCCGCCGCGGGTACCGGTGGCGGCGCAGCCCGCCGCTATGAGCGCGGTCAGCAGCGAGGCCGTGGTGACCTGGTTGGGGGTCAGCCCCCGGCGGGCGCACCAGCGGGCGAGGTAGCGGGAGTAGGGGCTGACCAGGAAGGTCGTGGCGAAGCCGTCACGGGCCTTGACCGCGGACTTCAGGCGTACGGCCTCGTCGTCGACCAGGGCCACGGCCTGGCGGGCCTCGTTGCGGGTCTGGGGGTCGGCGGGGACGGCGGCGACGAGGCGGCCGAGCTCCGGCCGGTGCACGGCGGCGCCGTCGGCGTCGAGGGCGGCGGTGACCCGGTCGGCGAGGGAGTCGACGGCGAGCGCGGTGCCGCCGCCGGGAGCGCCGCCCCCGGCCAGGGCGCGGGCCAGCGCGGGGCGGGCGTCGGGCCGGGCGGTGACGGCGCCGGGGACGGCGGCGAGCGGGAAGCGCGGGTCGGTGAGGCCGAGGCGCAGGGCGTGCGGGTGGCCCACGAAGCGGGCGTCGACCACGGCGACCCGTTCCCCGGCGGGGACCGCGGCCAGCAGCGCGCCGGTCCCGGCGGCGTCGGGAGCGTGGCGCACGTCGAAGCCGAGGGCCCGCAGATCGCCCTCGATCGACGAACCGGGAACCGGCGGACCGGTGAGGATGGCGGTCGACAACCGAACTCATCTCCCTGGATGCCGACGCCTGGGCGCCGGGGACCGTGCATGGTGGAACGCCCGTGCCTGCGGCTCCCGGGCGGCATGTCGGCAGAGGCTATCGGATGGCTCGAACACCGTGTTCACCGCCCGTTTCACGGTCGGTCGGCGTCGTGTGCACCCGCCTTCGCCGCGATCATCATTGTGGATGCGGGCCCCGGCCGACAAACCACACCGGTCCCGGCGGCCCTGGAACCGCCCGTTCCGTCCGGTATTCGCCCAGGTCGGGGCGGTGCGGCGGGGGACGGGCGGACAGCGTCCGCGGCCTTGACGGCGGGTGCGGGGCGCTCCGGCGCGCGGCCGGCCGGAGCGGGGGCGCGGTGCCCGGCGTGGGGGCCGCGGGTGACGTCGCGATCCCCACCGGTCGGGGGCGAGGTGCCGGGCCGGATGCGGAATGGGGTGCGGAACGGGGTGCGGTGCCGGGGCCCGGGTGCGGGGAGGTGTCCGGCGCGGGCGCCGGGGCGTGCGGGGCCGCGTGCCCGGCGCGGGCGCGCGGGGCGATCCGCCCGGGGAGCCGGTCCGCCCAGCGGAACGGTGCCCGGCGCGGGCGCGCGCGGGGCGATCCCGGTGAGCGGGACGGGAGCGTCCGGCGTCGGTGCCCGGCACTGGCGCGCGCGGAGGCGGTCTCCGCGGTGGCGGCGTCGGCCCAGCCGGTCATCGCCCGGCGCGGACGCGCACGAGGCGATCTCCAGGGGTCTGCCGCCCTTCTCGAAGGAGCCGTGCCCCATCGCGGACGGGCGTGGGGGTGAAGCCGGCCATGGGTGGGCGCCGCGGCCCCACCGTGCCGCGCGTGGGCGGGCGTGGGGCAACGGTCCGGGCTCGTGACCGCGCCGTGCGGCGCCACGACCGCCCGGGGCAGGCGCGGGCGGCGCGGCGGGCGACACGGGAACGCGGCGGTGCCGGGGAGCACGGCGGGTGCCGGTGGAAACCGGCGGCGGGCAGGGGCGGCGGGGTGGGAACCCGGCGGGCGCCGGAGGAACGCGCCGGGTGCCGTGGGGCACGGCGGGTGCCCGGCCATCGGGGGGCGCGCGGCCCTGGGAGTGCGCCGGGTGTTCGCGCCCTGGCAACCGTCGTGCTCCCCCGGGCGCGCCCGGGACGGTTCCAAGACCGCGGCCCCGGGAACGATCATCCATCGGGTCCCCATATCCCGGTGTCCCTGCGGTGCGGTCGCGCCCGCGCCGTGGCGCGCGGGACATGCGGTGCACCGGAAAGGGCCGGGACTGCCGCACGGGTACGGCACACTTGGGGCGCGAGGACCGAAGCGAAGGATGGGTATGCCGATCACACCTGCCACCGCGACGCACCGTTCACCGGACGCGTCGGACACGTCGAACGGCACCGCGGACGTGATTCTGCTGGAACTGGTCGACGAGAACGGCGCGACGATCGGCACCGAGGAGAAGCTGGCCGCGCACCAGCCGCCGGGCCTGCTGCACCGGGCGTTCTCCGTGTTCCTCTTCGACGAGCGCGGCCGCCTCCTGCTCCAGCAGCGGGCGCTGGGCAAGTACCACTCCCCCGGTGTGTGGTCCAACACCTGCTGCGGCCACCCCTACCCGGGGGAGGCGCCGTTCGCGGCGGCGGCCCGGCGGACCCACGAGGAGCTGGGGGTCTCCCCCTCGCTGCTCGCGGCGGCGGGCACGGTGCGCTACAACCACCCGGACCCGCTGTCGGGCCTGGTGGAGCAGGAGTACAACCACCTGTTCGTCGGACTGGTGCAGGGGACGCCGAGTCCCGATCCGGAGGAGGTGGCGCAGATCGTCTACGCCACGCCCGCCGAGCTGGCCGAGCGGCACGCCCGGGACACCTTCTCGGCGTGGTTCATGACGGTGCTGGACGCGGCGCGTCCGGCGGTGCGCGAGCTGACGGGGCCGGCCGCGGGCTGGTGAGCCCGGCGGGGGCAGGGCGGCCCCGGCCCGCCGGCGCCCCCGCCCTGCCCGTGCCCTCCCCGTCCCGTCCTCGCCCGGCCCCGTCGGCCCCGTCCCCGGTCCCGGCCGCGCCGCCCCGCCGGGCGGGCGCGGGTCAGTGCGGGGCGAGCGGCAGGGCGGCCCAGATCACCTTGCCGCCGCTCGCCGTGTGGGCGACGTCGCAGGCCCCGCCGGCCTCCACGGCGATCTCGCGCACCAGCAGCAGTCCGCGCCCGCCCGTCCGCCCGTGGTCGGCCTCCAGGGCGGTCGGGCGGTAGGGGTGGTCGTCCTCCACGGAGACCCTGACCCACACCGGCCCGACGGCGACCTCGACGGCCAGCACCGGTGACAGCACGGCGGCGTGCCGGACCGCGTTGGTGACCAGCTCGGAGACGATCACCAGCAGCCCGTGCGCCACCTCTTCGCTGACGGGCACGCGCAGGCGGCGGAGCAGGTCCCGCACCGCGTGCCGGGCCTGCGGCACCGAGGCGTCGACGGCGGGGGCGGTGAAGCGCCAGACCCCCTCGTACGGCACTGGTTGCGCGGGCGCGGGCCCGGTCTCGTCCATCGTCCGGTCGCCGCCCTTGGGCTCGATTGTCACCACGCCCCGAGTGTTGGCAACGCCCGGGTCCGTCCCGGGAGACTGAACGCAAGTCGGCGGGTATCGAGCGAAACTGACCGTCCCCGGCCGTCCCGGGCGGCAGCGGGACTGTTCCTGTCGCGCGGTGGCGGCCACGGACGCGGGGCGCCGCCCGCGGGACGCGGGGCACCCGCCGCGGGCACCGGCCGCGTGAGCGGGACACCGGCCGTGGGGCACCGCGCGCCCGGCGGCTACCATCCGTTGCATGGAGCCCCAGTTGACGCACCGGATCGCCGACTCGGTCGCCACCGTCGTCATCGACCACCCCGCCAGACGGAACGCCATGACGGCGGCGATGTGGCGGGCGCTGCCGGTGCTGCTGGAGAAGCTGGCGGCCGATCCGGCGGTGCGGGTGCTGGTGCTCACCGGAGCGGGCGGCACCTTCTGCGCCGGGGCCGACCTCACCTCGCTGCGGGACTCCCCCGAGGAGGGCACCGCGCTCGCCGTCGTCGCCGAGGAGGCCCTCGCGGCCTTCCCCCGGCCGACCCTGGCGGCGGTGCGCGGCCACTGCGTGGGCGGCGGCGCCCAGTTGGCGGCCGCCTGCGATCTGCGGTTCGCGGAGGAGGGGGCGCTGTTCGGGGTGCCGCCCGCGAAGCTGGGGGTGGTCTACCCGGCGCCGACCACCCGGCGGCTGGTGGCGCTGGTGGGCCCGTCCGCCGCCAAGTACCTGCTGTTCTCGGGCGAGTTGATCGACACCGGGCGCGCACTGCGCACCGGCCTGGTGGACGAGGTCCTGCCGGGCGGCGGACTCGACGACCGGGTCGCGGAGTTCACCCGCATCCTCGTCTCGCGCTCGGCGCTGACGCAGGGCGCGGCGAAGGAGTTCGCGGACGGCCGCGCCGGCCGGGAGGCGTACTGGGCCGGTGAGGCCCGCCGCAGCGGTGAGACCGCCGAGGGCGTCGCCGCCTTCCTGGAGCGCCGCGCCCCGCGGTTCGGCTGGCGGGCCACGGAGCCGGGCTGACGGACGCGCCGCCCCCTTCCGCGATGGCGCGGACGCGGTGCGGACCGGCCGCGGCCCCCTGCCCCCGCCCCCGCCGCGCTCCCCCGCCGTCCGCGCTCCCCCCACGCTCCGGACCGGCTCCCGGAGCGCCCGCGCCGAGGGGCCGGGGGCCGTCGCGCCGGGCCGGACGCGACCGGCCGGGACACCGCCCTGGCCCCCGTTCGCCGTCATCACCTGCCACAATTGCCGCGCAACCCCAGTGGAGAAGGCGGTACCGGATCGTGACGACACCCGGGTCCAGCGGCTCAGAGGCAGCGGGCTCCATCGAAGGCAGGATCGCCGAGGAACTCGGCGTACGGGAGCGGCAGGTGCGGGCCGCGGTGGAGCTGCTCGACGGCGGCTCCACGGTGCCCTTCATCGCCCGCTACCGCAAGGAGGCGACCGAGACCCTCGACGACGCGCAACTGCGCACGATCGAGGAGCGGCTGCGCTACCTGCGGGAGCTGGAGGACCGGCGGGCGGCGATCCTCGACTCGGTGCGCGAGCAGGGCAAGCTCACTCCGGAGCTGGAGGAGCGCATCCGCGGCGCGGAGACCAAGGCCCGCCTGGAGGACGTCTACCTGCCGTTCAAGCCGAAGCGGCGCACCAAGGCGCAGACCGCCCGGGAGGCGGGCCTCGGGCCGCTGGCCGAGCGCCTGCTCGGCGACCCCTCGGTGGACCCGTCGGCGGCGGCGTCCGCGTTCGTCGACCCCGACAGGGGCGTGGCCGATCCGCAGGCCGCCCTGGACGGGGCGCGGGCGATCCTCACCGAGAGGTTCTCGGAGGACGCCGACCTGATCGGCGAGTTGCGCGAGCGGATGTGGGGGCGCGGGCGGATCACGGCCCGGGTGAAGGAGGGCAAGGAGGAGGCGGGCGCCAAGTTCGCGGACTACTTCGACTTCGCCGAGCCGTTCACCGCGCTGCCCTCGCACCGGGTCCTGGCGATGCTGCGGGGCGAGAAGGAGGACGTGCTCGACCTCGTCCTGGAGCCCGAGGAGCCCACCGACGGCCCGTCCTCGTACGAGGGGATCGTGGCGCACCGGTTCGGCATCGCGGAGCGCGGACGGCCCGGTGACCGGTGGCTGAAGGACACGGTGCGGTGGGCCTGGCGCACCCGCATCCTGGTGCACCTCGGCATCGACCTGCGGCTGCGGCTGCGCACGGCCGCCGAGGACCAGGCGGTCGACGTCTTCGCGGCCAACCTGCGGGACCTGCTGCTCGCCGCGCCGGCGGGCACCCGGGCCACGCTCGGCCTGGACCCGGGCTTCCGCACCGGCGTCAAGGTCGCCGTGGTGGACGCGACGGGCAAGGTCGTCGCCACGGACGTGATCCATCCGCACGTCCCGGCCAACCGGTGGGACCAGTCGCTCGCGAAGCTGGCCCGGCTGGCGAAGGAGCACGCGGTCGAGCTGGTCGCGATCGGCAACGGCACGGCCTCCCGGGAGACGGACAAGCTGGCCGGTGACCTGATCGCCGCGCACCCGGAGCTGAACCTCACCAAGGTGATGGTGTCCGAGGCGGGCGCCTCCGTGTACTCGGCCTCCGCCTTCGCCTCGCAGGAGCTCCCGGACATGGACGTCTCGCTGCGCGGCGCGGTGTCCATCGCGCGCCGTCTCCAGGACCCGCTGGCCGAGCTGGTGAAGATCGACCCGAAGTCCATCGGCGTCGGCCAGTACCAGCACGACCTGTCCGAGGTGAAGCTGTCGCGTTCGCTGGACGCGGTGGTCGAGGACTGTGTGAACGGTGTGGGCGTGGACGTCAACACCGCCTCGGCGCCGCTGCTGGCCCGGGTCTCCGGGATCACCTCCGGGCTCGCCGAGAACATCGTGGCGCACCGCGACGCCAACGGGCCCTTCCGGTCCCGGACCGAGCTGAGGAAGGTGTCGCGGCTCGGGCCCAAGGCGTACGAGCAGTGCGCGGGCTTCCTGCGCATCCTCGGCGGCACCGACCCGCTGGACGCGTCCAGCGTGCACCCGGAGGCGTATCCGGTGGTGCGCCGGATGGTGAAGACCACCGGGCAGGAGGTGGCCGCGCTGATCGGCAACACGACGGTGCTGCGGTCGCTGCGGCCGGACGGGTTCGTGGACGGGACGTTCGGTCTGCCGACGGTCACGGACATCCTCCGGGAGCTGGAGAAGCCGGGGCGCGACCCGCGTCCGGCCTTCCGCACGGCCACCTTCAAGGAGGGCGTGGAGAAGATCTCCGACCTGGCGTCCGGGATGGTCCTGGAGGGCGTCGTCACCAATGTGGCCGCCTTCGGGGCGTTCGTCGACGTGGGCGTCCACCAGGACGGGCTGGTCCATGTGTCCGCGATGTCGAGGACGTTCGTGAAGGACCCGCGGGACGTGGCGAAGCCCGGGGACATCGTCCGGGTGAAGGTGCTGGACGTCGACATCCCGCGCAAGCGGATCTCGCTGACGCTGCGGCTGGACGACGAGGCGGCGCCGGACGGCGAGGAGCAGCGGGGCCGCCGCCAGGGCGGGCGTCCGCCGAAGCAGCGGCAGCAGCGCGAGGGCTCCGGGGCCGGGCAGGGCACCGGGAGCGACGGCCGGAGCCGGTCCGGAGGCGGCCAGGGCCGGTCCGGAGGCGGCGGGCAGGGCCGTTCGGGCGGCGGCGGGCAGGGCCGTTCCGGTGCGGCACCGGCCGCGAACGGGGCGATGGCCGACGCGCTGCGGCGGGCCGGACTGGCGTAGCCGCCGACGGCGACGCCGCCGGGGGCGGGCCGGACCCGGTCCGCCGCCGGGCGGCGTCGCTCAGGCCGGGGCGGTGTCCCGCGGCTCCGGCGGCCGGGGCCGGGCGGCCCGGGCCGTCGGCAGCGCCAGCACCATGGTCAGCCCGCCGCCCGGGGTGTCCTCCGCGCGCAGGGTGCCGCCGACGGCCTCGGTGAAGCCCCGGGCCACGGCGAGGCCCAGGCCGACGCCCGCGCCGGCCGGGGCGTCCCCGTACCGCTGGAAGGGCTCGAAGATGCGGTCCTTGGCCTCGTCGGGGACGCCGGGGCCGCGGTCGACGACGCGCAGTTCGACGCGGTCGCCGAGGGCGCTGGCCGATACCAGGACCGGGGAGCCGGGCGGGCTGTACCTCACCGCGTTCTCCACCACGTTGGCGACGGCGCGCTCCAGCAGGCCCCGGTCCACGTGGACCATGGGCAGCGTCTCGGGGATGTCCAGGTCGACCCCGTCCCCCGGGACGCCGACCAGCGCCATGGGGACCACCTCGTCGAGGTCGGTCTCGCGCGGCAGTGGTGTGACGGTGCCGGTGCGCAGCCGGGAGATGTCCAGCAGGTTGCCCACGAGCTGGTCGAGCCGGTCGGCGCCCTCCTCCACCGACCGGAGCAGTTCGGCCCGGTCCTGCTCGGACCACTCGACGTCGTCGGAGCGGAGCGAGGAGACCGCGGCCTTGATCCCGGCGAGCGGGGTGCGCAGGTCGTGGCTGACGGCGGCGAGCAGGGCGGTCCGGATCCGCCCGCCCTCGGCCATCCGGCGGGCGCGGCCCGCCTCCTCCCGCAGCCGCTGCTGGTCCAGCGCCACGGCGGCCTGCGCCGCGAACGCGGCGAGGACGCGGCGGTCGGCGGCGGGCAGGACCCGGCCGCGCAGCGACAGGAGCAGGTGCTCCCCGGCCGGGACGTCCACGTCCCCGGGCTCCGGCGGTCCGGCCGGGCGGGGGCCCACGCTGCCCGCGCTGGTCCAGGGGGCGGTCTCCGTCTCGCGTTCCAGCAGGGCCACCGACTCCTGGGCGAAGGTCGCCCGCACCCGCTCCAGGAGCGCTTCGAGGCTGGTCTCGCCGCGCAGGACGTTCCCGGCGAGGAAGGAGAGGATCTCCGACTCGACGCGCAGCCGGGCCGCCTGGTGGGCGCGGCGGGCCGCCAGGTCGACCACCGAGGCCACGGCGACGGCGACGCCGACGAATATGGCGATGGCGACCATGTTCTCCGGGTCGGCGACGGTCAGCGCGCGGGCGGGCGGGGTGAAGTACCAGTTGAGCAGCAGCGAGCCGACGGCGGCGGAGGCCAGCGCCGGGAACAGCCCGCCGACCAGCGCGGCGGCCACCGTCAGGGCCAGGTAGAGCAGCATGTCGTTGGCGAGGCCGACGGACGGCGCGGCGCCGGTGAGCAGCAGGGTGAGGAGGGCGGGGCCGAGCACCCCGGTCAGCCAGCCGGCCAGCACCCTGGACCTGCCCAGCCGGGCGCCCCGCGCCGCCGGCAGCCCCCGGCCCTTGCCCATGGCGTCGTGCGTGATGAGGTGGACGTCGATGTCCGTCCCGGACTCGCGGGCGACGGTGGCGCCGACACCGGGGCCGAAGACGTACTGCCAGGCCCTGCGGCGGGAGACGCCGAGGACGATCTGGGTGGCGTTGGCGCCCCGGGCGAAGTCGAGCAGGGCGGTGGGGATGTCGTCGCCGACCACCTGGTGGAAGGTGCCGCCCAGTTCCTCGGCCAGGGTGCGCTGGGCGGCGAGTTCCCCGGGCGGGACGGCGGTCAGGCCGTCGCTGCGGGTGACGTAGACGGCCATGACCTCGCCCCCGGCGCCCTTCTCGGCGAGCCGGGTCGCGCGGCGGATCAGGGTGCGGCCCTCGGGGCCGCCGGTGAGCCCGACGACGATCCGCTCCCGCGAGCCCCAGATCGCCTCGACCCGGTGGCGGCTGCGGTACTCGGTGAGGTACTCGTCGGCCCGGTCGGCGACCCAGAGCAGGGCGAGTTCGCGCAGGGCGGTGAGGTTGCCGGGGCGGAAGTAGTTGGAGAGCGCGGCGTCCACCTTGTCGGGCCGGTAGACGTTGCCGTGGGCCATGCGGCGGCGCAGCGCCTGGGGCGACATGTCGACCAGTTCGATCTGGTCGGCGCGGCGGACCACCTCGTCGGGCACGGTCTCGCGCTGGCGGACCCCGGTGATGGACTCGACGACGTCGCCGAGGGACTCCAGGTGCTGGATGTTGACGGTGGAGACCACGTCGATGCCCGCGGCGAGCAGTTCCTCCACGTCCTGCCAGCGCTTGGCGTTGCGCGAGCCGGGGACGTTGGTGTGGGCGAGTTCGTCGACCAGGGCGACCGCCGGGCGGCGGGCCAGCACCGCGTCCAGGTCCATCTCCGTGAAGGCGCCGCCGCGGTGGTCCAGCCGGACGCGGGGGATCCGCTCCAGCCCGCTCAGCATCAGCTCGGTGCGGGGCCGTCCGTGGTGCTCCACGAACGCCACGGCGCAGTCGGTGCCGCGCCCGACGCGCCGGTGCGCCTCGGAGAGCATGGCGTAGGTCTTGCCGACGCCGGGCGCCGCGCCGAGGTAGATCCGGAGTCTGCCGCGTGCCATGGTCATCCCTCGAAGCGGTAGCCCATGCCGGGCTCGGTGATCAGGTACCGGGGGTGGGAGGGGTCGGCCTCCAGTTTGCGCCGCAGCCGGGCCATGTAGACCCGCAGGTAGTTGCTCCGGCCGCGCTGGGAGGTGCCCCAGACCTCGTGGAGCAGGTGCCGCTGGGTGACCAGCCGCCCGGGGCTGGTCACCAGGATCTCCAGCAGGTGCCACTCGGTCGGGGTCAGCCGCACCTCGTGGCCGTCGCGCACGGTCCGCCGGGCGGACAGGTCGACCGTGAAGGTGTCCGTCTCGACGGTGGAGACCTCCGCCGCCGGTGCCGCGCCCTCGGTGCGCCGGACGGCGGCCCGGACCCGGGCCAGCAGCTCGTCCATGCTGAAGGGCTTGGTGATGTAGTCGTCCGCCCCGGCGTCCAGCGCGGCGACCTTCTCCCCGGACGCGTGCCGCGCGGAGAGCACCAGGACGGGCACCCGGGTCCAGCCGCGCAGCGCCCTGATGACGTCGACGCCGTCCATGTCGGTCAGGCCGAGGTCCAGCAGGACCACGTCGGGCCGCCGGACCCGCGCGGTGCGCAGCGCGGCGGCCCCGTCGGGCGCGGCGTCGGCCTCGTAGTCGCGGGCCCGGAGGTTGAGGAGCAGCGCGCGGGCCAGCCGGGCGTCGTCCTCCACCACCAGCAGGCGGGTCGCGGGCACGGGCGGCGCCTGCGGCGCGCGGCCGGGCGGCGTGGGCGGGGCGGGCGCGGCGGAGGCCGCCGGGAGGGGGGCCGGGGGTGTGACCCTCGGGCGGGCGGCGGTCGTCATCGGTCCGCCTCCGTCACGAGGCCGCGCAGCGCGATGTTCAGGGCGAGCACGTTGACCCGGGGCTCGCCGATGAACCCGAGGGTGCGGCCCTCGGTGTGCCGGCCGACGAGTTCCCGCACCCGTGCGAGGGGCAGGCCGTTGCGCAGGGCGACCCGGGGGGCCTGGAGGGCGGCGTAGGCCGGGGAGATGTGCGGGTCCAGGCCGGAGCCGGAGGAGGTGACGGCGTCGGCGGGGACGTCGGCGGGGTCCACCGGGTGGCCGGGAACGGAGTTGTCCCGGACGACGGCGGCCCGCGCGGCCCGGACCCGCCGGACGAGGACGGGGTTGTCGGCGGCGAGGTTGCTCGCGCCGGAGACGAGGAGGTCGTAGCGGGTGTTGAGGCTGTTGGTGCCCAGCCCCTCCCGGGGGCGGCCCTGGAACCACCTCGGGTCGGGCCGCGGGTCCTCCCCGGCCCCGCCGGACGGCAGGTCGTACGACTGGCCGATCAGCGCGGAGCCGGCGGTGCGGCCGTCGGCGCGCACCTCGGAGCCGTTCGCCCGGCCGGGGAGGAGCGCCTGGGCGGCGCCGGTGACCGCGAGGGGGTAGAGGACGCCGGTGAGGAGGGTGAGGGCGAGCAGGGCCCGCAGGCCCGCTCCGAGCGGACGGAGCGTACGGGAGACGGAGTTGTCCATGGCGGTCGGCACGCTTTCGGGGCGTCAGAGCCCGGGGACGAGGGAGAGGAGCAGGTCGATGAGCTTGATGCCGAGGAAGGGGGCGGCCAGGCCGCCGAGCCCGTAGACGGCGAGGTTGCGGCGGAGCATCCGGTCCGCGCTCATCGGGCGGTGGCGCACGCCCCGCAGGGCGAGGGGCACCAGGGCCACGATGACCAGCGCGTTGAAGATCACCGCGGAGAGGATCGCGGAGTGCGGCGTCGAGAGCCGCATCAGGTTGAGCGCGTCCAGCCCCGGATGCGCCCCGGCGAACAGCGCCGGGATGATCGCGAAGTACTTGGCGACGTCGTTGGCGAGGGAGAAGGTGGTCAGCGCGCCCCGGGTGACGAGCAGTTGCTTGCCGATCCCGACGATCTCGATGAGCTTGGTGGGGTCGGAGTCGAGGTCCACCATGTTGCCGGCCTCCTTGGCGGCCGACGTGCCGGTGTTCATCGCCACGCCCACGTCGGCCCGGGCCAGGGCCGGGGCGTCGTTGGTGCCGTCGCCGGTCATCGCGACCAGCCTGCCGCCGGCCTGCTCCCGTTCGATCAGGGCCATCTTGTCCTCGGGGGTGGCCTCGGCGAGGAAGTCGTCGACGCCCGCCTCCTCGGCGACGGCCCGCGCGGTCAGCGGGTTGTCGCCGGTGATCATCACCGTTCTGATGCCCATGCGGCGCAGCTCCGCGAACCGCTCCGGCATGCCGTCCTTGACCACGTCCTTGAGGTGGACGACGCCCAGGACGCGGGCGCCGTCCGTGTCCGCGTCCGCCACCAGCAGCGGGGTGCCGCCCGCCGCGGCGATCCCGTCGGCCCGGCGCAGCGCGTCCGGGGGGATCCGGCCGCCGCGCCCGGTCACCCAGGCGGCCACCGACGCGGCGGCACCCTTGCGGACCGCGCGCCCGCCGACGTCGACGCCGGACATCCGGCTCTGCGCCGTGAACGGGATCCACTCGGCGCCCTCCGGAGCCCGCCGCCCCGTGTCGCCCTCGCCGTGCAGCTCCTCGGCGAGGGCGACGACCGAACGGCCCTCGGGGGTCTCGTCGGCCAGTGAGGCGAGCCGGGCCGCCGCCGCCACCTCCGCCTCCGTCGCGCCGCCGACGGGGACGAACGCGGCGGCCCGCCGGTTGCCGTGGGTGATGGTGCCGGTCTTGTCCAGCAGCAGGGTGGAGACGTCGCCCGCGGCCTCGACCGCGCGGCCGGACATCGCCAGCACGTTGCGCCGCACCAGCCGGTCCATGCCCGCGATGCCGATGGCGGAGAGCAGGGCGCCGATGGTGGTGGGGATGAGGCAGACCAGCAGCGCCACCAGGACGGTCGTCGTCGGGCGGGCCCCGCTGTGCCCGGCGAGCGGCGGGAGCGTGGCGCAGGCCAGCAGGAAGACGATGGTCAGCGAGGCGAGCAGGATGTTCAGGGCGATCTCGTTGGGCGTGCGCTGCCGGGCCGCGCCCTCCACGAGACCGATCATCCGGTCGATGAAGGTCTCGCCGGGCCGGGCCGTGATCCGGACGACGATCCGGTCGGACAGCACCCTCGTGCCGCCGGTGACGGCGGACCGGTCGCCGCCGGACTCCCGGATGACCGGGGCGGACTCGCCGGTGATCGCCGACTCGTCCACCGAGGCCACGCCCTCGACGACGTCGCCGTCGCCAGGCACGGTGTCCCCGGCCTCGCAGACCACCCGGTCGCCGACGGCGAGCCCGGTGCCGGGCACCCGCTCCTCGGTTCCGTCCGCGCGCAGCCGCCGGGCGACGGTGCCGGTCCTGGCCCGGCGCAGGCTCTCGGCCTGGGCCCGGCCCCGGCCCTCGGCCACCGCCTCCGCCAGGTTGGCGAAGAGCACGGTCAGCCAGAGCCAGGCGCTGACGGCCCAGCCGAACGGATCGCCGGGGTCGGTGACGGCGAGGACGGTGGTCAGCACCGAGCCCGTCCACACGACGAACATCACGGGCGAGGCGATCTGCGCCCGGGGGTGCAGCTTGCGCAGCGCCCCCGGCAGGGCCCCGGCGAGCAGGGCGGGGCCGAGGGGTCCGGCGCCGGGGCGGGTCCCGGCGGGCGGACGGCGGGCGGCGGGGGCGTCGTCGGGGGACGTCCGGGCGGGTGTGGCGGTGGACATGGTGTCCTCGTGCCTCCGTGTACGGGTGGTCGTCACGCCAGCCCCTCGGCCAGCGGGCCCAGGGCGAGGGCCGGGAAGTAGGTGAGACCGGTGACGATGAGGACCGCGCCCGCCAGCAGTCCGGCGAAGAGCGGCTTCTCGGTGCGCAGCGTCCCGGCGGTGACCGGGACGGGCCGCTGCCCGGCGAGCGAGCCGGCCAGGGCGAGGACGAACACCATGGGCAGGAACCGGCCGAGCAGCATGGCGAGCCCGGTCGTGGTGTTGTACCAGTCGGTGTCGGCGGCGAGCCCCGCGAAGGCGGAGCCGTTGTTGTTGGCGGCCGAGGTGAAGGCGTAGAGCACCTCGGAGAGGCCGTGCGCGCCCGGGTTGAGGATCGAGTCCGGCGGGGTGGGCAGCGCCGTCGAGGCGGCGGTGAGGACCAGCACCAGGGCCGGGGTGACGAGGATGTTGAGCGCCGCGAGCTTCATCTCGCGGGGGCCGATCCGCTTGCCCAGGTACTCGGGGGTGCGGCCGACCAGCAGTCCGGCGACGAAGACCGCGACGACGGCCATCACGAGCATCCCGTACAGCCCGGAGCCGGTGCCGCCGGGCGCGACCTCGCCCAGCATCATCCCGGCCATCGCGACGCCGCCGCCCAGCCCGGTGAACGAGGAGTGGAAGGAGTCCACCGCGCCGGTCGAGGTCATCGTCGTCGCCACCGCGAAGATCGCCGAGCCGCCGACGCCGAAGCGCACCTCCTTGCCCTCCATGGCCCCGCCCGCCGCCTGGAGCGCGGGGCCATGGTGGGAGAACTCGGCCCACATCATCAGGGCGGTGAAGCCGAGCCAGAGGGCGGCCATGGTGCCGAGGACCGCCCGGCCCTGCCGCACCGATCCGGCCATCACGCCGAAGGTGCGGGTCAGAGCGAACGGGATCAGCAGGATCAGGAAGACCTGGAAGAGGTTGCTGAACGGGGTGGGGTTCTCGAAGGGGTGGGCGCTGTTGGCGTTGAAGTAGCCGCCGCCGTTGGTGCCCAGCACCTTGATGGCCTCCTGGGAGGCGACCGCGCCGCCGTTCCACTGCTGGACGCCGCCGGCGAACTGGCCGACCCCGTGGACGCCGGAGAGGTTCTGCAGGGCGCCGCAGGCGACCAGGACCAGCGCCCCGGCCGCCGCGACGGGCAGCAGCACCCGCACCACGCCGCGCACCAGATCGGCCCAGAAGTTGCCCAGTTCACCGGTGCGGGAGCGGGTGAAGCCGCGCACCAGGGCGACGGCCACGGCCATGCCCACCGCCGCCGAGACGAAGTTCTGCACGGTCAGGCCGGCGGTCTGCACCACGTGGCCCATCGTCTGCTCGCCCGCGTAGGACTGCCAGTTGGTGTTGGCGACGAAGGACGCGGCCGTGTTGAACGCCTGCGCCGGGTCCACCGGCCCGAAGCCCGGGGAGCCGGGCAGGAGGCCCTGCAGCCGCTGGAGCAGATAGAGGAGGAGGACGCCGACGGCGGAGAGGGCGAGGACGGCGCGCAGGTACGCGGGCCAGCGCATCCCGGCGTCGGGATCGGCTCCGATCCCCCGGTAGATCCACCGCTCGGCCCGCAGATGGCGGGTGGAGCGGTAGGTCCGGGCCATGTGGTCGCCCAGCGGGACGTGGAGCAGTGCCAGTGCCGCCACCAGGGCGAGCAGTTGGAGCACACCGGCGGTTACGGGACCCATGCGGCTCTCAGAACCTCTCCGGGAAGAGCAGGGCGAGGACGAGGTAGCCCAGCAGGGCGACCGCCACGACCAGGCCGGCGGTGTTCTCGGCGGTCACAGCTTCGCCACCCCCCGGGCGACGAGGGCCACCAGCGCGAAGACCGCGGTGGTGGTGAGGACGAAGGCCAGGTCGGCCATCGCTGGCTCCTTGGGCGTCGGGTCATCCGGCGAGCGGATCGGACGCCTTGAAGCAAACAGCCGGGCGGGGCCCGGTCACGAGGTCCGTTGACGCCTTCGATACGGCGCCCCGGCCACCTTTGACGGCTCCCTGACGAGGGGGCGGGCGGCGGGGCGGGGTCCGGCGCGGCCGTGCCGCCGCGCCGGGCCGAGGGCGCGGGAACGCACCGGGGCGCACCGGGGTGCCGGGAGGCGCGGTCCTCCCGGCCGGGCGCGGATGCGCGGGCCGTGCGCGGGGCCGCCGGGGGCGCGGGCGACGCGGGAGCCGTTGGGCGAGGGAGCCGCCGGGGCGCGGGCGACGCGGGGTCCGCCGGAGCCAGGGGGGGGCGGCGGGGGCGCCGGGACGCGGGCGCTGCGGGGCCGGGCCCCTGGCCGGGGCGCCCTTCCCCGGGCGCCGTCCGGGCGGGGAAGGGCGGCGGGGGACCTACGCGTGCTCGGTGAGGGTGCCGTCGGTCAGGTGCAGGCGCCGGGTCAGGCGTACGGAGTCGAGCATGCGGCGGTCGTGGGTCACCAGGAGCAGGGTGCCCTCGTAGTTGTCGAGGGCGGCCTCTAGCTGCTCGATGGCGGGCAGGTCGAGGTGGTTGGTCGGCTCGTCCAGGACGAGGAGGTTGACGCCCCGGCCCTGGAGCAGGGCGAGGGCGGCCCGGGTGCGCTCGCCCGGGGAGAGGGTGGCCGCCGGGCGCAGCACGTGGTCCGCCTTGAGGCCGAACTTGGCCAGCAGGGTGCGCACCTCGGCCGGTTCGGTGTCGGGGACGGCGCCGCGGAAGGCGTCCAGCAGCGGTTCGGGGCCGTGGAAGACGGCGCGCGCCTGGTCCACCTCGCCGAGCAGCACGCCGGAGCCGAGCGCCGCGTGGCCGGCGTCCAGCGGGACCCGGCCCAGCAGGGCGCCGAGCAGCGTGGACTTGCCCGCGCCGTTGGCGCCGGTGAGGGCGATCCGGTCGGCCCAGTCGACCTGGAGGGTGACCGGGCCGAGGGTGAAGCCGCCGCGGCGGACCTCGGCGTCCCGCAGGGTGGCGACGACCGCGCCGGACCGCGGGGCCGAGGCGATCTCCATGCGCAGCTCCCACTCCTTGCGCGGCTCCTCGACCACCTCCAGCCGTTCGATCATGCGCTGGGTCTGGCGGGCCTTGGCGGCCTGCTTCTCGCTGGCCTCGCTGCGGAACTTGCGGCCGATCTTGTCGTTGTCGGCGCCCGCCTTGCGCCGGGCGTTCTTGACGCCCTTGTCCATCCAGGCGCGCTGGGTCTGGGCCCGGTCCTGGAGGGCGGCCCGCTTGTCGGCGTACTCCTCGTACTCGTCGCGGGCGTGCCGGCGGGCCACCGCGCGCTCCTCCAGATAGCCCTCGTAGCCACCGCCGTAGAGGTTGATCCGCTGCTGGGCGAGGTCGAGTTCGAGGACCTTGGTGACGGTGCGGGCGAGGAACTCGCGGTCGTGGCTGACCAGGACGGTCCCGGCGCGGAGCGAGCGGACGAAGCGTTCGAGGCGCTCCAGGCCGTCCAGGTCGAGGTCGTTGGTCGGCTCGTCGAGCAGGAAGACGTCGTAGCGGGAGAGCAGGAGGGAGGCGAGACCGGCCCGGGCCGCCTGGCCGCCGGAGAGGGAGGTCATGAGCTGGTCCGGGCCGACCGTCAGTCCGAGGGTGGCGGCGACCTCCTCGGCCCGCTCGTCGAGGTCGGCGCCGCCCAGGGCGAGCCAGCGCTCCAGGGCTGTGGCGTAGGCGTCGTCGGCGCCGGGGGCGCCCTCGACCAGGGCCTCGGTCGCCTCGTCCATGACGCGCTGGGCCTCGGTGACCCCGGTGCGGCGGGCGAGGAAGTCCCGGACGGTCTCGCCGGGGCGGCGCTCGGGCTCCTGCGGGAGGTGGCCGACGGTGGCGGACGGCGGGGACAGGCTCAGCTCGCCCTGCTCCGGGGTCGCCAGCCCGGCGAGCATCCGCAGCAGGGTGGACTTGCCGGCGCCGTTGGCCCCGACGAGCCCGATCACGTCACCGGGCGCGACGACGAGGTCGAGCCCGGAGAACAGGGAGCGCTCGCCGTGGCCGGCGGCGAGGTTCTTGGCGACGAGGGTGGCAGTCATCAGGGCACCGATCCTAGGGCCTGCCGTCCCGCCGCCCTCGTCCGCCCGGAGGGGCCCGACGGCCCCGGGCGCGTGCTCGCGGTGCGCCGGGCCCCCGACCGGTCCCGGCGCCGCCCGGTCCGCCCGGTCCCGGTCCGCCCGGTCACCGGCCGCGGGGTCTCCCGCGGTCCGGCGGGCGGGGCCTATCGTCCCGGATGTGACGAGTGAAACGGATGACGGGATCGTCGTACTGGGCGGCGGGGTGATCGGGCTGACCACCGCCCTGGTCCTCGCCGAGCGGGGCCGCCGGGTGCGGCTGTGGACGCGGGAGCCCGTCGGGCGGACCACGTCGGCCGTGGCCGGGGCGCTGTGGTGGCCGTACCGGGTGGAACCGGTGGCGCTGGCCCGGCGGTGGGCGCTGCGCTCGCTCGACGTGTACGAGGAGCTGGCGGCGCGTCCCGGGGAGACCGGGGTCCGGCTGGTCGAGGGGGTCCTCGGCGAGACGGGCCGGGACGAGGTCGAGGGCTGGGCGGCGGCCCGGCTGCCGGGGCTGCGGGCGGCGACGGCCGGGGAGTACGCCGGGACGGGGCTGTGGGCCCGGCTGCCGCTGATCGACATGGCGGCCCATCTTCCGTGGCTGCGCGCGCGGCTGCTGGCGGCGGGCGGCACCGTGGAGACCCGGGCGGTGACCCGGCTGTCGGAGGCGGACGCGCCGGTGGTGGTCAACTGCACCGGGCTGGGCGCCCGGGAGCTGGTCCCGGACCCGTCGGTGCGGCCGGTGCGGGGGCAGTTGGTCGTGGTGGAGAACCCGGGCATCCGCACCTGGGTGGTCTCCACCGACCCGGTCTCGGGCGAGATGGCGTACTTCTTCCCGCAGCCCGGCCGCCTCCTCCTGGGCGGCACGGCGGAGGAGGACGCCTGGTCGGCGGAGCCGGACCCGGCGGTGGCGGCGGCCATCGTCCGGCGCTGCGCGGCGCTGCGGCCGGAGATCGCCGGGGCGCGGGTGCTGGAGCACCGGGTGGGGCTGCGGCCGGCCCGGGACACGGTGCGGCTGGAGCGCCGCGCCCTGCCGGACGGGCGGGTCCTGGTGCACAACTACGGGCACGGCGGCGGCGGGATCACCGTCGCCTGGGGCTGTGCGGAGGAGGCGGCGCGGCTGGCCGCGGGGGTCTGACGGGGCGGCGCCGGCCTGCGGCGGAGGGCGGGGGGCGGCGGGGCGGTGCCGTCGGCGACCGGGCGGTGGGCGGGCGACGGCCGGGCGGTGGCCGGGGCGCGTGCGGGGACGTGCGCCGGGGGGCGTGCGGCGGGGTGCGCCGGGGTCGTGTGGCGGCCGGATGACGATCGTGTGTCCGGTGGCACCGTCGACACGGCGGACGGCCCCGGGTCTCATTAGGCTCCGAACACCCCTACCGCCCCTACGACTTGGAGCTTACGTGCACCGCAGAATCCTCGTACCCGGCGCACTCGGCGCCGCCTCCCTGATGCTGGCGATCCCGGCCTCGGCCGCGGCCCACTCCCCCGGCGCTCCGGGCATCGGTGACCCCTACTACCCGACGTACGGCAACGGCGGCTACGACGTCTCCCACTACGACCTGCGCCTGCGGTACCAGCCGGCCACGGACCTGCTCGAGGGCACGGCGACGATCCTGGCCCGCACCACCCAGGACCTCGACCGCTTCGACCTGGACTTCCTGCTGGACGTGGAGGAGGTGCGGGTGAACGGCGCGAAGGCGTCCTTCGCCACCTCCGGCGAGCACGAGCTGGAGATCTCCCCGAAGTCCCCGCTGCGCAAGGACACGCAGGTCACCATCGTGGTCCGGTACACCGGGGTGCCCTCGTCGAAGCAGGCGTACGGCTTCACGAGCTGGCACCGCACCCCGGACGGCGGCATCGCCGCCAACGAGCCGGAGTCCGCCGCCTGGTGGTTCCCCAGCAACGACCACCCGCTGGACAAGGCCACCTACGACGTGTCGGTCCAGGTTCCGGACGGCGTTCAGGCCATCTCCAACGGCACGCTCCAGTCGACCAGTTCACGGCTCGGCTGGACCCGCTGGAACTGGCGCTCCGACAAGCCGCAGGCCACGTACCTCGCGACGCTGGCGGTCGGCCGGTTCGACCTCAGCACCGGCACCACCGAGAGCGGCATCCCCGTCATCAACGCCTACAGCAGGGACCTGGGCGCCAACGCCGGTGCCGCCCGGGCCAGCGTGGAGCGCACCGGCGAGATCGCCGACTGGCTGAGCGAGTACTTCGGGCCCTATCCGTACAACGCCGTCGGCGGCTATGTGCCCAACACCACCACCGGGTTCGCGCTGGAGACCCAGACCCGGCCGTACTACAGCCCCCGGCAGTTCGCCAACGGGTCGAACGTGTCGGTGGTCGTCCACGAGCTGGCCCACCAGTGGTACGGGGACCTCGTGTCGGTGCGGGGCTGGAAGGACATCTGGATCAACGAGGGCTTCGCCCGCTACGCCCAGTGGCTGTGGTCCGAGCACGAGGGCGAGGGGACGACACGGGAGCTGGCCGACCACGTCTACGCCACCTATCCGGCCGACTCCCCCTTCTGGACGGTGCGGCCCGGCGACCCGGGGCCGGACGACCAGTTCCACACCGCGGTCTACGACCGGGGCGCGCTGGCGGTGCAGGCGCTCCGCGAGACCATCGGTGACCGGGCGTTCTTCACCGTGCTCAAGGGCTGGCCGCGCCGGTACGCCCACGGCAACGCGTCGGTCGCGGACTTCCGCCGGTACGCCGAGGAGGTCTCCGGCAGGCCGCTGGCCGCCCTGTTCGACACCTGGCTGTTCCAGCCGTCGAAGCCGGCCGCCCGGTCCGCCCGCGCGGCCGCCCCGGCGGTGGCGCCCGCGGCGCCCGCCGAGCCCCGGTCGTGGCGCCGGATCGCCGCGACCAACACCGTCCACCAGCGCTGACGTTACGGGGGCGGGGCCCGTCGCGGCCCCGCCCCCGGGGTTCACCGTCCGGTGCGCGGGAGGTGTCGCGGCTCCCCGCGCGGCGGCGGTCAGTGTCCGTCGCTGAAGGTCTCGCCCCGCCCCGCCTTCTCCACCAGCAGCGCGGGCGGCGCGAACCGGTCGCCGTAGCGCCCGGCCAGCTCGCGGGCGCGGGCGACGAAGCCGGGCAGGCCGCCCTCGTAGCCGTTGATGTACTGGAGGACGCCGCCGGTCCAGCCGGGGAAGCCGATGCCGAACAGGGAGCCGATGTTGGCGTCGGCCACGGAGGTCAGCACGCCCTCCTCCAGGAGCCGGACGGTGTCCAGCGCCTCGGAGAACAGCATCCGCTCCTGCATGTCCCGGAACGGGACGCCGTGTCCGGGCCGGGTGAAGTGCTCGCGCAGCCCGGGCCACAGCCGGGTGCGCGTGCCGTCCTCCCCGTACTCGTAGAAGCCCGCGCCGCCGGCCCGCCCGGGGCGGCCGAACTCGTCGACCATGCGGTCGACGACCGTGTCGGCCGGGTGCTCCGTCCAGGTGCCGCCCGCCTCCTCCACGGCCCGCCGGGTCTCCTGGCGGATCCTGCGCGGGAGGGTCAGCGTCAGCTCGTCCATCAGGGCGAGCACCTTGGCCGGGTAGCCCGCCTGGGCCGCGGCCTGTTCGACGGAGGCGGGCTCGACGCCCTCGCCGATCATGGCGACGCCCTCGTCGATGAAGCGGCCGATGACGCGGGAGGTGAAGAAGCCGCGCGAGTCGTTGACGACGATGGGGGTCTTGCCGATCTGCCGCACCAGGTCGAAGGCGCGGGCCAGCGCCTCGTCGCCGGTCCGCCCGCCCCGGACGATCTCCACCAGGGGCATCCTGTCGACGGGCGAGAAGAAGTGCAGGCCGATGAAGTCGTCCTGGCGCTCGACGCCCTCGGCGAGGGCGGTGACGGGGAGGGTGGAGGTGTTGGAGCAGAGCAGGGCGTCGGGGGCGACGATGTGCTGGATCTCCTGGAACACCTTGTGCTTGAGGGCGGTGTCCTCGAACACCGCCTCGATGACCGCGTCGCACCCCGCGAGGTCGGCGGCCTCGGCGGTCGGGATGATGCGGGCCAGGAGCGCGTCGGCCCGCTCCCGGGTGGTGCGGCCCCGGGCGACGGCCCTGTCGCACAGCTTCTCGGAGTGGCCCCGGCCCCGGAGGGCGGCCTCGGGGGTGACGTCCTTGAGGACGACGTCGATGCCCGCGCGGGCGCACGCGTGGGCGATGCCGGCGCCCATCATGCCCGCGCCGAGGACGGCGACCCGGCGGACGGTGCGGGGCTCGACGTCCCGGGGGCGGCCGGCGCCGGAGTTGACGGCCTGGAGGTCGAAGAAGAACGCCTGGATCATGTTCTTCGCGGTCTGTCCGGCGGCCAGTTCCACGAAGTAGCGGGCCTCGATCACCTGGGCGGTCTCGAAGTCGACCTGGGCGCCCTCGACGGCGGCGGCGAGGACGGCGGCCGGCGCCGGGTAGGGCGCCCCGGCGGTCCGCTTGCGCAGGCCGGCCGGGAAGGAGGGCAGGTTGGCGGCGAACTTGGGGTGCGCGGGGGTGCCGCCGGGGATGCGGTACCCGGGGCGGTCCCAGGGCTGGGCGGACTCCGGGTGGGCGTCGATGAAGGCGCGGGCCCGGGCGAGCAGGTCGTCGGGGCTGTCGGCGACCTCGTCGACCAGGCCGTTCTCCAGGGCGCGGCGCGGGCTGTACTGGGTGCCCTGGAGGAGGACCTTGAGCAGGGCGTCGGCGATGCCCAGCAGCCGGACGGAGCGGACGACGCCGCCGCCCCCGGGCAGCAGGCCGAGGGTGACCTCGGGGCAGCCGATCCGGGAGCCGGGGGCGTCCAGGGCGACCCGGTGGTGGCAGGCGAGGGCGATCTCGTAACCGCCGCCGAGGGCCGCGCCGTTGAGTGCGGCGACGACGGGCCTGCCGAGGGTCTCGATGCGGCGCAGGTCGCGCTTGACGGCGAGGCCCCCCTCGAAGAGGTCCTGGGCGGTGTCGGGGGTGACGCGGATCAGGTCGCGCAGGTCGCCCCCGGCGAAGAAGGTCTTCTTGGCGGAGGTGACGATGACGCCGCGGACGGTGTCCCGCTCGGCCTCCAGGCGGTCCGCGACCGCGGCCAGGGAGTCGCGGAAGGCACGGTTCATGGTGTTCGCGGACTGGTCGGGGTCGTCGAGGACGAGGGTGACGACGCCGGTGTCGTCCCGCTCCCAGCGGATGGCGGTGGGCTCGGTGCTCATGAGGGGGTGCTCCAGGTGGTCCGTCGGGAGGGGGTCAGACGCGCTCGACGACGGTGGCGACGCCCATGCCGCCGCCGACGCAGAGGGTGGCGAGGCCGTAGCGCTTGTCCTGGCGCTCCAGTTCGTCGACGAGGGTGCCGAGGATCATCGCGCCGGTGGCCCCGAGGGGGTGGCCGAGCGCGATGGCGCCGCCGTTGACATTGATCCTGTCCAGGGAGAGCCCCATGTCCCTGGCGAAGCGCAGGACGACCGCCGCGAACGCCTCGTTGATCTCGACGAGGTCGATGTCGTCGATGGTCAGCCCGGCCCGGGCGAGCGCCTTGCGGGTGGCGGGGGCGGGGCCGGTGAGCATGATGGTGGGCTCGGAGCCGGAGACGGCGGCGGAGACGATCCGGGCCCGGGGGCGCATCCCGTTGCGCTCGCCCGCCTCGCGGGAGCCGATGGCGACGAGGGCGGCGCCGTCGACGATGCCGGAGGAGTTGCCCGCGTGGTGGACGTGGTCGATCCGCTCGATCCAGTGGTACTTCTGCAGGGCGACGGCGTCGAAGCCGCCGAGGTCCCCGATGTCCGCGAAGGACGGCTTGAGCCGGGCCAGCGAGTCGGCTGTGGTGCCGGGGCGCGGGTGCTCGTCGTGGTCGAGGACGGTCAGCCCGGCGCGGTCGAGGACGGGGACGACGGAGCGGGCGAAGCGGTCCTCCTTCCGGGCGGTGGCCGCGCGTTCCTGGGACAGGGCCGCGTACTCGTCGACGTCGCGGCGCGAGAAGCCCTCGATGGTGGCGATCAGGTCGGCGCCGATGCCCTGCGGGACGAAGCCGGTGGTCAGGTTGGTCATCGGGTCGTTGAACCAGGCGCCGCCGTCCGAGGCCATGGGGACCCGGGACATGGACTCGACGCCGCCCGCCAGGACCAGGTCCTCCCAGCCGGAGCGCACCTTGGCGGCGGCCATGTTGACGGCCTCCAGGCCCGAGGCACAGAAGCGGTTCTCCTGGACCCCGGCGACGGTGTCGGGCAGTCCGGCGGCGATGGCCGCGATGCGGGCGATGTCGGAGCCCTGGTCGCCGTGCGGGCTGACGACGCCGAGCACGATGTCGTCGACGGCGGCGGGGTCGAGGCCGGGGAAGCGGGCACGGATCTCGTGGAGGAGGCCGACGACCAGGTCGACGGGCTTGGTGCCGTGCAGGGCGCCGTCGGCCTTGCCGCGTCCGCGCGGGGTGCGGATCGCGTCGTACACAAACGCTTCGGTGGTCACGGGGTGGCCTTTCGCTGAGGGGAGCGCCCTGCGGAGTCGGGGCGGGCCGGGTCGGTGCGGAGTGCGTCGGCGCGGGGCGCGGCGGGGGCGGTGCGGGCGGAGGTGTCCGGGACGGCGGGGGCGCGCGGGTCCGGTCCGTCCGGGCGCGGGCGGTCGTCACCCGGGGCACCGTCGACCGGAGGGTCCTCGTTCGCGGGCCCGTCGCCCGGGAGGCCGCCGTCCCGGGAGAGGTCACCCGGGGAGCCGCCGTCCGGGAAGCGGCCGTCCCGGGAGCCGTCGTCGAGGAGGCCGGGCAGGTCCCAGTCCCGGGCGACCGCGGCGGTGTCCGCGCCGGGCCGGGCGGGGCCGGTGCGCACCGCGGTGGGGGTGGCGGAGAAGCGGGGGGCGGGGGCGGGCTGGGTGAGGCCGCCGTGGTCGGTGAAGGTGCCCCGGGCGGCGAGGTGCGGGTGGTGCGGGGCCTCGCGCAGCGACAGCACGGGCGCGACGCAGGCGTCGGAGTCCGCGAAGACGGCCGTCCACGCGTCCCGGGTGCGGGTGCGGAAGCGGGCGGCGACGGACTCGCGCAGCGCGCTCCAGCGGGCCGGGTCGTCGCGGTCGGCCTCGGCTCCCGTCAGCCCGAGCAGCCGGGTGAACTCGGCGTAGAAGCGCGGTTCCAGGGCGCCGACGGCCATGTGGCCGCCGTCGGCGGTCTCGTAGGTGCCGTAGAAGGGGGCACCCCCGTCGAGGAGGTTGGCGCCGCGCCGGTCCTGCCAGGCCCCGGCGGCGAGCATGCCGTGGATCATCGTGGCGAGGTGGGCGGTGCCGTCGACGACGGCGGCGTCGACGACCTGTCCGGTGCCGGTGGCGCGGGCGTGGTGGAGGGCGGCGAGGAGGCCCACCACCAGGTAGAGGGCGCCGCCCGCGTAGTCGCCGAGCAGGTTGGCCGGGGCGGCGGGCGGTGTGTCCGGGGCGCCGGTGAGACCGAGGGCACCGGTGAGGGCGATGTACCCGATGTCGTGGCCGGCCCGCAGGGCGAGGGGGCCGTCCTGGCCCCAGCCGGTCATCCGGCCGTAGACCAGGCGGGGGTTGCGGGCGTGGCACGCCGCGGGGCCGACGCCGAGGCGTTCCGCGACACGGGGGCGGTAGCCCTCGATCAGCAGGTCGGCGCGGGCGGCCAGGGCGAGGACCCGCCGGGCGCCGCCGGGCGCCTTGAGATCGACGACCACGGAGCGCTTGTTGCGGTTGGTGAGGTCGTACGCCGGGTCGACGCCGAGGACCGGCCCGCCCGGGCGGTCGACGCGGACCACGTCGGCGCCGAGGTCCGCGAGGAGCATGGCGGCGAAGGGGCCGGGGCCGATGCCCGCGAGTTCGACGACGCGCACCCCGTGGAGCGGCCCGCGCGCGACGGCCGTGGCGGGGGGCGGCGCGGGCGCGGGATGCGGCGCGGGCGCGTCGACGGGATGCGGCGCGGGCGCGGGGGGCGGCGCAGGGGCGGGGGGCGGCGCAGGGGCGGGGGGCGGCGCAGGGGCGGGGGGCGGCGCAGGGGCGGGGGGCGGCGACCCGCCGGGTCCGGCCGGGTCGCCGGGTCCGTCTGCCGTGGTCATGGGGCCCCCGTGTGTGACACCGATGAGGTAACACCTGTGATGCTAGGAACGCGTCCGGGCCGGCACAAGGCCGTGGGCGAGCAAGCGCTTAGTCCACCCGCGCCGACCGCCGCCCGGGAGCCCGTCCGAACGGGTCCGGACGCGTCCCGGTCCGGGTCCGGCGCCCCGTCCGCCCGCTCCCCACACGCTAGCCTCGGCCACCGGCGACGGCGCGCGCTGCGGACACCGGGTCCGCCGGCCGGCGTCCGCGGGGACGGCGGAGGCGGCATGGGGACGACGGACGGAGCCGGCAGGCCGTACGACATCGTGCTGTTCGGCGCGACGGGGTTCGTCGGGCGGCTGACCGCCGCCTACCTGGCGGCGCACGCGCCCCGGGGGCTGCGCTGGGCGGTCGCCGGACGCGATCCGGAACGGCTGCGGGGGCTCACCGGACGGCTGCCCGGCGGGTCCGGCGTCGGCGTCCTGCGGGCGGACGCGGACGACCCCGGCTCGCTGCGCTCCCTCGCCCGGCGGACGCGTGTCGTGGCCACCGCCGTGGGCCCCTACCTGCGTTACGGCGAGGCTCTGGTCGCCGCCTGCGCGGACGCCGGCACGGACTGCCTCGACCTCGCCGGGGAGCCCGAGTTCGTGGATCTGGTGTACCTGCGCCACGACGCCCGCGCACGGGAGACCGGGGCCCGGCTGGTGCACGCCTGCGGCTTCGACTCCGTCCCCCACGACCTGGGTGTGCGCTTCACCGTGGCGCACCTCCCGGAGGGGGTGCCGCTGACCGTGGACGGCTTCGTCAGCGCGGGCGCCGCCTTCTCCGGCGGGACCCTCGCCTCGGCGCTGGGCCAGTTCGCCCGGCCCGGCCGGATGCGGGCGGCGGCCCGGGAGCGGCGGCGGCGGGAACCCCGGCCGGCGGGCCGCCGCGTGGCGGTCCCGGTGGGGGCACCGAGGTTCGCCGGGGAGGTGGGCGCCTGGGCGCTGCCGCTGCCGACCGTCGACCCTCTGATCGTGCGCGGTTCGGCCCGCGCCCTGGAGCGGTACGGCCCCGACTTCCGCTACCGGCACTACGCGGCCGTACGGCGCCTCCCGGTGGCGGCCGGGGGTCTCGCGGCGGCGGGGGCGCTGCTGGCGGCGGCCCAGGTCCCGGCGGTGCGGCGGCGGCTGTCCGGGCTGCTCGCGCCGGGCGGCGGGCCGGACCCCGCGCGCCGGGCCGGGAGCTGGTTCCGGGTCCGCTTCGTCGGCACGGGCGGCGGACGGCGGGTGTTCACCGAGGTCTCCGGCGGCGACCCGGGCTACGACGAGACGGCGAAGATGTTCGCCGAGGCCGCGCTGGCGCCGGCCCTCGACGACCTGCCGCGGACCTCGGGGCAGGTGACCACGGCGGTGGCGATGGGCGACGCGCTCACCGCGCGCCTGACGGCGGCGGGCATCGGCTTCCGGCTGGCCGCCGTCCGCCCCGCCGCCGCCCTGCCACCCCTTTGAGGGTTCCCCTCCCGTCCACCCCTCCCACCAGGGGCCCGTGCGGCGCGGTCGGGGCGAAGTCTTCCTGGGAGCGTCCATGACACCCTTGAGGCATGGCGAAGTTCCTTCTCGAAGTCACCCTGGACGACGGCGCGGTCGCCGCGGACCCCGTCGGCGAACTCCAGCGCATCCTGCGGTACTGGGGCGGCAACCTGCACCACTACGCGCTGCGCCCCGGCGACGGCGCGGCCCTCCACGACTCCGGGTACGAGGAGGTGGGCCGCTGGAGCGTGGTGCCGTAGGCCCTACCGGGCGTCCCGCAGGGCGGCGCGGCAGAGGGCGTCGGCCCTGCGGGTGGTCTCCGGCAGCCGGTAGGAGGGGGTCAGGGCCAGCGTGTGCGCACAGGCGTTGCCGAGGCTCACCCGGTGGCCGACGGAGACGAACACCGGCTTGACGCCCGTCCGGGTGCGCACCGCCCGCCCGACCTCCTCCGCCCCGGCGAGCAGCGGCGCCGTACTGCCGCGCGGCGTGTCCGGTTCGTCGTGGGTGAAGGCGAACGGGTTCTTGGCGACGCCGATCGTGGGCAGCCCGGTGAGCACCCCGAGGTGGCTGGCGAGGCCGAAGCGGCGCGGGTGGGCGAGGCCGTAGCCGTCGCAGACCACCAGGCCGGGCGGGCAGGGCAGCGCGCCGAGGGCGGCGAGCACGGTGGGGATCTCCCGGAAGGCCAGCAGCCCCGGCACGTAGGGGAACGAGATCCGTCCCACGGCGGTGGCCTCGGCGACCACGGCCAGGGTCGAGACGTCCAGGACGACGGCCGCGGCGGCGACGACGTCCCGCTCGTCGTCGTAGGCCACGTCCACCCCGGTCACCCGGCCGGTGCCGGGCTCCGGGCCGGTCTCGTCCAGCACCACCCGGGCGCGCAGGGCGTCCTGCACGGCGCGGGCGCGCTCCTCGGTCGCGGGCCACTCGGCGGGAACACCCACCCGGGAGGTCTCGGTCGTCATGGTGGCCGCAACCCTACGGGACGGCCGCAGTAGGCTCGCGCCCATGTTCGTACTGGAGTTGTCCTACACCGCCCCGCTCGCCGCCGTCGACGCCGTGCTGGAGGAGCACGTGGCCTGGCTCGACGGCCTCTACACGCGGGGGGTGGTCCTGGCCTCCGGGCGCAAGGAGCCCCGCGACGGCGGGGTGCTCGTCGCGGTGGCGCCGGACCGGGCGGGGATCGAGGAGATCGTGGCGGGGGACCCGTTCGTCACGGCGGGTGTGTGCGCCTACCGGATCACGGAGTTCGTCGCGACGAGGACGGCGCCGGAGCTGGCCGCCCACCGGGAGACCCCGCGCTGAACGGCCCGGGCCGGGCCGCGCCGCGTCGTCCGGGCCCGGCGGGAGCGGGGACGGGAGCGGCCCGGCGGGAGCGCCTGGCCGGGTCCGGGCCAGTCCGCCGGGCCCGGGTCAGCGTTCCAGCCGGGCCACCCTGCCGCGTTCACCGGCGGCCCAGCAGCTCCGGTCCGGGGCGCAGTCGACCGTGTCGAAGGAGCCGGTGTCGACCGTGCGCCAGGTGCGGCCGCCGTCCGTGGTGAGGTCGGTGCCGGTGGGCCCGACGGCGAGGGCGGAGGTGCGGCTGTGCGGGAGCCAGGCGACGCCCGAGCGGTAGGAAGCCGGGGGCCGGGCGGCGGGCGTCCAGCCCCGGCCGCCGTCGGCGCTGCGGGCGGCGGAGCGCGGGGACGCCTGGTCGGGACGGTAGTCGCCGCCGACGGCGAGACCGTGGGCGCGGTCGCGGAAGGCGAGGGCGAAGACGCCCCGGGCCGGGTCGCCCGCCGGGACGGGCGCGTCGGACGCCTTCCAGGTCAGGCCCCGGTCGGCGGTGTGCAGCACCCGGGCGCGGGCGGCGCCGCCGGTGGCGATCCAGGCGTCCCGGGGACCGGCGGTGACGAGGCACTGGCCGCCCGCGGCGAAGGCGGCCTCGCCGTCCTGCGCGGCGGGCATGCCCCGGTCGGGCAGCACGCGCCAGGAGCGGCCGCCGTCGGCGGTGGACAGCACGCGGAACCGGCCGTCGACCGGGTCGCTCACGGCGAGCCCGTGGCGGCGGTCGAAGAAGGCCAGGCAGTCGTAGAAGGCCCGGGGGTCGGTGTTGCGGAAGGACTCGGCCCAGGTCGCCCCGCCGTCGTCGGTGCGGTAGACGCGGGAGTCCTCGCCCTCGCCGATGGTCAGGGCCACCGCGTGGCGGGCGTCGAACGCCTCGATGTCCCGGAACTGGAGCGCCCCGGCCCCGGGCGGCGAGACGTCGCGCCAGGTGGCCCCGCCGTCAGTGGTGCGCAGGACGGTGCCGCCGCTTCCGGCCGCCCAGGCGGTGCGCCGGTCGACGGCCGCGAGCCCCCGGAAGCGCGCGTCGGGGGCGCCGGTGTCCGTCAGCTCCCAGTGCGGGGAGCGGTGGGGGCCCGCCTCGGCGGGGGCGGCCGTCAGGGCGGCCAGCGCGGCGACGCACGCCGCCCCGGCGACGGCCAGCCGTACCGCGCGCCCGCCGGGGCTCCCGGCGGGATCCCCTGCGGGGTCCGGAGTGGTGCGTACCGTGCGTCGCGTGCTCCCCAAGCGCCTCATGGCGGGCGAAGCTAGCCGACCGCCCTCGGCGCCGTCCAGAGGGCCCGCCCCCGGCGACGCGCGGAGCACCGGGTACCGGAGGTGCGAACGGGCCATCGGAGCGCCACCCGAAGCGACTTGACGACACATCAGCCGAGTCGCGCCGGGCCGTCCGGCGGGGGTGGAGAGGATCACGCGGACCGCCCCGCGCATGAACGCGGTGACACAGGTCACTCGGATCCCGTGTGCACGGATCGGCCGCTTCCGGCGTCTCTTCCAGTGCCGGCCCGCACCACCCCGTCCAGCATTCCAGCCGTCACGAGGGAGCAAGGCGTTGTCCACCGTCATCGAGCAGCCCGTCGAGGCGCGCCTCGTCGCCGCCGCGCCGCGCATGCCGAGCATTCCCGCCGTCCTGCGCTACGAGCGGAGCGATCCGTTCGCCGTGAGCATGACCTTCCCGGCCCCCGCCACCCTGGAGGGCGTGGAGGTGTGCTGGGTCTTCGCCCGCGAACTGCTCGTCTCCGGGATGCGGGAGCCGGACGGCCACGGCGACGTCCGGATCCGCCCCTACGGGTACGACCGCACCGTGCTGGAGTTCCACGCCCCCGAGGGCACCGCCGTCGTCCACGTCCGCTCCGGCGAGCTGCGCCGGTTCCTGCGGGCGACGGAGGAACTGGTGCCGGCCGGGCACGAGCACCTCCAGCTCGACCTGGACCACGAACTGGCGGAGCTGATGCGCGGCACGTGCTGACGGAGGCTGTCCCGGCGGCGTGAGCCGTGCCCCCGACTGCTCGTTGGCCCTCCCGCCTCCGGTGCCCCTCCCGCTCCCAGCGCCCCTCCCGCCAGGGTTCCCTCAGGCCCGGGGCGGTTGCCCGCGTGGACGGGGCCGCGCCGCCCCGCGGTGTCCACGGAGGCACCGTGCTCCCCGCGCCGCCCGTTCCCTGGAGGACTCCGCGCCCGTCAGCCGCCGGTCGGCACCGTCGGCCGCTCCGGCTCCGCGGCCACCGCCGCCCGCAGTTCGCGCAGGGCCCTGCGGGCCGCGGGAGCCCCGGTTCCCGCGCGGGCGGTCAGCGCGTCGAGGCGACGCTCCCGGTCCGCTGCGGTCCGGCCGCCGCCGAGGGTGCGCAGTCCGGCCGCTCCCGCGAGGGCGGCGACGGCGGCGTCCCGCTCCGGGACCTCCGCCACCGGAAGCGGACCGTCCAGCACGTCGCGCACCCCCTCCCGCAGCGCCCGCGCCACCGCCGGCCGCGCCACGACGTGGTCCACCGACGGGAACACCCCGAGCACCCGCCTCCGCTCGGCGCGCAGGAACCCGTCGGCGACCAACTGCTCCCGTACGGCGTCGAAGGTCACCCGCGCGTACGGCCGCACCCAGCCGCGCCACCGGCGCGGCACGGACTCACGGACCAGTTCCAGCAGCCCGTCGAGGACCGCGTCGCCGGTGGTGTCGTCCGGTCCGGCGGGCACCGCGACACCGTCCTCGTCGACGAGGAGGCCGCGCCGGGCCAGCTCCGCGAGGGCACCGGCCCGCACCAGACGGCGCAGCCCGGCGGCATCGGCGCTCCCGGGCCGCGCGGCGTCCCAGCCCAGCAGGCAGAGCCGGGCCGGGACGGAGAGTGGGCGATCGGGCACGGGGTCTCCTCGGGATCGTGGGAACGGGGGCGGGGGCGGGGAGGTCGTCGAAGCGGGAGTCGCCGGCACGGAAGCCGCGGGCAGGGACGCCGCTGGTACGGGAGTGCCCGGCACGGAGGCCGCGGGTACGGGAGTGGCGCCGGAGGACGGGCGGCGAGGCGTGCCGGGGACGGGATCCGGGCGGGTACCCGTTCACGGGCCACCGGGACCGCCGGAACCGGCAGGACCAGCAGGACCGGCACGACCTGCAGGACCGACGGAACCGGCGGGCCCGGGCCACCGGGACCACCCGGGCACCCCGCCCCCGGGCCCGCCGGAACCGGGGTCCGGCGCCTCCGGACCCCCGCCGCCCGGCGCGCGGAAAACGCGTTGACACCGCTCCCCGCCGCCCTGCTACGTTGTAGGTGCTTCTGTTGCCGCCGATTGGAGAAGGACGTTGCTCGTCTGAGGTCCTGAGACACCGTGTCCCCCGTTCTCGTGGGGATGCCGCGTGCGACCTCGGCGTCAGAGCCGTCCTTGCGGAGCAGGATCCTTCCCGTTTCCCCACGCTCCCGGGCCTCACCTCTCTCCGGCCGACGGCGGGTCGCCGCCTCCCAGTGTCTCGATACGCGTTTGCCCCTGACCGCATCACGCAACCGCGGAGACCCCGTATGGCTCATTCCGTCACCTGTACGTCCCTCTCGTTCGCCTGGCCCGACGGCACGACCGTCTTCGAGGGACTCGACGCCGCCTTCGGCCCCGGAAGGACCGGGCTCGTCGGCGTCAACGGGTCGGGCAAGTCGACCCTGTTGAAACTGATCGCCGGCCGGCTCACCCCGGCCGAAGGAACCGTCCGCGTGGCCGGTACCGCCGGCTACCTCCCGCAGAACGTCACCCTCGACACCGCCCTGCGGGTGGACGAGGCGCTCGGCATCGCCGCCCGGCGGGCCGCGCTGCACGCCATCGAGTCCGGCGACGCCGCCGAGGAGCACTTCGAGACCGTCGGCGACGACTGGGACGTCGAGGAGCGCGCCCTCGCCACCCTCGGCGAACTCGGCCTCGGCGGCATCGGCCTCGACCGCACCGCCGGTGAGCTGTCCGGCGGCGAGTCCGTGCTGCTCCGGCTCGCGGCGCTGCTGCTGCGCCGCCCGGACGTCCTGCTGCTGGACGAACCGACCAACAACCTCGACCTCCACGCCCGGCGGCGGCTGCACGCGGCGGTCGCCTCCTGGCAGGGCGTCATGATCGTCGTCAGCCACGACCGGGAGCTGCTGGAACGCGTGGACCAGATCGCGGACCTGCGCGCGGGCTCCCTCACCTGGTTCGGCGGCAACTTCAGCGCCTACGAGGAGGCCCTCGCCGTCGAGCAGGACGCCGCCGAGCGCCTGGTCCGCGTCGCCGAGGCCGATCTGCGCAAGCAGAAGCGCGAACTGGTCGACGCCCAGGTCAAACTGGCCCGGCGCAAGCGGTACGGCCAGAAGATGCAGGAGCAGAAGCGCGAACCGAAGATCGTCATGGGGATGCGCAAGAACGCGGCCCAGCAGTCCGCGGGCAAGCACCGGATCATGCACGAGGAGAAGCTGGCCGAGGCCAGGGAGCGGCTCGACGACGCGGTGGAGGCCGTGCGGGACGACGACGAGATCCGCGTCGACCTGCCGTACACGGCGGTGCCGCCGGGCCGCTCGGTGCTGACACTGCGCGATCTGGAGCTGGCCCACGGCGCGCGCGTGACCGGCGGGTACGACCTGCACGGACCCGAGCGCATCGCCCTGGTCGGCCGCAACGGCGCGGGCAAGACGACACTGCTGCGCACCGTCGCCGGGGAGCTGGCCCCCGTCTCGGGCGAGGTGACGGCGCACGTGCCGACGCGGTTCCTGCCGCAGCGGCTGGACCTCCTGGACGCGGAGCTGAGCGTCGCGGAGAACGTGGCCCGGTTCGCGCCCGGCGCCACCAACAACCTGATCAGGTCGCGGCTGGCGCGCTTCCTGTTCCGGGGCTCCCGGGCCGACCAGAAGGCGGGCACCCTGTCCGGCGGCGAGCGCTTCCGGGCCTCGCTGGCCGCGCTGATGCTGGCCGATCCGGCGCCCCAGCTCCTGATGCTGGACGAGCCCACGAACAACCTGGACATGGCAAGCGTCCGCCAGCTCACCACGGCCCTGGAGTCCTACGAGGGCGCCCTGCTGGTGGCCAGCCACGACCTGCCGTTCCTGGCCTCGCTGGGCATCACGCGGTGGCTGCTGCTGGAGGAGGGGGAGCTGACGGAGACCACACCGGAGGCGGTCGGCGCGACGGACGACTGACGGGACCCGCACGCCCCCTTGCCGGGACTCATGTTCCGGCTCCGGCCAGGGCCCGGACCCCGGCCCTGGCCGGGCACGGGCGTGCCCCGGTGGCCCCCGCCACCGCCTCTTCCACCGCCACCGGCCCGTCCGCAAGGCCCCGGGACTCCGCGTCCCGGGACCTCACCCGTCCGCCGCTCCCTCCGGCGGCCGGGGCGGGTACGGGGCCGGACCGGCCCGCGGGACGCGGATGACCGCCGTGACGGCACGGCCGCGCCACCGGCGCCCGATCACAGGCCACGACCGGGCCGGACACGCCTCGACCGCCGGCTCTCACCGACTCACGAGAGGTGTCTCGGATGAATCGGGGGCCGTGGCCCGGCGGTCTGCGGCCCGGTTGCCCATCGGTGTCCTGCGGGGTGGCCCGGGGATCGCGGCGACGAGCGGAGTGTGCGCCTCGGGTGGGAGTGCGTGCCCCGTGCCGGGGATCCCGGTGGTGCGTGCGCCCATCTCGCCCGGGCGAGATGGTGGGGACGGTCGATGGGAAGACCGGTTCGGCGGGAGCGGAGATGACGAGGGTGGGCACTGTGGTCCCCTTCAGGTGCCCGGTGCGGTCCGGGACGGACGCGTCGGCGCGGGCATGCGCGGTGCTGGTGGCGTGGTGCCCGGTGTGCTCGATGACCCTCAGCTCCGGGGCGCGGGCGCGTACGGCGTCGAAGGGGAGCTGATCGCGACCCAGGATCCGCCAGTGCCCGACCCGGCGTTCCAACTCCGCTTCCGGACCGAGGTCCACCACGGGACGGGACCACATCTCCAGCAGGCGGGGCGCGATACCGGGGAGCTCCCTGGGCCGGATCCGGGAGGCTCACTTCAACGCCCCGGTCGGCCGACCCGTACGGCCCCAAGGTGCGGACCCCGCCGTTCCCCCCGCGCCGAACGCCCTGGCCGGGCGGTACGCCCCGGTCAGCCCGCAGGTCGGCCGGGGTGGCGGTGGCGGCCGGAAGGCAGCGGACCGCGGGACACGGCCTTGCCGGGGGCCCGCACCCCCTGACAGTCTTCCCGGCGCGCGCCCTGCGGCGGCCGGGGCCCGGGCCCCACCCGTCGACTCTGCCCGATGGACGAACCGACCAGGAGTGCCCGCCATGCCACGTACGACTCTCCGTGCGCCCCGCATGCTGCTCGCCGCCGTGGCGACGGCCGCCCTCACCCTCGCCGCGGCCCTCACCACGGCGACCGCCCCGGCCGCCGCCGCCCCAGCCACCGCCGCCGGGATCATCGCCCAGACCCCCGATGCCGGGGCCGCAGGGACCGACGGAGCCACCTCGGGCTTCTGGGCCTGCTCCGTCCCGTCCGGCTACACGTACACCTTGACCACCAGCTCCTACACCTGCTCGGGAGGCAGCTTCCGAACCACCGAGTTCTACGTCGAGCCGCCCGCCGACGGCCTCTGGGCCTGCAAGAGCGTGCCCGGCTACACGTACACCGGGGTCACGAGCAACCAGGCATGTTCCTCCGGCGGGAGCTACAAGACCAGCCAGTTCCTGCTCTACAAGCCCGTGACCGGCATGTGGGCCTGCTCCACGCCGTCCGGATTCACGTACACGGCCACCCAGCAGACCTACGCCTGCTCCGGTGACAACAGCTACACCACCACCCAATTCCTGCTGCGCGCCCTGTAGACGCCGAGGGCCACGGGTCCAGAGGCGCGCCGGCTCACGAGCCCGCCACGGGATCCGGGGCTGCCGTCGCTCGAATCCTGCCGCTGCGGGAGGAGTTCAGGGCGTCCGGCTGAAGGACGGGCCTCGGCCGTCTGCGCGGGAGACCCTTCGCGCATGGGTGGCTTGTAGTCATCTGCGCGGCTTGGTGGCGGAGGGTCGCCCTCTCAGCTCCTGACGGCCTCCGCATGTCCACGAGTGTCTCGGCCCGAAGGTCTCATCCAGTCGGACGGAACGGAGACGGAGAACGTCGAGCGGCGGTGGCCCGTGATCGTGGACGACACCGCATAGGGGCTGCCGTTCCCGCTCGCACGTGCGGCGGCCGTGACGACGCGCTTTGTCCTGGAGCGCCATCGGGTCGCGAAGTACCCGGCCCGGGCCCGGAACCCGTCGGCGCCTGCCTGGCGAGCGCTCGGCCGATGTGCGGAAGAACCAGGGCCCGCATGTGGCCGTGCCGTCCGGCTGGGCGGGCATCCTGGTTGCCGACCGGGTCACTCCGCGATGGGCAGGCACTCGGCTAGCAGGTCGGCGACGTCACGCCAGGCCCGCCGTGCGTGCCGTGGGTGGTGGCCGACGCCGGGGAGCACCGGGTGGTCGACCGGTGGGTGGTGGAAGGCGTGCAGGGCGCCGCCGTAGACCGTGAGGCGCCAGTCGACGCCCGCGGCCTGCATCTCGGCGGTGAACGCGTCCCGCTGAGCGGGCGGCATGATCGGGTCTTCCGATCCGACCCCGGCCCACACCGGGCAGCGGATGCGCGCCGTCTCGCCCGGGCGGCCCGTGGTCAGTGCGTTGACCGTCCCGATCGCGCGCAGGTCGACGCCGTCCCGACCGAGTTCCAGCGCGATGGCGCCTCCCGTGCCGTAGCCGATGGCGGCGATCCGGTCGGGGTCGGTCCTCGGCTCCGCGCGGAGCACGTCGAGCGCCGCCCGGCCGATGTCCCGCATCCGGTCGGGGTCGGCGAGCAGCGGCAGGCAACGGGCCAGCATCTCCTCGGGGTCGCCCACGTAGCGACCGCCGTGGAGGTCGAAGGCCAGCGCCACGTACCCCAGTTCGGCGAGGGCATCGGCCCGGCGGCGCTCGACGTCGCTGAGCCCCACCCCCTCGGGCCCGACCAGGACCCCGGGCCGGCGGCCGACACCGGCCGGGAGTGCGAGGTGCCCGGTCATCGTCAGTCCGTCGGCCGCATAGTCGATCGTGCGCGTTGTCACCGTCGTCATGAGCCCGGACCGTAGCGATCGTCGAGCCCGGTCGGGCCGGTGTTCTGCGGTCGGCAGAAGGGCAGCCCTCCGGCGGGTTCCGGAAGCTCCCGTCAACGGTTTCGGCCGATCCATCGAGTCCCCTTCCCGGAGTTCCCGGAGTTCCCGGAGCCCGCTTCGGCCGGGCGGTCCGGCGACGCGGTCATGCGTCACGGGGGCCAACCCCTGGTTCCGGACGTCCGGACGCCGGGCATCGCGCATGGTGTTCCGGGCGTCGCGCACGGTGTTCCTGATCGGCCCGACGGGTCGTCGGTCTCTCAATCGCCCCGCGCACACGGGAGGTTCGCCGTCGGCTCGGTCTCGAACGGCGCGGCCTCGCGGCGGTGGTCGAGGGCCCCTACTCTCCCCCGTCGGCGGAACGGAGACGGAGCTGGAAGTCGACGACGACGCAGCCGACCTCTCCGTCATCGGTGCGGCCGATCCAGACCGGGTAGGTCCCGTCACCCCGGCCCGAGCGGAAGGCGATGAGGTTCGGTTCGGGTCCCGGGCCGGGCAGTTCGACGGTGACACGGCCGTCCAGGGGGATGAACAGGTCCTCGTCCAGCCGGTCTTCGCTCACCGCCCGAGTCGCGTCCATGAAGGCCGCTGTGCCGGTGTCCACGCCCACCCCGTACAACTCGCCCTCGGCGAGCAGCCCCAGGTCCTCGTCGGGCAGGAGGGCCATCTCCCAGTCGCGGGGCGGGACGTCCAGGAGCGTCACCCTGGCCGCGGCGACACTGGGCCCGTGCGTCGTGCGCACGAGCGACAGCGTGACCGGGTACTCGCCCGGTGGCACAGCGACGGTCCGCGGGCTCTCTCCGACCCGGCCGGGGTCCGAGACCGCCAACTGCCCTGATGTGATCCGCAGCAGGCCGGCGTCGACGGGCTCGACGACGGCCGGCCCGTCCGGCGATTCGCACACGCCCGGACTGAACAGCCGCTCGATTCCGGCGGGGCGCGGCGGTCCCGATCCCTCGGCCACCGACACCTCGTTCAGGACCACGCTCGTGGCGGGCTCGTGTCCCTGCTGGGCGAGGAGCGGCACGAACACCTGCCAGTCGCCGAATTCCGGTACGGGACAGAGGAAGCCTTCGACGGGCGCCGGGAACCGCCGCACGGGGACGCCCGGCGGGTCCGACGCCCGACCCCGCGGTGGCTCCGCCGGCGCTCTCCTCGGCCCGGCGGACTCGGACCTCACCTCGACCTGCCCGTCGGCCGAGACGGTCGTGGTCTCCTGGACCTCCCACGTCCCGGACGCGTGATCCCGCTCGTCGGCGAACCGCCATCGGGTGCTCCGGTGAACCCGCAGCATCCCCGTGCTCTGCGGCTCCGTGCTCTGCGGCCCCGTGCTCTGCGACTCTGTGCTCTGCGGCTTGAGGTCGATCATCCGCACGCGCCAGGACCTGTCGTCGAACAGATACACCCGCCACATCCGGCGCGGCCAGTACTCGACCAGTGCCAGCGGCCGTTCCCGCGCGGACAGCAGAACCGCGTACTCCGTCCCGGCGGCATGTCGGCGCGCCGCGACCGCGCGCGGCATCGGGACCGGATGGCTCATCGCCTGCTGGGAACCCCACAGGTTGCCGTACGACACCTCAAGTCTGTCGAAGATCACAGCCGCGCATCCCTCCCCGTGGCGCCGGAAGCCCCCGAGCGGTCATGCTCGACGGGTGCCCCTGCCGCATCGCTCGGCTCCGTCGGAGCCGTCGTCGTGCCGCCACTCTGCCACCGGGGTGTGACACCCCGGACTCCGGAAGGCCGGCGACCCGCGCCCCCGCCCCCGGAAGGGGCGTGACCGCGACAGCGCGGAAGCATGAGGCGCGCCTCGAAGCCTCTCCTGCCGCGGACCACCGGATCCCGGAGACGATCGGCCCGGCCACCTCCGAGGTTCGGGCCGATGAACCGGAGAGCGCCCGTGACGACGGGCCGGTCGTCCGCGGGACCGGGGCGGCGGAGGCGGCGGTCAGGACAGGAGGCGAGCGGAACGACGTCACGCGCCGTTCCGGAGCCGGGCAGGGACACGCCGCGGCCGGGCCCGACGCGGACCTCGCCGACGGGCAGAGGTTCCCCGATGCGATCATGGGACTCGGTCCGGCGGAAGACGGCCACGAGCCGAGCGGGAGCCCTCCTCCTCCGTCCTCCCCGGCGTCCTCGGGAAGCGCGGCGATCCCGTCCGGACCACTGCCCCCGCCCCGGCCTCCCCGGAGCCCCGCACGGCCGCCCCGCACGGCCGCCCCGCACGGCCCCCGTACCGCGCCGGAGGCGCTCCGAGGCGGGCGCGCCACGCCGTACCGTTCCGTGGCCGCCTGCGCCCATTGCGTATCGTGCCTGGTCAGAGGCGCTTACAGCGCGCTTAACCTACGGTCTCGTAACCTACGGTTTCGTAGCCTACGATTCCGTAGGTTCCGGCACCGCTCGCCGGACGCATTCCGCTTCGCCGCACGTCCCCATGGAGTACCCGTGACGATCACGACCCCGCCCCTCGGCTCCGTCGCCGACTGGACCGACGCCCGCCTGCTCTTCGCGCTGGAGGAAGTCGTCGAGAAGGAGCTGAACCGGCACCTGTCCGTCACCAAGGACTGGATGCCGCACGAGTACGTGCCGTGGGGCGACGGCCGCAACTTCCCCGCCTTCTTCGAGGACGGCGAGGCGTGGTCCAAGGAGCAGTCGGGAGTCACCGAGATCGGCCGGATCGCCCTGGTGGTGAACCTGCTGACGGAGGACAACCTGCCCAGCTACCACCACGAGATCGCCACCCTGTTCGGCCGGGACGGCGCCTGGGGCACCTGGGTGCACCGCTGGACGGCGGAGGAGGGCCGGCACGGCATCGTGATGCGCGACTACCTGCTCGCCTCGCGCGCCGTCGACCCGGACGCGCTGGAACGGTTCCGCATGTCCCACATGAGCGAGGGCTTCGAGTCGGACAACCGCCACTCGATGCTGCACTCGATCGCCTACGTGGCCTTCCAGGAGCTGGCGACCCGCATCTCCCACCGCAACACCGGCCACCAGTCGGGCGACCCGGTCTGCGACCGCATGCTGTCCCGCATCGCGACCGACGAGAACCTGCACATGGTCTTCTACCGGAACCTGCTGAAGGCGGCCTTCGAGCTGGCGCCCGACCTGACGATGCGGGCGGTGCGGGACGTCGTCGTCAACTTCCGCATGCCCGGCCACGGCATCCCCGGCTTCGAGCGGGCCGCCGCGCAGATGGCCATCGGCGAGGTCTACAACCTGCGCATCCACCACGACGACGTGCTCCAGCCCGTGCTGCGCTTCCTGCGGATCATGGACATCGACGGGCTGGGCCCCGAGGGTCTGCGGGCGCAGGAGGAGCTGGGGCTGTTCATGGGCGGCCTGGACTCCGAGGCGGCCCGGTTCGACGAGCGGCTGGCCGCCCGCAAGGCCCGGATGGCGAGCCGCGCCGCGGGCTGAGCCGACCGCCCGCGGGGGCGGAGGACGGGTGTGAGTGGTTGAGGTGCGGGAAGTCCCGGTGAGAACGAGCACGGGCTCGGCCGGCAGGTTCGCTGCACCTCGGACCCGAGCCGTCCGGAGGCTTCGAGCGCGGTACGGCGGGCCTCGGCCCGGGTGCGGGCGTGGTGGTGCCGGTCGTGGCGCGGACGGCGGCCCTGCGCACGGCCCGGAGGTTGGCCGGATCGCAGCTCTCCGGAGTGTGGTCGAGGTGCGTGACGGTCAAGACGACACGCGAGCCGGTGCCGTACGGGGGCTGCCCGGTCTTTGAAGGGTTCCTCGAAGGCTCGGCGGGGGTGCACGGCCCCCGGTCCGGCGCTCTTCAGAGAACGAAGGTTCTTTGATGCCGCTGTGTTCAGCGGTGCTCGGGCTCCACCGGGAGCCACAGTTCGGCGTCGGCCCTGGTCCCGTCCGGCGACAGGCGGGTGCGCAGGATCTCGGGGCCGGCGCAGGTGCGGTACGGGTTCGACGGGAACCACTCGGTGAACACGTCCCGCCACAGCTCCTGAATGGCCTGCGGCGCCGGCCCGGAGGTGGTGAAGACCGCCCAGGTGCCGGCCGGGACGACCAGCGCGGTCGTGCCCTCAGGGGTGGCCGCGGAAGTGATCACGCCGTGGTGGTAGTCGAGTTCGGTGCCCTCGGCGCGGCTGGGATCCAGACCGTCGCAGACTGCGACGATGCCGTGCGGTTCCTGGTCCGACAGTTCCTCCAGGCGCTCCAGAGCCCGTGGGTCGATCCCGCGCAGAAAGTCCATGATCGCCCGGTTCGGTCCCGTGTGCACCAGCGGTACCCGGGTCCTGAACCCGACGACGGTGAAGCCCGCCCTGTCCACGATGCGGTACCGCATACTGCTGCTCCCTTCGATGGTGAGGCGGAAGGCCATCCGGGACTGGGAGCTGAGTGCGGCGCCGGTGCGCCGGGCCTCGCCCGGTCCGACGCCGTGCATGGTGCGGAACGCCCGTGCGAACGCCTCACCGGAGCTGTAGCCGTAGCGCACCGCGATCTCCAGCAGCGTCTCGCGCCCCGCGAGCACCTCGGCGCCCGCGAGGGTGAGCCGACGGCGCCGCACGTACTCCGACAGCGGCATGCCCGAGAGCGCGGAGAACATCCGGCGCAGGTGGTGCTCCGAGGTGGCCGCGATGCGTGCCAGCTCCTCCACGTCGACGGCCTGGTCGAGATGGCGCTCGATGTGCTCCATGGCCTGGTTCAGCCGCTCCAGCATGCCCGGCCTCCTTCCTCTTCCCTCGTCACGACCACCGTGCCGACGATGGACGTGAACGACCTCTACCCGGCGCCGTGGTCCGTGCCGTCCCCGTCCGGACCGGGGGTGTCCCGTCCCAGGCCCCGGCGGATCGCGATCTCCACGGGTGAGTACGCGCCGTCGGCCCGCTCCAGTTCGTACGGCGCGGCCGGCATCAGCGGCGGCTGGGCCATGAAGCGCGGCCGCACCCCATGGTGCGGTTGCGCCGCGTGCACCAGGAACGGATGGCACAGAAAGACGTCGCCCGGGGACCCGGTGGCGAGGGCGACCGGCCGGTGGTCGGACGCCGCCACCAGATCGGGGGCGAGGGTCAGCCCGCTCGCCCCGTCCTCTCCGTACTTCTCCAGCACCTTCGGCACGTCGAGGTGCGAGCCGACCCGGATCCGGGTCGGGGCGTCCTCCTCACCGACCTCGCTGAACAGGAACAGCATCAGCAGTGCCCGGCCCTGGGAGCGCAGGTTCGTGAAGTACCAGCTCTCGCCCTCCGGCAGATAGCTCCCCTCGATGTGCCAGCCCGCGTCGTCCGGCTCCTGCTCGTGCGGGAAGCGCAGCGGAAACGTGCCCAGTGAGTAGCGCGGGTCCCAGCGTCCCGCGCCGACGAGCATGTCATACGCGTGTTGCAGGGACGGGGAGTTGGGTGCGGCGGCGAACGGTCCCTGCGCCATGCCGCCCACCCAGTGCACGGGCTGCGTCCATGTGGACGGGTCGTCCGGATCGCAGCCCGTCTCCCGCCACAGCAGCCGCGCGCAGTCCGCCGCCACGCGCGGCGCGACGGCGCCCTCCAACTTCACGAAGCCGTCGCGGAGGAAACGGGATACCAAGGTCGTGTCATCCATGCCCCCATCGTGCGGCGACACCGGCCCCGGTCACCCGACATTCTCCGCACCGCCTTTGTCGGGCAGGAGGTGGGGCGTGTGGTCCCCCGTCACGCCGCCCGCTTGAACTCGTGCCCGGAAGAGGCGGCGCGCCGGCCGTCGGTCTTCGTCGTCCTCGAAGGCGTCCGGGGCCCGGAAGGGGCGAAGGCCCCGGCCCGGGCCGCCGGCCTTGATGTCGGAACAGGTGGCGGCCCCTCGGCATGCGTCCACGCCCGTGCAGGAAGCCGCGGAACTCCCGCCCCCACTTCCGAGCCATGAAGTCCCGCTACGCGAACCGCTTCCGGATCTCCGCCGCGTGCTCGTACACCGTCGACCGGCGCTCCGGGTACCGCTTCACTCGCGAGGTGTCGGCGGCGCCGAGTTGCCCGGCCAGGTACTCCACGGCCTCCCGCGGCACCGCGAGCGGGTCCTCACCGAGGGACCGGCCGTCGCAGCGGACCGTGCGGATCTGCACGGCCGTGTCCGGGCGATGTGCGTCCGTACGACGCGAGGCGATCAGGCCGCGGCCGTCATCGTCGGGGAAGAGGAACCGCTCCGGTTCCGGGCGGGTGGGCACCTCGGTGAACGTCCCGTACGTCTCGGCCCGCTCATCAGTCGCACATTCCACCGGCATGCGGCGGAGGGTGGCCATGCCCCGACGGCGATCGAGGATGATCCTCCTCCGGACCCCCGCACCAGGCCGATCGCGTGTGCCGGACGACCATGATCGTTCCGGCCGGGATTTCCAGTACGTCAACCACTCACACCCGGAGGACCGGCCCGGGCGGGATCAGAGGGAGGCGCGTCTGAGGGCGAGGCGCTCCTTCTCCGAGAGCCCGCCCCAGACCCCGAAGCGCTCGTCGTTGTCGAGGGCGTACTCCAGGCAGGCCGAGCGGATCGGACACATGGCGCAGATCCGCTTCGCGTCCCGGACGGAGCTGCCGGGCTCGGGGAAGAAGAAGTCGCCCCCGGTCTGCGCGCACAACGCCTCCTGCTGCCAGTCGAGGCCGGGCGTCACGGTCATGTCGAAGTGCATGTGCCCGAGCGTGCCCGGCGCCGCAAAACGTTTGCTCAACGCCGGATCAACGCCGCCGCGGCGGGCCCCGCCCACGATGGTGGCCCGGCCGGTCCGGCCGCGCACGGCGGCGCGCGGAAGCGCCGAGCGGCGGTCGGTGGAAGACTCGGCAGGGAAGGCAACGGGATTCCTTCCCTGGAGGGCCATCATGCTCACCACCCGCTTTGTCACCGGCGCCCCGAACTGGATCGATGTGGGTACGACCGACATCGACGGCGCCACCTCCTTCTACGGCGGCCTCTTCGGCTGGCGGTTCCGCTCCGCGGGGCCCGAGGCCGGGGGGTACGGCTTCTTCGAACGGGACGGCCGGATCGCCGCCGCGGGCATGCAGACCGGCCCGGAGCAGGGGCCGCCGTCGTGGACGGTGTACTTCCGGAGTCCGGACGCCCGGGCCGCGGCCGCCGCCTCCGAGGCGGCGCACGGCACGGTGCCGGTACCGCCGATGGAGGTGATGGACCAGGGCACCATGGCGGTCCTGGCCGACCGGGCGGGGGCCGGGTTCGGCATCTGGCAGCCGGGGCGGAGGGCCGGGTTCGACGTCGCCGGTGAGCCCGGCGCGCTGTGCTGGGTCGAGCTGTACACACCGGACACGGCCGCCGCCGCGGCCTACTACGGCGCGGTGCTCGGGCTGGAGACGTCCGCCGTGGACTTCCCCGGCGCGGGCACGTACACCTGCGTCAACCCGGCCGGGCAGGGCGAGGACGGCATGTTCGGCGGGATCGTCCCGCTCGCGGACGACGCGGAGGCGACCCTGCCGCACTGGCTGCCGTACTTCGCGGTGACCGACACCGACGCCACCCTCGCCCGCGCCGTGGAGACGGGCGGCACCGTGGTGGTGCCGGCCACCGACATCGAGGGCGTCGGCCGCCTGGCCCGGCTCACCGACCCGTACGGGGCCCGCTTCGCGGTGCTCACGCCCGCGCCCCGGTCGGAGTGACGGCGCGCGCGGCACGGCACCACGACGACGCGGCGGTGTCGTGCCGCGCCCCGGCACCGCCGCACCGGAGGGTGACGCGGCACGGGTCACGGCCCCGCGCGCCGGTTCGGTACGGATGCGCGGACAGGGCCCCGGGGACGGCACGGCGCGGCCCCGGGCACCGGTCCGGCGCCGGGGCACGGCACGGCTCCGCGTACGGGCGCGGCCCCCGCGCGCCGGTTCGGTACCGGCACGGCCCCGGGCACCGGCTCCGTACGGCGTGCCCCCGGGTACGGCACGGGGGTACCGGCACGGCCCCCGTCAGCCCTCCCGCGCGGCGCCCTCGTCCCGGCCGTCCTCCTCCGGAGGGCGCTTCCTGGCCCGGCTCGGCTGCACCCGCCGCGGTTCCCCGGGCATCTTCGGGTACTCGGGCGGATAGGGCAGGTCGCCCAGCCCGTGGTCGTGCTCGTCCTTCGTGGCGAGGTCGAGCAGCGCCTCCAGGGAGAAGGCGTGCTCGTCCATGTCCGCGTGCAGGTCGCCGAGTTCGGCGAACCGCGGGGGCATGGTCCGGATGTCGAAGTCCCGGGGGTGCGCCACGCCCACCTCGTCCCAGCGCAGCGGTGCCGAGACGGGGGCGTGCGGGCGCGGGCGCACCGAGTAGGCGGAGGCGATGGTGCGGTCGCGTGCGGTCTGGTTGTAGTCGACGAAGATCCGCTCGCCCCGCTCCTCCTTCCACCACTTGGTGGTGACCCGCTCCGGCATCCGCCGTTCCAGTTCACGTCCGGCGGCGATGGCGGCCCGCCGCACCTGGGTGAAGGTCCAGCGGGGTTCGATGGGCACGAAGACGTGCAGTCCGCGTCCGCCGGAGGTCTTGGGCCAGCCCCGCAGTCCCCCGAACTCCTCCAGCACCGCGCGCAGTTCGTGGGCGGCGCGGACGGCGTCGTCGAAGTCGGTGCCGGGCTGCGGATCGAGGTCGAGGCGCAGTTCGTCGGGGTGGTCGACATCGGCGCGGCGGACCGGCCAGGGGTGGAAGGTGAGGGTGCCGTACTGGGCGGCCCAGACGACGGCGGCCTGCTCGGTGGGGCACATCTCGTCGGCGCTGCGGCCGCTGGGAAAGGTGATGTGCGCGGTGGGGATCCAGTCGGGCATGCCCTTGGGCGCGCGCTTCTGGAAGAACCACTCGCCGTCGAGGCCGTCCGGATGGCGCTCCAGGGTGGTGGGGCGGTCCCGCAGGGCGCGCAGGATGCCGGGGCCGACGGCCCGGTAGTAGCGGGCGACGTCCAGCTTGGTGTAGCCGGGCCCGGGGAAGAACACCTTGTCGGGGCTGGAGAGCCGCACGGTCCGTCCGTCCACGTCCAGTTCCACCGCTCGCGCCATGCGAGCCACGGTAGGCGCGGCCCGGCCGCCGCGCACATCGGGCGGCCGGGGCGCCGGGCGCGCAGAATCGGACCATGGACCTGCCGGTGATGCCGCCCGTGAAGCCGATGCTCGCCAAGTCCGTGAAGGACATCCCGCCCGGCATGCAGTACGAGGCGAAGTGGGACGGGTTCCGGGCGATCGTGTTCCGCGACGGGGACGAGGTGGAGCTGGGCAGCCGTACCGGCAAGCCGCTGACCCGGTACTTCCCCGAGCTGGTGACGGCGGTGCGCGAGCGGCTGCCGGAGCGGTGCGTGGTGGACGGGGAGATCGTGGTCGCGCGGGAGGGCCGGCTGGACTTCGACGCGCTGAGCGAGCGCATCCATCCGGCGGACTCCCGGGTGCGGACGCTGGCGGAGCGGACCCCGTCCTCGCTGGTCGTCTTCGACCTGCTGGCCCTGGACGACGCGTCGCTGCTCGACGTGCCGCTGTCCGGCCGGCGGGCGCTGCTGGTCCGGGCGCTGACGGGGGTCACCGCCCCGGTGCACCTGGCCCCGGCGACGCTTGACGTGGCGGTGGCCCGGCGGTGGTTCGAGCAGTACGAGGGAGCGGGCCTGGACGGGGTGGTCGCCAAGCCGCCGGAGCTGCCGTACCGCCAGGACCAGCGGGCGATGTTCAAGGTGAAGCACGAGCGGACGGCGGACGTGGTGGTCGCCGGGTACCGCCCGCACAAGAGCGGCCCGGTGGTCGGCTCCCTGCTGCTCGGCCTCCACGACGACCGGGGCGTGCTCCAGCACGTGGGGGTGAGCGCGGCGTTCACCATGAAGCGGCGGGCGGAGCTGCTGGCGGAGCTGGAGCCGCTGCGCATGGACGATGTGCGGGAGCATCCGTGGGCGGCGTGGGGCGAGGAGGCGGCGCACGCCTCGGCGCGGCTGCCGGGTGCGCCGAGCCGCTGGTCGGGCGGGAAGGACCTGTCGTGGGTGCCGCTGCGGCCGGAGCGGGTCGCGGAGGTGGCGTACGACCACATGGAGAACGGGGCGCGGTTCCGCCACACGGCCCGGTTCCGCCGCTGGCGGCCGGACCGGACGCCGGAGAGCTGCACCTACGCGCAGCTGGAGGAGCCGGTCCGCTACGACCTGGGGGAGATCCTGGGCGGCCCGTGAGCGGTCCGAGCGCCGCCCTCGGGTTCCGCACGGCCCCTCCCCCCGGGCCGCGGCTGCGCCGGCCGGCGGAGCCCCGGGGTGCGCGGGAGGATCCGGCCGGGTAGGGACCGGGGGTCTTCATCGGCGCACAATCGATGGCACGGAACGGGTGGCGGGTGGTCGTGATGCGACGGGGAACGCGGAGACGGAACGGCGGCGCGGGACGGCACAGCGGCGTGCGGCGGCACGGCGGAACGGGGCGGGCCGGGGTCCGGGCGGCCCTGTCGGCCGTCGTCCTGGCGGCGGTGCTGGCCTCGGGCTGCACCGTGACCGGTTCCGGCCCGGACGGGCGGACGCCGTCCGCACGGCCGTCCGGGGGGACCGGCGCCGGTCCGGTGCTCGCGGTGAAGGTCGACAACGTCGGCGGGGCCCGGCCGCAGACCGGTCTGGACGCGGCGGACGTCGTCTACGTGGAGCCGGTCGAGGCGGGGCTGAGCCGTCTCATGGCGGTCTACGCGACCCGGCTGCCGGACCGGGTCGGCCCGGTGCGCAGCGCCCGCGAGTCCGATCTGGAGCTGCTGCGCCAGTTCGACCGGCCGGAACTGGCGTTCTCCGGCGCGCAGAGCGCGCTGCTGCCGCTGATCGACGCCGCTCCGCTGCGGGCCCGTACGCCCGAGGAGGCACCCGGCGCGTACGAGCGGGACGGTTCCCGCCCCGCCCCGCACAACCTCTACGTGCGGCCCGGCCGGCTGCTGCCGTCACCCGCCGGGGCCGCCGGGCTGACCACCGGATTCTCCTACGGCGAGGCCCCCGCGGGCGGCCGGGCCGCCGCCTCGCGCTCGGTGCGCTACCCGGCGGCGGGCTTCACCTTCACCTGGTCCGGCGAGCGGCACCGGTGGCTGGTCGCGATGGACGGCACCCCGGCGCGCACGGCCGGGGGCGAGCCGCTGGCACCGGCGACGGTGGTGGTGCAGCACGTCCGGGTGCGCGCGTCGCGGTTCCAGGACTTCCGGGGCAGCAACTCCCCCTACACCGAGTCGGTCGGCAGCGGCCGCGCCGAGGTGCTGCGCGACGGGCGGGCGTACGAGGCGGCCTGGAGGCGGCCGGCGGCGGAGCGGGGCACGGTCTTCACCGACCGGAACGGCGCGCCGGTGAACTTCGCCCGGGGCCAGGTGTGGGTGGTCTTCGCCCCGGACTCCTGATCAGCCCGGCGCGCCCGTGGGCGTGGGCGCCGGTGCCTGCGCCGGGCCGTCCGCCCGCGCGGCCGCGGGCGGCGCCGGGTTGCGGAGCCCCTCGGCGGTGTCGGCCAGCCGCCGGACGAGGTCGAAGAAGACCGCCTGCTCCTCGGCGGAGAGCGGGGCGAGGAAGACCTGGTTCATCCGCGCGGTGCGCACGGTCAGCCGCCGGTGGACGCGCAGGCCCTCGTCGGTCAGCCGGAGCAGGAAGCGGCGCCCGTCGTGCGGGTCGCGGACCTTGTCCAGCAGCCCCCGGCGGCCGAGGCGGCTGATCACCTCCGCGATGGTGGACCGGTCCAGCCCCACCCGCTCGCCCACGGTGCGCTGGTCGAGCCCCGGTTCGGCCACCAGGGTGTTCAGGACGGCGAACTGCGGCGAGGTCGTCTCCTCGGAGACCATGGTGTTCCACAGCAGGTGGTGCGCCTGCTGGAGACGCCGGGCGAGATGCCCGGGGTGGGTGGTCAGATCGACCGCTGCCATGTGCGCTCCCCTGGGTCCACTTTCGTAGGTGCACTGACGATACCCCGACCCCCATGGATTTGATCAGCACCCTGACACGTCTCTCACCTTGTGTTTCTTCTCCTCTTGACGGTTCGACCCGGCGATGGCAGCGTGTGGGGCACCTCGCCGAATTAGTCAGTGCCCTGACTAATTCCGGATCACCGGCTTCCGGTCGCACACCCGGAGCCGTCCGGGACCCGGTACGGGACCGCGGACCCGGTCCCCGGTCCGGCGGCGCGGCCGTGGGCGCACCCGCAGGAGAGGGGCTTCTCGGATGGACGAGGTGGTGGCAGCGGCCGGGGACACCCCGGCCCGCGCACCGGACGGCACGCCCGCACCCGGCCCCGCCGGAGACCCCCGCGCCACCCGGGCGGAGGGCGTGCGGAACACCGGCTCCGAACCACCGGGCCCCCGCCCCACGGCCGTCCCCCGTCCCAGGGGGACCCCGACGCCCCGGGCCCCGCACCGCCGGACGACCTCACCCGCGGCCCCGCTCACGGGACCACGGCCCCGGTCCCCCTCCCCCCGACGGGGACCGCACCGACCACCGACCACCCCCAGGGAACCCACCATGACCCTCACCCAGGCGGACATCGACGCGGAGATAGCCGCCGCGCGCACCGCGTACCGCGAGCGGACCGCCGACGGCGCGCCCGTCGAGCACCACCCCCGCCGCGACTACGCCCCCTACCGGTCCTCGCTGCTGCGCCACCCCCGGCAGCCCCTCGTCACCGTCGACACCGCGCGGGACCCCGAGCTGGTGGAGCTGTCCTCCCCGGCCTTCGGGGACCGGGACGTGACCGAGGTCGACAACGACCTGACCCGGCAGCACACCGGGGAGCCGATCGGTGAGCGCATCACCGTCTCCGGCCGTCTGCTGGACCGCGACGGGCGTCCGGTGCGCGGCCAGCTCGTGGAGATCTGGCAGGCCAACGCGGCCGGCCGCTACGCCCACCGGCGCGAGCAGCACGACGCCCCGCTGGACCCCCACTTCACCGGCGCGGGCCGCACCCTCACCGGCGACGACGGCTCGTACCACTTCACCACCATCCAGCCCGGCCCCTACCCGTGGCGCAACCACCACAACGCCTGGCGCCCGGCGCACATCCACTTCTCGCTGTTCGGCTCGGCGTTCACCCAGCGGCTCGTCACCCAGATGTACTTCCCCAACGACCCGCTCTTCCCCTACGACCCGATCCTGCAGTCGGTCACCGACGACGCCGCCCGGCAGCGGCTCGTCGCGGCCTACGACCACGGCCTGTCGGTGCCCGAGTTCTCCCTGGGCTACCACTGGGACATCGTGCTCGACGGCCCGAACGCCACCTGGATCGAGGAAGGACGCTGACCGTCATGACACAGGACACCACGCCGGGAACCGGTACGGAGACGGCCGGCACCGGCCACCCGCTGCCCACCCCCTCGCACACCATCGGCCCCTTCTACGGCTACGCGCTGCCCTTCCCCGGCGGCGAGGAGATCGCCCCGCTCGGCCATCCCGCCACGGTCACCGTCCACGGCCGGGTGCTCGACGGCGCGGGCGACCCGCTGCCGGACGCCCTGGTGGAGATCTGGGGACCGGACCCCGACGGACACCTCCCCCCGGTCGACGGATCGATGCGGCGCGACCCCGCCTCCGGCGGCTTCACCGGCCGCAACGGGGTGGAGTTCACCGGCTTCGGGCGCGCCCAGACCGACGCCGACGGCCACTGGTACGCGCGGACCCTGCGCCCCGGCGGACGCGGCGGGAGCGCCGGGTACCTCAGCGTGTGCGTGTTCGCGCGCGGGCTGCTCACCCATCTGTTCACCCGGATCTACCTGCCGGGCGACGACGCGGCGCTCGCCGCCGACCCGCTGCTCTCCCGGGTGGACCCGGAGCGGCGCGACACGCTGATCGCCGTGCCGGAGGCCGACGCCACGTACCGTTTCGACATCCGCCTTCAGGGCGAGGGCGAAACGGTTTTCCTGGAGTTCCGGTGACATCACCCGACGGCCCCGGCGCCGACGACGCAGGCCTGCTCGCCCCCGGGTGGGCGGACTCGCCGGCCGCGGCGGCGACCGGCGACCGCGCCTATCTGCGGGCGCTGCTCGATGCCGAGGCCGCCCTCACCCGGGCCCAGGCCGCCCTGGGCCTGGTGCCCGCGGCGGCGGGTCCGGCGGTGACGGAGGCCGCCGACCCCGACCGGTTCGACCTCCGTGCCCTGGCGCTCCGGGCCCGCTCCGGCGGCAACCCGGTGATCCCCCTGGTCGCGGAGCTGACCCGGGCCGTCGGCGACCCCTACGGCCCCTGTGTCCACCGGGGGGCGACCAGCCAGGACATCCTGGACACCGCGACGATGCTGGTCGCCGCCCGCACCCTGGACCTCCTGCTCGGCGACCTCGACCGCGTCCAGCGGGCGCTGGCCCGGCTCGCCGCCGAGCACCGGGACAGCGTGCTGCCGGGCCGGACACTCACCCAGCACGCCGTGCCGACGTCCTTCGGGCTCAAGGCGGCGGGCTGGCGCTCCCTGGTGCTCGACGCCCGGGACCGGGTCACCGCCGTGCGGGACGCGCTGCCCGCGCAGCTCGGCGGCGCGGCGGGCACCCTGGCCGCCCTCGCCTCGTACGGTGCCCCGGACCCGCTCGCGCTGGTGGCCGCGTACGCCCGCGAGGTGGGCCTGCGGGCACCGGCGCTGCCGTGGCACACCCTGCGCACCCCGGTCGCCGACCTGGCCGGCTGTCTGGCGCTGACCGCCGGGGCGCTGGGGAAGATGGCGGTGGACGTGCTGACCCTGTCCCGCACCGAGATCGCGGAGGTGGCCGAGGGCAGCGGCGGCGGCTCCTCCGCCATGCCGCACAAGGCCAACCCCGTGCGCTCGACGCTGATCGCGGCGGCGGCCCGGCGGGCGCCCCAGCTCGCGGCCACCCTGTACGGGTCGCTGGCCGCCGAGGACGAACGGCCGCCCGGCGCCTGGCACGCCGAATGGGAGCCGCTGCGGGACCTGCTGCGGCTGGCCGGCGGTGCCGCGCGGGACGCCGCCGAACTGGCCGAGGGACTGCGGGTGCGCCCCGAGGCGATGCGCGCCCATCTGGACCTCACCCGCGGGCTGATCGCCTCCGAGCACCTGTCCGCCGTACTGGAGCCGCTGCTCGGCCGTACCCACGCCAAGGAGCTGCTCGGCGAACTGGCCCGCCGCGCCCACGAGGAGGACCTGCCCCTGGGCCGACTCCTCGCCGACGTGCCCGAGTTGCGCGACAGCGGACTCGACCTCGACGCCCTGACCGATCCCGCCCGCCGCACCGGCTGTGCCGGCGAGCTCACCGACCGTGCCCTGGAGCGACGTTGACCCTGCTCGACCATCTGTCCGAAGGCCCCTCCTCCGCTCCCCCGCTGCTGCTGGGCCCCTCCCTGGGCACCTCGTACGCGCTCTGGGACACGGTGGCTCCCGAACTGTCCGTTCGGCACCGGGTGATCCGCTGGAACCTGCCGGGACACGGCGGTTCGGCGCCGGACCCGATCGGTCCCGGCGCCACCGTCGGCGACCTGGCCGGGCTGGTGCTGGAGCTGGCCGACTCGCTCGGGCTGGACCGCTTCGCCTACGCCGGGGTCTCCCTGGGCGGCGCGGTGGGACTGCACCTGGCCGTGCACCACCCCGACCGGGTGGCGTCGCTGGCCGTGCTCTGCTCCGCGGCGCGGTTCGGCGACGGGGGGCCGTGGCGGGAGCGCGCGGCGCGGGCGCGGGCCGAGGGTCTGGGATGGCTGCTGGAGAGCGCGCCGCGGCGCTGGTTCACCCCCGGGTTCACGGTGCCCGGGCTGCTCCGGGACCACCGGGAGGCCGACCCCGGGGCGTACGCCGCCTGCTGCGACGCGCTGGCCGCCTTCGACCTGCGGGACCGGCTCGGGGAGATCACCGCGCCGACGCTGCTCGTCGCCGGGCGGGAGGATCCGGCCACGCCCCCGGCACGGCTGCGGGAGATCGCCGACGCGGTCCCCGGCGCCGCGCTGACGGAGATCCCGGGAGCCTCGCACCTGGCGCCCGCCGAACGCCCGGAGGCGGTGCTCGCCGCGCTGCGCGGGCATCTGGACGGGAACGCGAGGCGGGGCATGGCGGTGCGGCGGGAGGTGCTGGGCGACGCGCACGTGGACCGGGCGCAGCAGCGGCAGACGCCCTTCACGGCGGGCTTCCAGGACTTCATCTCCCGCTACGCCTGGGGGGAGATCTGGACCGATCCGACGCTCTCGCGGCGCGAGCGCAGCATGATCACGCTGACCGCGCTGGTCGCGCACGGCCACTACGAGGAGCTGGCCATGCATGTGCGGGCGGCGCGGCGCAACGGGCTGACGCCGGACGAGATCGGCGCCGTCCTGCTCCAGACGGCCGTGTACTGCGGGGTGCCCGCGGCCAACTCGGCGTTCGCGGCGGCGCAGCGGGTGCTGGCCGAGGAGGACGGCGCCGGGAGGTGAGCCGGACGGCGCGCCGGAGGGCGGGCCGGGCGGCGCCCCGGGCGGCCCGTCATCCGGCGACGCGGAGCGCGTCCAGCGCCCGGCGGGCGCGGGCCGCCAGTCCGTCGGCGCCGCAGGACAGGGCGAGGTCCAGACCCTGCCGCAGATCGGCGGCGGACCCGGTGAGCAGTCCGTACTCGACCCGGGCGGCGGCGTACTCGTACTGGCAGGGCGACGCCTCCAGGTAGGTGACGGCCTGGGCGGCGAGCCGGACCGCGCGCTGTCCGCTCTCCAGGGCGGCGGCGCAGCGCAGGGCCTCTCCTATGGCGGTGTCGGTGCCGAGGCGTTCGGCCTGGAGCCGGGCGTCGGAGGCGAGCCGGGCGGCGCGTGCCGGGTCGGTCACGGCGAGGGCCCGGGCGAGGTCGACGGCCCAGGGCACGAGGACCGGGTTCTGCCGGCCGGGTGCCGTCGACGCCCGCTCGGCGGCTTCCAGTTCGGCGACGCCCTCCTCGGTGCGGCCGGTGGCGAGCAGCAGGCGGCCCCGGACGGCGTGCGGGTCGGGCAGCACGATGGTGGAGGGGTAGGGCGGGGCGAAGCCGTACTGGTCGGCCACCGCGCGGGCCTCCTCGACATGGCCCCGGGCCAGCAGGGTGTCGACCAGGTTGCAGGTGGCGGACCAGTACAACGGCAGCCGCCTGCCGACCCGTTCGGCGATGCGCAGGGATTCCCGCAGGGAGCGCTCGGCCTCCTCGAGACGGCCGCGCCTGCGGTGGCCGAGACCGACGTAGGCGTGGGCGAGGGCCAGGTGGCCGCCGCTCCAGCCCGCCGACTCATAGGCGCGCAGGGCCCCGTTGAACAGCGTCTCGGCACGGTCGAGCCGGTCGGTGTAGGCATAGGCGCTGGCCAGCATCATGGGCAGTTCGAGGCCCCACTCGCTGTCGGTCCAGCCGAGTCCGGGCGCGAGCCGCCCGTTGACCAGGGCGCGGTCGCAGACCTCGGCGACCTCCTCCGCGCTCTCGCCGTGGATCATGGCGTCGAAGCCGCGCAGGATCAGCAGGGCGCGTTCGGCGTTGTCGCGGCCGGTGCAGGTGGCGGCGAGGTCCGCGAGGCGGGCGGAGCGGTCGGGCGAGGAGGTCTGGCTGGCGTGGACGCCCTCCCACATGTACTGGGCGGCCTGGAGCCGCAGTCTGACCGCCGGGTCCTCGGTCCGGGCCGCCTCGTCGGCCACGGTGCGCACCGCCTCCTCCAACTGGTCGTTGTGGAGCAGGGCCTGGGACAGCCGGAAGACGGCGTCGGCGCGCTCCTCGCGGTCGAGGCCGCCCACGGCGAGGGCGGCGCGCAGGTGCCCGACGGTGACGGCGGGCGCCGTGAGCAGGGTGGCGCAGCCGAGTTCGTAGAGGACGCGGGCGTTGCAGCCGGGTTCCGGAGGTTCCCGCAGGGCCCGTTCGAGACAGCGGCGGGCCGCGTCGGGGGCGCCGACGGCGAGGTGTTCGCGGGCGGCGTCGCGGAGCTGGGCGACGACCTCCTGGTCGTCGTCGGGGTGCACCTGGAGCAGGTGGCGGGAGGCCGCCGCGGCGCCGAGGCCGGAGTCGGTGACCAGTTGGGCGGCGATGCCGTGCATGGCGGTGCGCAGCCCGCCGGGGATGGAGTTGTAGACGGCCGTGGCGATGATCGGGTGGACGAACTCCAGCTCGTCGCCGGGCGGACGGCCGGAAGGCCCCTCGGGTTCGGTGAGGATGCGGGCGCCGCAGAGCAGGTTGGCGCAGCGGACGGCGGCGGTCCGGTCGAGGGTGGAGAGACTGGCCACCATGTCGACGGTGATGCCGGTGCCGAGGATCGCGGCGGCCCAGGCGAACCGGGTGGCGTCGATGCCGAGTTGTTCGAGGCGGGCGACGAGTCCGCCGCCCCGGGCGGAGCTGTTGAGGGTGCGCAGGTCGCCCGCGTGGGCCTCGACCGGGTCCAGTTCGCTGTCCTCGACCTTGGCGAGGAGTTCGACGGTGTTGTAGGGGTTGCCGTCGGTGACGGCCCAGACCTCGCGGCAGAACGCGGCGTCGGCGTACTCGCCGAGGGTGGCGCGGGTGAGCCCGGCGGTCGCCTCGGGGGTGAGGGCGCTGAGCGGGGCCAGGGACCGGCCGGCGGCGGTGGCGGTGTCGAGGTGCCGGGCGCTCTCCTCGTCGGCGGGCTCGCCGGGGCGGCGGGCGAGGACGACCAGGACGGCGGTCTCGTCCAGTCGCCGGGCGAGCGAGGCCAGCCAGTGCAGGGTCTCCTGGTCGGCCCAGTGGACGTCGTCGATCAGCAGGACGAGCGGCCACTCCCGCCCGGCGAACCGGCGCACGGCGGCGACCAGGCCGTCGACCACGCCCTGGGGATCGGCGCGGCCCTCGCCCGGTTCCGTTATGCCGAGGGCGGGTCCCGCTATGTCGTACCAGTCGCCGAGGTACTCGCGGACCTCCTCCGGGTACATCGACACCAGGGCGGGCTGCAGCAGTTGCCGTACGACGTTGAAGGGCACGGAGCTGAGGGTCTCGCCGCCGCGGGCCGACCAGACGGTGCACCCGGCCGCCTCCGCGATGCGCCGGGTCTCCGCCAGCAGCGCGGTCTTCCCGAGCCCTGCCTCACCCCGGTATTCCAGCAGGGTCCCGGAGGAGGCGCGGCCCCCGGTCAGTTCGTCGACGGCTTCTCTGACGGCGGCGATCTCCGCGTCGCGCTCCCACAGGAAAGGCGAGGCGGCGGCCATCGGCCGTCCCTCCGTCATCCCGTTACCTCCCCGAGTCGCCCGAACGACGTACAGACCCGAGCGTAGCCGTCCGAGCGGCCGAGTGGTGGATGCTCGGCCCGGTAGTTGCCGTGACGGATGACATGCGGTAAAGCGGCTCCCGGCCGTGGTCGGGAGGCCGCCTTCCGCCCGGTCCGGACCCCGACCGGCCCGCGGGGACGGAAGGGTGGCGGCGTGTCAGCCAGGTGATCCGGCCGGAAGGGGACGCGGGACGGGTTCCCGGGGAGGGGACACGGGCCTGCCGCGGAGCGCGGGCGGCGCCGCCGTGGGACGGACCGGGCGGACGGTGCGGAGGCGAACGGGCGGCGGCCCGGAGCGCGTTCGCGCGGACGGACCCGGCGGGCGGACGCCTCGGGCGGGCGCGGCGCGGGGTCCTTCACGGAAGGCGCGGTCCCGGCGTCCGCGAGCGGATCTCCCGGCCTCCGCGGGGGGACCTCCCGGCGGACGACCGGGGCGGGAGTCGCCTCCGGACGGAACGGCCGGGCGTGGAGGACGGTTCCGGTCCGGACCCCCAGGGGCGCGCCCTCGGCCGGGGCGGCCGGTGGACACGGCGGGCGGGCCCGGGCCGAACGGCCGGAGCGAGAAGGGCAGTTCCCGGCGGGACACCCGGGACGGAGCCGGCCTCGGGCGGGGCGGCGACCTCTGGCCTGACGGCCGGGGCGGGGTAGGCGGGTCCCGGCGGGACACCCAGGGGCGCGCCCTCGGCCGGGACGACCGGACCGCCGGCCGGAAGGCGGCCCCGGTCGGGGCGATCGGCGCTGGAGCCCCGGTTCCGGGTGGGGGCTCTCATCCGGATCTCACGGTCGCCTCATACGGTGGGGCCATGACGCAGGTGACCCCTCCCGGGTGGTACCCGGACCCCGGACATTCAGGTGACGGTCCCGTCGGCGAGCGCTGGTGGGACGGGACGGCGTGGACGGACCGGGTCCGGCCGGCGGACCGTGCCGCCGCGGGGGGACCGCCGTCCCTCCCTCCCGAGCCCCCCGAGCCGCGGCCGGACCGGACCGCCGCGCACCCGGCCGCCCCGGAGCCGTACGAGGTGCCTCCCGAGCCGTATGCCGCGGGTCCCGCGCCGTACGCGGCGCCCACGGGTCCGTACGGGACGCCGCCCGGGCCCTACGGGGCGCCCGCGCCGTACCCCGCGCACCCCGGCTACCCGGGGGTCCCCTCCCCGCCGCCGGGCAGACGGCGGCTGCGGACCGGCATAGCCGTCGCCGTCGTCGTGGCCGTGCTGGGGGCGATAGGCGTCGGGACGTACGTACTGGTCGACGGTGACGGCGGCGGGAACGGGAGCGACCGCGCCCGCGCCCAGGACGACCGGCGGCCGGGCGGACGCGACGACCGCGGCGGACAGCCGCGTGACGAGGAGTCCTCGGAGCCGGAGTCGCCCGGCCGGTCGGAGCCGCCCCGGATCAGGAGCGGTTCGGTGCCGGACCGAGTCAACGGGATCAGCCTGCCGATCCCCGAGGGGTGGTCCGGGCGGGAGCACGGCGGCGGCGCCCTGATCTCCTCGGACGACGTCTACCCGTGCCCCGGCGACACCTCCGACGAGTGCACGAAGGGCGGCGCGCACTCGATCCCCGCGGCGCTCGGCGCCGAGGGCCGCAGCGCGGAGGAGGTCGCCAAGGCCGACATCGGGAAGAACGCCGAGGAGTCCTACGGCGGCACGTCGTACGGCGGCGTCACCTCGCACGACGTGCTCGTCTCGAAGGCGGTGACGGTCGCCGGGCAGAAGGGCTACACGGTCCGCTGGAAGGCGGTCACCGCCAAGGGGTCCGACGGATACGTCGAGTCGCTCGCCTTCCCCGCGCCCGCCGACCCCCGGCGGATCGTCGTCGTCCGCCTCGGTGTGGACGTGTCGGAGACGCAGAAGGTGCTCGACGAGATCACCGAGGGCATCAAGGTCTCCTCGGCGCGCGGCGGCGGCAGCGGCCAGGACATCTGAGCGGACGCGGGGCGGCGCGGGCGCCGGGGGCGGGGCATTGTCCGGCGGGGGACGTCCGGGCGGGTCATGTCCGGCGGGGCCCCCGTCCCGGCCCTCCCGGGTGACGGGATGGGCCGGGCGGGCGCCCCTCCGCTCAAGGGGCGCCCGCCCGGCCCGGGGTGTGCGCCGCCCCCGTCCCCACGGTGCGGCGCAGGCAGGCCTCCGTCCGGTCATCCCGTGGACGGCGGCCTGGGTTCTCAGGGGAGGCCCAGCGCGGGCAGCACCACGGCCTCCACGAAGCGGACGAGGTAGTCCGCGTCGGCGCGCCGCCCCTCGACGACGCTGCGCATCCGCAGCACGCCGAAGAGCTGGGTCGGCACGAACTCCAGCGCCGGGTGCCCGGCGGGGACCTCGCCCCGCTCCACCCCGCGCCGCAGGATCTCCCGCAGCGCGGCGATCTCCGGGTCCATCAGCCCCTCGCGCAGGGCGCACTGGAGCTCCTGGTCCTGGGTCGCTGCGTGGCCGAGCGCCTGGAGCAGGGTGTCCTTGCCCGACCACTCCCCCGCCATGCGGGCCACCCGGCGCAGGTCCTCCGCGAGCGACCCGGTGTCGATGCCCGCGAACCGCACCCGGCGGTGCGAGCGCAGGGCCGCCGCGACGAACTGCGGCTTGGACCGCCACTGGCGGTAGAGCGTGGACTTGCTGCACCGGGTGCTGGCGGCCACGCCCTCCATGGTCACGGCGTCGTATCCGCAGCGGCGGATCTGTTCGAGGACGGCGTCGAAGAACTCCTGCTCACGCTCGGGCGTCAGCTTGGAGCGGCGCGAGGTGCCGACCGTGTCCGGTCGGTCCGCGGCCTGCGACGTCATCGTTCTCTCCCTGTCCGGTGTGCGGTCCCGCGACGGCCCGGTGCGGCGCCGGCACCGCGTCCCCGCCCCCCGGGAGGGGCCGGTTCACGCCACGGTGTCGCGAAGTCGTCCATCGCCACTGTACCGGTACCGGGCCGTATCGATACAGCAGCGTATCGGTACATCGTCGTATCGGTACAGGGTCGTATCGGTACACCAACGTATCGGTACACTCTCGTTTCGGAACGATGTCGTATCGATGAGAGGGGGGCGGATGGCCGCCCGCACCGAGCCCGGGGAAGCGGCGCCGGACGCCCCCGACCGGCCTCCGCCGGGCCGCCGACTCCCGCTCCCCGCAGGCCCGTTCCGGCTCCACCGGATGCTCGGCGCCGCGGTGTCCGGGCAGGGCCCCGCCGGTTCCCGCGAGCCGCTCCGGGACCGCGCGGTCCACGACCCCTTGCCGCCCCGCGCGGCCGTGGCCGGGGCCCCGGCGGCACACCTCGGTGACCGTCCCCCTGTGACCTTCGCCTCCCGCTCCGGGACGCCGGAGCCGGTGCGGGCGGGCCGGTGAGCGCCGCCCTCGTCGCCGTCCTGCTCTCGCTCGTCTCGGCGCTCGCCTACGCGGGCGCGGCGGTCGCCCAGGAGCGGCTGGCGGCGCGCGGTGCGGACGGGGGGCTGCTGCGGATGTTCGGCCGCGGCGGCTGGTGGTGGTCGGTGGCGCTCAACGCGTCCGCCGCGCTGCTGCACGTCGTGGCCCTCAAGTACGGTCCCCTGACCGTGGTGCAGCCGCTCGGCGCGCTCACCCTGGTCGCGGCGGTGCCGCTCGGGGCGCGGCTGGCGGGGCGGCGGGTGAACCCCGTCGAGTGGCGGGGCACCGGCCTGACCCTGCTGGGGCTGGGCGCGCTGCTGCTCACGGCGTCCGGCCCGGCCCCCGACGACGTGCTGAGCGTGCCGGAGGCACTGGCGGTGTCGGGCGCGACGGCCGCGCTGATCGGCCTGCTCTCCCGGCCCGGCGCGCGGCCGGGGCTGCGCCACGCGACGGCGTCCGGGGTCGCCTCGGGGGTGGCGTCGGCGCTCACCCAGACCGTCACGGTGGCCGTCACGGACCGCTCGGGGCCGCTGCTCAGCGTCCAGGTGATCGGGGTGGCCGTCCTGGTGGCGGCCTTCGCCGCCGGAGGTCTGCTGCTGGCCCAGACCGCGTACCGGGGCGGGCTGGGCGCCCCGCTCGCGGTGGTGACCCTGGCCAACCCGGTGGCCGCGGCGGTGATCGGCGTGGCGCTGCTGGGCGAACGGCTGCGCGGCGGCCCGGCGGGGGTGCTGCTCGCGCTGGCGGGGGCGGCGCTGGCCGGCCTGGGCGTGGTCCAGCTCAGCCGCGCGGCACCGGGGCGGCCCGGCGGCGACGCGTCACCGGCACCCCCACCGGTGACCCTCCCGTCGCCCGTCCGGCCGTCCGTCCCGGGGACCGCCCGAACGGTCCCCCGAGCGGTGGCGGTCCATGCGACGACGCCCCTGCCCGCGGCGCGGGCTGCGGGGCCGCGACCGGTGGGGTCCGGTGCGACGGCGACGGCCGCCGGGGAGGCCGCGGGTACCGGGGCGGGCCTCTCGCCGGAGCCGGTCACGGCCGTACGGGACGCGAAGCCGGCGGCGCCTCCGCCCCGGAGCGGACCGGAACGGCTCAGCGCGTAGCGCGCCGTCGGCGCGGCGGTGACGCCCTGAACGCGGCGCGGCGGGTGCGGAGGGGGCCGTCACACCCCGGGGCGCGCCAATGACCGTGACACCCGGGCCCGGCGGGCGGCGGCGCGGCGGGCGGCGATCCGGAGGGCGGCGCCACGGCCGACCGGGCGCCGGGCGCGGCGGCACCGGTGCTCACCCGCCGCGGCGGGTGCCATGGACGCGGCGGACGCCTCGGCCGTGGCCCTCTGCCGTGCGGCGGAGCCGCCCGGGCGAGCCGATGGCAGTGGCCCCGGAGGCGTGCCGGACGGCCCCGCGGCACGGCAGAGGGCCACGGCCGCCGCGATGGATTCCGCGGGCCGGACGAGCACCACGGGGCCGCGGCGCCCGAGCACGCCGATGCCCCCGCCCCGAGGTGAGCCGGGAGGCGGCGCGGCGAGCGGGGCACGCCGGGCAGCCGCACCCCGGACCACCCCCTGCGACGAGTGCCATGGACGCGGCGGACACCTCGGGCCGACGGGTGCCGTGGGCGTGGCGGGCGCCATGGATGTGGCGGGCGCCATGGATGTGGCGGGCGCCATGGATGTGGCGGGCGCCGCCTCCCGGGGCGCCCCGGCGGCCGGGGCACGGGTGCGCCGGGCGGCGCGGTGGGCGGGCACCGCGGGCGGCGGCGTGGCGCGCGGGCCGCGGCGTGACGGAGGGCGCCACCGTCGACGGCGCCGCCCTCCCTCGCCCGGTTCCGGCGGACCCCGTCCGCGGCGGTCCCCGGCGGACCCCCGGATCACGCCGGTCCGGTCCCGCGTCCGCTCACTCCCCGGCCGACACGACCCTGAGGTGGGAGGCGGAGCGCCGGGGGCGGGCGGAGCGGTGCGGGGTGCGGGGGGTCTCGCGCAGGACGAGCGTCAGCCGGGTGTACCCCTGCTCCTCCAGGGACCGGGGCGTCTCGACGACGACCCGGCACTCGGTGGCGCCCCAGCGCGGATCGGGATGGAGCAGGGGGCGCATCGCCCCGTCGTGCTCGACCGCCGCCGGGCCGACGGCGCGGATCCAGTGCGGCAGGCCCTGCCGGAAGGCGGCCTCCATCAGGGGGTCCTGGGCGATGTCGCCGCGGATCGCCTGGAGGTCGTGGTCCTGCCCGTAGCGCTCCACGGAGGCGGCGAAGTGGGCCAGCATCGGCAGGCACCAGCGCGCCTCGTGCTCCCCCAGGACCGCCGACGCGTCCGGGTGGAAGAGGACGAACCGCAGGAAGTTGTCGCAGGGCATGGCGCTCGGATGCGGCCCTACGCCCCGGAAGAGTGTCCGGAAGGCACTGTTGGCGAGCACCACGTCCCAGCGGTGGTCGACGACGAAGGAAGGGAAGGAGCAGGCCTCCAGGAACGTCGCGTAGTCCTGGAGGTAGGCCTGGGCCTCGGGAGTCGTGGGAGCGGGCCGCGGTGCCGGCCGCCGCCCTCTTGCCTGAAATGCCATCGGGAGGTCACCCCTCTTGCCTATGCGGCCTTCTCGCGGCGTCCCGATCCTGCTGCCCCGACGCAAGGCGTGTCAACTATCGTGGCATTTCGTGCCTGTTGACGGCTGAAATAGGCCACAGTTGTGGCGAGACCTGGATGTGGGTTCGAGCGACAAGCTACTCTCCGGGAAGTTCACGGCGACTGCTTGTGAAAAGCCTGTGAGGCCAGTGAGAGACGTAGGAGATCTGTCGGTGACGGGTGGCTTCGAGGGTCCGGGTGCCATGCCGGCGGCCACACTGCCCGCCGTGGTCTCCCGTGTCACCGCGCTCGCGGACCGGCTCGGCGTGCCGCACGCCGAGGTCTTCGACATCGGCGGCCTGTCCGCCGCGTCCGGCGTCCCCGAGCCGGTCGTGCGGGCGCTGCTCGGCGGCCGTCCGGCGGGCGAGCCGGACGTGCAGGCGCGTTTCCTCCAGCGTCTGGACCTGCTGCGGCGCACCCGGCTCAAACCGAACGGGCGCCGGTACACCCAGCAGGAGATCGCGGACGGCGCCGGGATGTCCCGGCAGCAGGCGGGCGCCCTCATCAACGGGGACCGGCGGCCGACCATGGAGCACTGCGACGCGATCCAGCGCTTCTTCCGGGTGCACGCCGGATTCCTCACCGCGGAGGAGCCCGAGGCGCTGATGAGCGCGCTCCAGCACACCGAGCAGGAACTGCTCCAGCAGCTCGCCGACCGCGAACGGGCGGCGGCCGCCGCCGAGAACGATCCGCTGGAGCGGCTGCTCCAGGACCACGGCGTGCGCGGCATCGCCTGGCGGGCCGCCCAGCTCCCCACCGACCAGCACCGCGACAAGGTCGCCGAATGGCTGGACATGCTCCTGGAAAGTGTCAAACGACCCGAGTCGTGAGCCGAGCGGTGAGGGTGGGGGGACGACGTGTGCATCCGCTGGCAGATGCGCCGCCTGTGTGGCGAGTTGGTGACGGAGCTGACCCTGTCCGCTCCCGAGAGCCCGGTCGACCTGTACGGCTCGCTGTGCGCGGCGATGAGCCGTCGCCGGGGCCGGCCGGTCCGCTTCCGGATGGCCGCCTTCCCGCCCGGCACCGCCAGCGGGCTCTGGCTGGACATGGCCGACCAGGATCTGGTGGTGGTCGAGGAACGGACCGCTCCCGACCACCAGTTGGTCATCCTGGGCCATGAGCTGTGGCACATGACGGCGGGGCACCACGGCGGGATCGTCGGCGGCACCCCGGTGGCCCACCGGCTGCTCACCGGGCACGGGGGTCCGGTGGACGAGGAGGCCCTGCGGGCCACCGTGCGGGCGGTCGCCGCGCGCTCCCGGTTCGACCTGGCCGACGAACGGGAGGCCGAGAGCTTCGGCCTGCTGCTGGCCAGCAAGTGCCGTACCTGGATGGCGGGTTCGGCCCCGTCCGGCGCGGTGCGGCGGGACCACCTGGCCGCCCGCATCGAGGCGTCGCTGGGCTACCCGGGCTGACCCGGCGGCCCCGCGCGGGCGCGGCTCGGACGGATTGTCGGTGGTGCGCGGCAAGCTGGTGAGCGGGCCGCCCCGGAGCGGGGCGCGCGCGACCGCCGACGCCGTTGTGGGGAGCCGAGGATGACCACCGCCGCCGTACCGACCGATCGTGAACGCACCGCCGTACGGGCGTATCTGAGGCTGTTGCAGACCGTGCGGGCGGGCCTCGACACGACCCCGCTGGGATCCCTGGCGCCCCTGCCGCCGATGGTCCCGCCCGCCGTGCTCGCGGAGGCGGAACGGGCCCTGGCGGAGGCGGGGCTGGCGGGCAACGAGGAGGCGTTCTTCCGGCTGCTGCGCGACTGGTACCGGCGGCCCTGACCCCGCGGCCCGCGCAGCCCCCTCGGGGCCCCTCGCGGCCCCGCCGCGCCCGGCGGAGGTGCGCGGCCCCCGGCGGACCCGGCGTCCGGGGTGCCCCGGCGCGTCGGGCGGGGGGGGCGCGCTGCCCGGCACGGGACGCGCGGGGCCCGGCGGGCGGGGGCACGGAGCGCGGCCGGCGGGAGGCTTCGGCAGGCGCCTCACGGAGCCGACGACCGGGGACCGGGGCGGGGCCGAGGCGCGACGGCCGGGCGGAGAGGGCAGCCGGGAGAAGACGTGCGGCCGGGCATGCGCGGGGCGGGCGGAGGTGCGTCCGGGCCCCGGGCATCGGCCACGGCCGGGGCGGACGAGCGTGGTCCGGACGTGGCCGGGGCAGGTGACCTCATGGCCGCGCCCCGGACCGCCCACCCGCCGGCCGTGCCCATGCCCGGCACGGCGCCCCGGACGCGCCGTCGGGAGCCCGGCGGCCAAGACCGGGCGCCCGCGGTTTCACATGTGCGGCGTCGGACGCCAGGAATCCGTGGTCATGCGGGCGGCGTCAGGCGTCCGGCGCCGGACCCCGCAGCCACGTGCGCGGTGTCGGGCGCTCGGCGTCGGCCGTCAGCCGTCAGCCGTCAGCCGTCAGCCGTCAGCCGTGCGGGACGGTGATCGCGGTGGCGACCAGCCCGTCGCGGGCGGTCCAGCGGCCCTCGAAGTGGGTGAGCCGCCGCCCGGAGACGGTCGGACCCGGCACCAGCAGCTCGGCGCGCAGCGCCCCGGTCGCCTCGGAGCCCCCGAAGGCCCCGTCGTCCGGGAGGATCTCGATGTCGGCCTCGCTGAAGTCCAGCCACTTCCCGGTGAGCGGGAACCACGCCTTGTACACGGACTCCTTGGCGCTGAACAGCAGCCGGTCCCAGTGGACTTCGGGACGCCGCGCGCTCAGCCCGCGCAGCCGTTCCGCCTCGGGGGGCAGGGCCACGGCGGCGAGCACGCCCTCGGGAAGGGGGCCGTGGGGTTCGGCGTCTATGCCCAGGGAGGCCAGTTCGGTGGCGTGGGCGAGGGCGGCGGCGCAGAAGCCGTCGCAGTGGGTCATGCTGCCGATCAGTCCGTCCGGCCAGAGCGGGACGCCTCGTTCGCCGCGCAGCACCGCCTGCGGGGGCACGCCGAGCCGCTCCATCGCGCGGCGGGCGCAGGACCGTACGACGGTGAACTCGCGGCGGCGCTTGGCGACCGCGCGCTCCACCAGCTCGGCCTCGCCCGGGTAGAGCGGGCCGTGGCCGGTCTCGTCGTGGCCGTGGGCCTCCACGGTGACGACGCCCCCGGGCAGCAGGGTCTCGATCACGACGCCTTCTCCTCGGCGGGCAGGATGAGGCGCAGCCGGCCGGGCGGGGTGTCGCGCTTGCGCCACTCCCTGGGGTAGCCGACCGAGACCTCCTCGAAGCGCACCCCCTCGTGCCAGGTGGTGCGGGGGATGTGCAGATGGCCGTAGACCATGGTCCGCACCCGGTACCGGTGGTGCCAGTCGGCGGTCAGCGCGGTGCCGCACCACATGGCGAACTCCGGGTGCCACAGCACCTCGGTGGGGTGCCGGTCCAGCGGATAGTGGTTGACGAGCACCGTCGGCAGGTCGGCGGGGAGCGCGTCGAGCCGCTCGGCGGTCAGCGCGACCCGCTCGCGGCACCAGGCCTCGCGGCTCGGGTGCGGGTCGGGGTGCAGCAGGTACTCGTCGGCGCACACCACACCGGTGCCGTGCGCGTGGGCGAGGCCCTCCTCCTTGGTGGTGGAGCCGGAGGGGAGGAAGGAGTAGTCGTAGAGGAGGAACAGCGGGGCGACGGCCACGGGGCCGCCCTCGCCCTCCCACACGGGGTAGGGGTCCTCGGGCGTGATCACGCCGAGTTCGCGGCACATCTCGACCAGATGGGCGTAGCGCTCGGCGCCGCGCAGGGTGACCGCGTCCTTGGGGTGGGTCCACAACTCGTGGTTGCCGGGGGCCCAGACGACCCGGCGGAACCGGCTCGCGAGGAGGCCGAGCGCCCAGCGGACGTCCTCGACGGTCTCCGCCACGTCACCGGCCACCAGGAGCCAGTCGTCGTCGCCCTCGGGACGCATCCTCTCCACGAGGGCGCGGTTCTCCTGGTAGCCGATGTGCAGGTCGCTGATGGCCCACAGCTTCCCCGAGCCACCCTTGCCGGACATCGTCCCCACCCCTTCCAACCCGCCGTCGACGCAAAGAGATCACATCCGGGCCGGGAGTCACAAGACGGCCCGCTGCTTTGTCCCCCGACGGCCGGATTCGGGCTCCCGCGACGCCCCGGACCCCTTCCCCGGGGCCCCTCTCCGGGAGCACGCCCGGGGAGGACCCCGGGGCGGCGGAGACCCGGAGCGGGATCCTTAGCCGAGGTAGGCCAGGCCGGGGTGGACGGCCCGGTATCCGTCGAGCAGACGCCGGGCGACGGTCACCGAGTCGACGAGCGGGTGCAGGGCGAACGCCTTGACGGCGGCGGCGCGGGAGCCGGTGCGGGCGGCGGTCAGCACCTCCCGTTCCACCGCCTTGACGGCGCAGACCAGGCCGGTGGCGTGGCCCGGCAGCGGGTCGACGGAGACCGGGTGCGCGCCGCTCGCGCCGACCGCGCACGGGACCTCGATGACGGCGTCCGCGTCGAGGGCCGACAGGGTCGTGCCGTTGCGGACGTTGAGGATCAGCGTCGCGCGTTCGTCGCGGGCGATGGCCCGCATCAGGGCCAGCGCGACCTTCTCGTAGCCGCCGGACAGGTCCTCGGGCTCGCGCTCCCCGGCGCCCGCCGTCTCCCGGTTCTCCGCCATGTAGGTGGCCTCGCGCTCGGCGCGGGTGCGGTCCCAGGCGGCGAGGGCGGAGGTGCCGGGGCTCCGCGCCCCCTCGTAGAAGCGGGCCTGCTGGTCGCGCAGGAAGGCGCCCCGGGTGCGGTCGGACTCCCGGTGGGCGAGGACGGCCTCGCGGTTGAAGTAGTAGTAGTGCAGGTACTCGTTGGGGATCGCGCCGAGCGACCGGAGCCACTCGGTGCCGAAGAGGCGGCCCTCCTCGAAGGAGCCGAGCAGGGCGGGGTCGGCCAGCAGGCGCGGGAGTTCGTCGCGCCCGTCGACGCGCAGCCCCCGCACCCAGCCGAGGTGGTTGAGGCCGACGTAGTCGATCCACGCGCGCTCCGGGTCGGCACCGAGCATCCGGGCGATGCGGCGGCCGAGGCCGACCGGGGAGTCGCAGATGCCGATGACCCGGTCGCCGAGGTGGCGGGACATGGCCTCGGTGACCAGCCCGGCGGGGTTGGTGAAGTTGATGACCCAGGCGTCGGGCGCCAGCAGGGCCACCCGGCGGGCGACGGCGTCGGCGACGGGGACGGTCCGCAGGCCGTAGGCGATGCCGCCCGCGCCCACGGTCTCCTGGCCGAGGACGCCCTCGGCGAACGCCACCCGCTCGTCCTCGGCCCGGCCCTCCAGTCCGCCGACACGGATCGCGGAGAACACGAAGTCGGCTCCGCGCAGCGCCTCGTCCAGGTCCGTGGTGGCCGTCACCCCGGGGGCGTCCGGGACTCCGGCGGCCTGCTCGGCCAGGACGCGGGTGATCGCGGAGAGCCGCGCCCGGTCCCGGTCGTACAGGACCACCCGGGTCACCCGTCCCTCACCCCGGTCGGCGAGCAGGGCCCCGTACACCAGCGGCACCCGGAATCCGCCACCGCCCAGAATCACCAGCCGCACGTCCATGTCCTTCCGCCGCACACCCCACCGGTCACCGCACGCCGATCATGGCACGCCCGGGGGACGCGGCGGTGCGCGTCACGTCACGGGGGGACGGTGCCGGGCGGCGGGGCGGCGGGGCGGCGGGAGGACGGGGCGGCCCGGCGGCGGGCCGACGCGCCGGTGTCCTGTGGTCCCGGTGGGCCGGTGACCCCGATGGGCCAGTGGTTCCCATGACCCCCATGACCTCGGTGCCACCGGTGGACCGGTGGGGTCGTGGGCCGGTGCGCCGGTTGGGGCCGGGCCCACGGGGAAGCCGGAGCGGGTGGCGGACCGGGGGACACGGGCGGGCGACGACCGGCGGGGAGGCCCCCGGCCGGGCCCCCGGCCTCCCCGACCACCGGGCGAACACACGTTCCCGGCCGGCACCGCACGCCACCCCCCGCGGGCCCGCTCCCCCGGGGTGAGGGACCCGGCGTCCCGGGACACCCTGGACAGGAAGGATCCGTTCGCCCCCGGTGCCGTGACCTCGGCGCCGGGGCTGCCCCGGTCGCCCCACCGGGCACGGTGGCACCCGGGGCGGGACGCGGCCACCGGTGGTCGCGTCCCGGCGGGCGGGGCGGCGCGGTGGCCGGTAGGCACGGGTTCCGGCGAGGTGGCCGCGGTCCGGAGGGAGATGCTGGATACGGTGACGAAGGCGCTCGACGGCAAGGGAGTTGACGGGCAATGAGCGAGGAGCTTCCCGCCACGACGGTCCAGGGGACCGGGGCGGCGGAGGAGGCGGGGAAGGCGGCGCCGGGCCGGGCGCGGGCGGACCGGGCACCGTCCGGGAGGTCCCGCGGGGCCCGGGGCCGGGCGGCGCCCGGCACGTCCGGCGAACGGGACGGCGGCGGCTCCCCCCGGGCCGCGACGGGGTCCGGTGAACGGCGCGGGGCCCGGGGCGGAAGAGGTGCCGCCCCCGTGCCACCGCTCGACTGGAGCAATCCGCTCCGGGATCCCCGGGACCGGCGGCTGCCCCGGATCGCGGGCCCGTCCGGACTGGTGATCTTCGGCGTCACCGGCGACCTGTCCCGCAAGAAGCTGATGCCCGCCGTCTACGACCTGGCCGAGCGCGGTCTGCTGCCGCCGGGCTTCTCCCTGGTCGGCTTCGCCCGCCGGGACTGGGCGGACCAGGACTTCGCGCAGGTGGTGCACGACGCCGTCAAGGAGTACGCCCGCACCCCCTTCCGCGAGGAGGTGTGGCAGCAGCTCAGCGAGGGCATGCGCTTCGTCCCGGGCGACTTCGACGACGACGCCGCCTTCGGCCAGTTGCGGGAGGCCGTCGAGGAGCTGGACGCCTCCCGGGGGACCAGCGGGAACTACGCCTTCTACCTCTCCGTGCCGCCGAGGTTCTTCCCGAAGGTGGTGCGGCAGCTCAAGAAGCACGGGCTGACGGACGCCCCGGAGGGCTCCTGGCGCCGGGCGGTGATCGAGAAGCCGTTCGGGCGCGACCTGGCGAGCGCCCGCGACCTCAACGCGCTGGTGCACGAGGTGTTCGAACCGGACCAGGTGTTCCGCATCGACCACTACCTCGGCAAGGAGACCGTCCAGAACATCCTGGCGCTCCGCTTCGCCAACCAGATGTACGAGCCGATCTGGAACCGGTCCTACGTCGACCACGTGCAGATCACCATGGCGGAGGACATCGGGATCGGCGGCCGGGCCGGGTACTACGACGGCATCGGCGCCGCCCGCGACGTGCTCCAGAACCACCTGCTGCAACTGATGGCGCTGACCGCCATGGAGGAGCCCGCCTCCTTCGACGCGGCGTCGCTGCTCACCGAGAAGCTGAAGGTGCTGCGGGCGGTGCGGCTGCCGGACGACCTCGGGGCGCACACCGTGCGCGGGCAGTACGCGGCGGGCTGGCAGGGCGGCGCGCCGGTGCCGGGGTACACGGAGGAGGAGGGCATCGACCCGGACTCCACCACCGACACCTACGCCGCCGCAGCGCTGGCGATCGACAACCGCCGCTGGGCGGGCGTCCCCTTCTACCTGCGCACCGGCAAGCGGCTGGGCCGCCGGGTGACGGAGATCGCGGTGGTCTTCCAGCGGGCCCCGCACTCCCCCTTCGACGCCACCGCGACGGAGGAACTGGGCGAGAACGCCGTGGTGATCCGGGTCCAGCCCGACGAGGGCATGACGGTGCGGTTCGGCTCCAAGGTGCCCGGCACCTCGATGGAGATCCGGGACGTGTCCATGGACTTCGCCTACGGGGAGTCCTTCACCGAGTCCAGCCCGGAGGCGTACGAACGCCTCATCCTGGACGTACTGCTCGGCGACGCCAACCTCTTCCCCCGCCACCAGGAGGTGGAGGAGTCCTGGCGCATCCTGGACCCCGTGGAGGAGTACTGGGCCGGACACGGCCGGCCCGCGCGGTACGCCTCGGGAAGCTGGGGACCCGGGGAGGCCGACGAGATGCTCGCACGAGACGGACGGAGCTGGCGCAGGCCATGAGGATCGATCTGACCGACACCACGGCGAGCAGCATCAACAAGGCGCTGGTACGGGGCCGCCGGGCCATCGGCACCCCGGCCGTCGGCATGGTGCTGACCCTGGTGATCGTCACCGACGAGGAGAACGCCTACGACGCGGTCAAGGCCGCCGAGGACGCCTCGCGCGAGCACCCCTCGCGCACCCTCGTCGTCATCAAGCGGCATCCGCGCAACCTGCGCGACCGCACCCGCTCGCACCTGGACGCCGAGGTCCGGGTGGGCTCGGAGGCGGGAACCGGCGAGACGGTGGTGCTGCGCATGTACGGCGAGGTGTCCGAGCACGCCGACTCGGTGGTGCTGCCGCTGCTGCTGCCGGACGCGCCGGTGGTGGTGTGGTGGCCGGTGGAGGGGCCGGAGAACCCGTCGCGGGACCCGCTGGGGGCGCTGGCGCAGCGCCGGATCACCGACCTGTACGCGGTCGAGCGGCCGATGGAGGCCCTGCGGAACCGGGTCCGCACCTACGCCCCCGGCGACACCGACCTGGCCTGGACCCGGCTGACCCTGTGGCGCTCCATGCTGGCCGCCGCCCTGGACCAGGCGCGGGTGCCGGTGTCGGCGGCGACGGTGGAGGCCGAGGCGGACAATCCGGCGGCCGAGCTGCTGGCCCGCTGGCTGGAGGTGCGGCTCGGGGTGCGCGTCGACCGGGTGGTGAGCGACGGCCCGTTCGTCACCGCCGTCCGGCTGGGCACCTCCGGCGGCGAGATCGTCATCGACCGCCCCGACGGCCCGCTGGCCACACTGACCCTGCCGGACCAGCCCCCGCGCTCCCTGGCGCTGAAGGTGCGCCCGACCTCCGAGCTGATCGCCGAGGAGCTGCGGCGCCTCGACGCCGACGAGATGTACGCCATCGCCCTGCGCGGCGAGGCCCCCGAGGAGGGCCCGGCCCGTGTCTGACCCGGCCGGAGCCCGTGCCGTCACGGAGCCGGACCGGCGGCCCGAGCGGGCCGCGCCGAGCGGGCACCACGCCCGCACCGTCCCCGACCCGACCCCGCGCGGGCCCTTCGCCCGCGCACCGAAGGAAGTGCGCTGACATGCAGATCGGTCTCGTTGGCCTCGGCAGGATGGGCGGCAACATGCGCACCCGGCTGCGCGGCGCCGGGCACACCGTCATCGGATACGACACCGACCCCGGGCGGTCCGACGCCACTGACCTGGCCGATCTGGTCGACCGGCTGGCGGCGCCCCGCGCGGTGTGGGTGATGGTCCCGGCCGGCCACGCCACGCAGGGCGTCGTCGACCTGCTGGCGACCCTGCTCAAGCCGGGCGACGTGGTCGTCGACGGCGGCAACTCCCGCTGGACCGACGACGAGCGGCACGCCGAGGAACTGGGCAGGCGCGGCATCGGCTTCGTGGACGCCGGGGTCTCGGGCGGCGTGTGGGGGCTGGAGAACGGCTACGCGCTGATGGTCGGCGGCGAGGCGGAGCACGTGGACCGGCTGCGGCCGGTCTTCGACGCGCTCAAGCCGGACGGCCCCTACGGCTTCGTCCACGCGGGCGGGGTGGGGGCCGGGCACTTCGCCAAGATGGTCCACAACGGCATCGAGTACGCCATGATGCAGGCCTACGCTGAGGGCTGGGAGCTGCTGGAGCGGGCCGACTCCGTGGACAACGTCCGCGAGGTCTTCCGCTCCTGGCAGGAGGGCACGGTCATCCGCTCCTGGCTGCTCGACCTCGCCGTGAACGCCCTCGACGAGGACCCGCACCTGGAGCGGCTGCGCGGCTACGCCGAGGACTCCGGCGAGGGGCGCTGGACGGTGGAGGCCGCCATCGACCACGCGGTGCCGCTGCCGGCGATCACCGCCTCGCTGTTCGCGCGGTTCGCGTCCCGGCAGGACGACTCGCCGCAGATGAAGATGATCGCCGCGCTGCGCAACCAGTTCGGCGGCCACGCGGTGGAGTCGGCGAAGGAGTAGCCCCCGCCGGGGTGCGGCGGGCGCGGTTCCCCCGGGCCGGGCGGGACCGCCCCCGCTCCGCCCTCCGGCCGGGTGGCGCCGGACCGGGTCCCGGGGCGCCTCCCCCGATCGTCTAGGGTTCCCCAATGTTCGAGGGACGACTGGTCAGACTGCGCGCGCTGCGCCCCGGGGACGCCGTGCACCACCTCCGGTGGCGCAACGACCCGGAGGTGGTGCACTGGGCGGCGGCCGGGGACCCGTTGTTCGGCCCGGTCACGGCGGAGGCGGTCGCCCTCGCCTTCGAGGGCATGCTGCGGCTGGTCCCGAGGGAGTCGGCCGTGTTCACCGTCGAGGACCTGGCGAGCGGCGCGGTGATCGGCATGGCCGACTACCGGGACCTCGACCCCTGGGCCGGGGTGGCGACGCTGGGGGTCACCGTCGGGGAGCGGGGGTTCTGGGGCGCGGGCCACGGACGGGACGCGCTGCGGCTGCTGGTGGACCACCTGTTCGGCGCGTACGGCCTGGCCCGGCTGGAGCTGGACACCTGGAGCGGCAACGAGCGCGCGGTGCGCGCCTTCACCGGGCTGGGCTTCCGGGAGGAGGGCCGCCGCCGGTCGGCGGTGCTGGTCCGGGGGGAGCGCCACGACCGGGTGCTGTTCGGCATGCTCCGCGAGGAGTGGGCGGGCCCGGCCTGACTCCGCGGGCGCCCTCGCGCGGACGGTGGCGGGAGCGCCCCGCACTCCACGTGCCCGCCGTGCCGCCGGGCACGCCGGGCACGGACCGTTCCGGGGTCAGTCCCCCTGGGACCATGCGGCCACCGGCAGGGACAGGTAGACGCCGAAGGAGTCGAGCCCGGTGGCGGCGCGGATCCCCGCGTGGAGCGCGTCCACGCGCTCCTGCCGGCCGGCCTCCCGGTGCGGCGTCCACTTCGACCTGATCTCGATCACCACCGGCAGGCCGCAGCGGTCCAGCGGGCCCAGCGGCCGGAAGCGGATCTCGACGTCACCGGGCCCCGGGTCGCCGTCGTACGGCTCCTCGGGGCACTCCACCGCCAGGGACACCAAGTGCGGGAGTACCGAGCCCAGTTGACGCAGTATGGCCTCGGTCACGGTGGGCGCGTGGGTCACTTCGACGAGCGGCATTCCCGACACGTTAGAGCATCGGCCCTTCCCCCACATCGAAGGGGAGCCCGTGGGGCGCCGGGGCGGGACGGCGGGACCGGCTCCGGCGGCGGGACCCTCGCCGGGCCGCCCACGCCCACACGGCCGGGGCGGGGTCCGGGGACGGCGCCCCCGGGCGCGGTCCGGGCCGTCCTCCTCCACGGGACCGGGCACCCGTCCGACTCCACGGGGGCGGGCACCCGGGCGCGGACCACCGGCGCCACGGGCGGCCGGCCGGAACCGGCGGGCGACGGAACCGGCGGGCGCCTCCGTCGCGCGGTGCGCGCCGCCGACCGGGCGATACGTCGGCGGGCGGTCGGCCGATACGTCGGCGCCGTCCGGGCGGTACGGCGGCGGGGCGGCCGGAACGGCGGCGGGCCGGCGGAACCGGTCCGGTGGTCCGGTCCTGGGCGGGTGTTCACCTGCGGGCGGGGGCGTTGTCAGTGGTCGCCGCTAGGTTTTTCCCTGTTCCGCCGGGGAGGCGTGGACGTTCCCCTTTCGCATGCATGGGAGATGGTGCGTTGTCCGTCTGGGAGAGGTCGAGCACGGTACGGGTGGTGCCGTCCGCGCGACCGCGCAAACTTGCCAAGGTTCCGTTCGTGGAGCTGGCCGACGGGCGGTTGCAGGGCGTGGTGTCCAGCGGGTCCGACATCGGCCGGGTGTACGTGTCGTCGGTGGCGGCGGGGACGTACGCCTACGCCTGCAGCACCAACAACAACCGGCCCTGCGGCGGGGCCCGGGGCGGCTTCTGCAACCACATCCGCGCGCTGGTCGTCGAGGCCGTGCTCCAGTACGGCGTGGACCGGGTCGCCCGGTACCTCGGGGCGGAGGACGACGCCGAGCGGCCCGACGCGGGGAGTGTGACCGCCGTGATGGCCGCCGCGCGCCCCGGCCCGGGGGACTCCTCGGCGGCGGCGCAGGTCTTCAGCCGGTTCCTGCGGCACCTCGGCTACCTCGAACTGGAGCCGGTCACCGCGCCGCTGCCCGAGATGCACTGGTTCCCGACGGCGGGGGCGGTGGCCTGATGCGCACCGACGCGCTGAGCGCGCCCGTCGACGGCCTCGACGAGGTCCTGGCCGCCGTGGACGGTTTCGACGACGCCCTGTGCGGGGGCCTGCTGCGCCCCCAGCCGGGGCAGGCCGGCGGGCTCGTGGCGCTCGCGGACGCCGTCGAGGGGACACCGCTGGCCGCGCGGGTCGGCGAGGCCGCCGACAAGACGGTCGCCGGAGCCGCCGAGGAGGACCACCTGGTGGCGCTCGCCGCCGCCCGGGTGGCGCTGCTCGGCTCCGCGCACGACGCGCTGGCCGCCCGGGTCGACGAGGCCACCGGCCGGCGGACCGCCGGGGAGCCCGCCGGACCGGGAGGGGACGACGGGCACGCGGCCGGGCTGCTCACCGCCGCCCGCGGCTGGCTGTGCGACCTGGCCCGCGCGGGGTGGCGGGGCATCGAGCACGAACTGGTCGGCGGTGCCGCCCCGGTGGTCGCCGCGATGCTGCCCGATCCCGCGCTGCGCCGCCAGGCCGTCCTGCTCGACGGTTTCGCCGCCGAACTGGCCGCCTCCTGTCCGGGGGCCGCCCTGGAGCGGGTGCCGGTGCGCCGCTGGGCGGACCTCTGGTCCCGGGCCGTGCTGCTGACGCTGCCCGGAGCCGCCCCGGCCCCGGCGGTGTCCGAGGTCTCCGGCCGACTGCTGCCGCTCGGCGTGGACCTCCAGGAGCACGCCACCGCCGTGCAGGCGCAGGTGCACGCCGTGTTCGAACCGGCGGACGGCTCGGAGCCCCGGCTGGTGCGGGCCTCGGTCTCGGCGCCGAAGCCGGACACGGTCGTGGGGGCGGGGCTGTGGCAGGTGCTGCGCCCGCGCATGGCGCTGCTGGCCGCCGTGGGCGAGGGCCGGACCATGGACCTGGACGCGATGCCGCTGACCGCCGGGGGCGATCTGCTCTGGGACGACGGCCGGGCCCGCGCGGGCGGGGCGGCCGAGGTCTTCGCCACCGCCCGGGTCGCCCTCCCGGCGGCCGTCGCCTTCGCCGCCCCGCCCCTGGAGCGGCATCCGGCGGCCCTCGCGGCTCCCGTCCTGCTGGAGGGGTACGGCGTGGCGGAGGGCGAGGACGGGACGGTGTTCGAGATCGCCGGACACCGGCTGGCCGTCGACGCCGGGCGGCTGCCCGCCGCCGGGCCGCTCACCCGCGAGCTGGTCGCCTCCTCGGCGGCCTGCCTGGGCCTGCTGCGGTGGGACGCCGGGGAGTTCCGGCTCCAGCCGCTGGCCGTGGAGCGGACGGTGCGCAAGAAGGCCGTGGCGGTGCATGCCGGGGCCTGGGCGGGCGGGACGTCCGACAAGGCCGGGATCCGGGCCGAGAAGGCCGCCACCGACGCGGTCACCGTACTGCGCGAGCGCGCCGGAAAGCTGCTGCGGAAATGACCGAGGACATCCGGGAGATCCCGGGCCCCCAGACCCGGCCCGTTCCGGGCACCGACGGCCGTGCCGGGCCCGGCGGCGCCGCCGCCGCGGCCTCCGACGGCGCACCGCCCGAAGCCGGGCCCGGCACGGGGGCCGGCACCGCGCCCGACCCCGACGACAACCGCCGGCAGGTGCTCTACTGGCGGCTGCTGGCCCGCCTCTTCGACCACGAGGAGCAGGCGGCCCTGGAGTCGGCGAGCCTCGCCGTGGTCGAGGACATCGGGCTGCCGCCCGCCCTGCTCGACCCGGACGCCTCCGTGGACTCCGTCGTCCAGCGCCACCCCGGGCTGGCCGCCGAGTTCGACGGGCTGATGGTCCCAGGCCAGGAGGAGGACGGGGCGCGCGACCGCGGCGCCGAGGTGCGGCGCGCGGCGCTCGTCTCCAAGGTGCTGCTGAACGTCTTCGCCTCCGCCCGCGGCACCGTCACCGCGGGTCGGTTGGCCCGCTGGCAGTCCGACGCCGACTGGCTGGAGCGCGCCCTCGGCTGCCGCCCGGGCGAACTGCGCGGCGGCCGCGGGGGCCGGAGCGCGGGCACCGGGACCGGCGGCGGGGCGTCCCTTCCCGACCTGGGCCGGCTGATCCCCGCCATCGGGCCCGAACTCGGCGCCATCGAGGGCGACCTCGTCAAGCGGATGCATCTGCGCGAGGTGCTGGCCGATCCGAAGCTGGCCTCCCGGCTGACCCCGAGCATGTCCCTGATCGAGCAGTTGCTCCGCGACAAGGACAACCTCTCCGGCGTGGCCCTGGCCAACGCCAAGGCGCTGATCCGGCGGTACGTCGACGAGGTCACCGAGGTGCTGCGCACCCAGGTCGAGAAGTCCACCGTGGGCGAGATCGACCGTTCCGTGCCGCCCAAGCGGGTCTTCCGCAACCTGGACATCGACCGCACCATCTGGAAGAACCTGACCAACTGGAGCCCGGAGGAGGAGCGGCTCTACGTCGACCGCCTGTACTACCGGCACACCAGCCGCAGGACGACGCCGCAGCGGCTGATCGTCGTCGTGGACCAGTCGGGCTCCATGGTCGACTCCATGGTCAACTGCACCATCCTGGCGTCCATCTTCGCCGGGCTGCCCAAGGTCGACGTCCATCTGATCGCCTACGACACCCAGGCGCTCGACCTCACCCCCTGGGCCCACGACCCGTTCGAGACGCTGCTGCGCACCAAGCTGGGCGGCGGGACCGACGGCACCGTCGCCATGGCGCTCGCCCAGCCGAAGATCGCGGAGCCGCGCAACACCGTGGTGGTCTGGATATCCGACTTCTACGAGTGGCGCCAGCAGGAGCTGTTCGACAGCATGGCCGCCGTCCACCGCTCCGGGGCGAAGTTCATCCCGGTCGGCTCGGTGACCAGCTCCGGGCGGGGCAGCGTCAACCCGTGGTACCGGGAGCGGTTCAAGGACCTCGGCACGCCGGTGATCTCCGGCCACATCAAGAAGCTCGTGCACGAACTCAAGACGTTCCTCACCTGATCCCCGGCGTACGCCCGCGTCGCCCGTGATGACCATCCGTACGGAAAGGCCCTTTCGACATGTCCGACCTGCTGCGCGCCCCCGCCGAGATCAAGTACGCCGAGGAACTCGACTGGCTGGAGTCCGTCGACGACGGCCCCAAGCCGTTCTCCTGGCGCCTGTCCCCCAAGATGGTCCGCCTGTTCATCCTCGGCTCCGAGCGCTCGGACGGCCTGGACCGGGAGATCGCGCAGAAGTGGTTCGGTGACCGCAGCTTCGTCGAGCGGTCCGTCGTCACCCTCGCCTCCGACCGCGGCCTGCTGCTGATCGGCGACCCCGGCACCGGCAAGAGCTGGCTGGCGGAGCTGCTGTCCGCCGCCATCAGCCGCAACTCCACCCAGGTGGTGCAGGGCACGGCCGGCACCACCGAGGACCACATCAAGTACTCGTGGAACGTGTCCATGGTCATCGCCAAGGGCCAGTCCCGGGAGTCGATGATCCCCTCCCCGATCATGAACGCGATGGAGACCGGCACCATCGGCCGCTTCGAGGAGCTGACCCGGTCCACGAGCGATGTGCAGGACGCGCTGATCTCGATCCTCTCCGAGAAGTACATCTCCGTGCCCGAGCTGGAGAGCGGCGGCGGTGACGACAACATCGTCTTCGCCAGGCCCGGCTTCTCGATCATCGCCACGGCCAACAGCCGGGACCGCGGCGTCAACGACCTGTCGTCCGCGCTCAAGCGGCGCTTCAACTTCGTGCGCATCCCGGTCGTGACGAACAAGAAGAGCGAGGCGGAGATCGTCCGCTTCCGCACCGAGGAGCTGCTCCGCCGGCACTCGATCGACCTGGACGTGCCGCCGACCCTGCTGGACGTGCTGCTGCAGAGCTTCGCGGACCTGCGGGCGTCCGCCGCGGCGGCCGGCAGCGACGACGAGAAGCTGGAGTCGGCCCTGTCGACGGCCGAGCAGATCGGCGTGCTGGAGGACGCCGTCCTGCACGGCACCTTCTTCGGGGAGAGCGCCCTGACCGCCCGTACCCTGGCCTCCTCGCTCGTCGGCTCGCTGACCCGCCGCGAGCCGGAGGACCTGGCGATACTCAACAAGTACCTGCACGGCGTGGTGGAGCCGCGCAGCAGGGAACAGGGCGGTTCCTGGCCGGAGTTCCTCGAGGGCGGGCGCGACGCGATCGCCACCCTGTCGTGAGCGGGGTCCTGGAGAGCGGCCCCGGCACCGGCGGCGGGACCCCGGACGACGCCCCGGTCCCCGGCGGGACACCCGGGGACGGCGGCGCGTTCGGCGCGCTGCGGGGGCAGTTGCGGGAGGCGGCGACCGCCTTCGCGGGCGGGCCGGACGCCCTGGAGGAGATCCTGCTGGGCATGGTCGACGACGTCGACCGGGCGTCCCGCGAGCCCCTGGAGATCTTCCCCGTCTGCCACCACTCCCCCGCCTCGGCCACGGCCATGGCCCGGCGGCTGCGCGAGAAGCGGCCCAGGGTCGTGTACCTGGAGATGTGCGAGGACATGGCACCGCTCCTGACCGAGCTGCGCAACTGCCGGCTGCCGGTGGCGGTGCAGGCCTTCGCCGGCGACGTCGACGGCTTCCCCGCCGAATGGGCCCCGCTGTCGGTGGTCGCGCCGATGACCGAGGCGTCCGCCGAGTACCAGGCCATCGCCTACGCCCTGGACACCCCGGGGGTGGAACTGGTCCTGGTGGACCGCTCCGCCGACCACGTCTTCCAGTGGGACGGCCGCGACCGGGGCACCGGCGGGCCCGACCCGGAGGACGACGACGCGCCGGCCGAGCCCGAGGCCGCGCTGCACGGCGAGGCCGTCGGCGTGGAGATCGGCGACCTGCGGCCCCGCTTCGCGGAGCTGGAGCGGCACCTGCTGCGCCACGGCAGGGTGCGGCACTGGTCGGAGTGGTGGCACCAGTACGTCGAGGTGCCGCTCGCGGACGGCTCCGCCGGCCACGACACCTACCGCCAGGTCATGTTCCTGATCGGCAGCCTGTTCCGCAGGCTCGCCCCGGGCGACGGCGACCGGCTGCGGGTGGACGAGGACCGCGAGCGCCACATGTGGACCAGGATGCGCGAGCACCTGGCGGCCACCGGCACCGACCCGGCCGACTGCCTCTACGTCTGCGGGGCGTTCCACGCGGCCAGCCGGGTCGAGGAGTTCGGGGTGGGCGGCAGCGGCGGCTTCACCGTCACGCCGCGCACGGACACCGTCTGGCAGTACGGGCTGATCCCGTCCAGCCACGCGGCGATCGAGGCGCAGTTCGGGCTCGCCCCGGGCTCGGTGTCGATCGCGGCGACGGAGTGGGCCAAGGGCCTCAAGCGGGCCCGGGTGCGTCCGTTCCGGCTGGCCGGGCAGGCGGGCACCGGGAAGAGCACGGCGAAGACGGCGGCCCAGGCGCCCCCGGAGCCCGTTCCGGCGCCGGCCGGGGACACGGACCGGCTGTCGGGCTTCCTGCGCCGCCCGCCGGTGCTGGACGGACTGGACGAGGCCGAGCTGCTCGGCTGGTCCGTGGGCATCGTGCACGCGGCCCGGCGCAACGGCTATCTCGCCTCGACCGCCGACGCCATCGCCGTCTTCGAGACGTCGATCCTGCTCGCCGGGATGCGCGACCGCGCCAAGCCGACGCCGTACGACTTCCAGGACGCGGCGGTCACCTGCATCGAGAAGGACCGCGTCCCCGGGCGGCGGGACGTGCGCCGGCTGGTCGAGATCATGATGGGCGGCGACCGGATCGGCCAGGTCGGCTACGAGGCGCTGCCCCCGCTGGCCCGGGACGTGCACGACCGGCTCGCGCCGCTCGGGCTGAAGCTCCAGCAGCGCGGGGTGCGGCGGGCCCTGCTGGACATGACCGCCCAGCCGGAGCTGAACGCCTGCTCGGACGTGCTGTGGATGCTGCGGCGGCTGCTGCCGCACGGCGCGGCCCGTCCGGTCATGGGCGAGCGGCGGCTCGGCGAGCGCTCGGTGCAGGAGTCGTGGGACCTGGCCCTCGGCACCCACCAGCGGGCGCTGATCGAGCTGGGCTACGAGGGCGTCAGCATCGAGCAGGTGCTGGAGCAGCGGCTGCGGCGGGACGCGTACGCGCCCGACGCGACGACGGCGGGCGTGCTGGCCGCCGTCGAGGACGCGACGCTGTACCTGGGCGGCCGGCGTCTGGCGGAGGAGCTGGGCCATCACGCGCTGAAGGTGCTCGCCACCGAGCGCGGCGTCGACGGGGCGCCGGAGGTGCTGCGCCGGGTGCGGACCCTGCTGGCGTACTACCGCACCGGCGAACCGGCGCTCCCGGCGTGGATCGAGTCGTTCGTCCGGACCGGGTACGCGCACTACTGCACGCTGCTGCCGATGGCGTTCCGGGACGAGGACGCGACGGTCGGGCAGGTCGCGGCGATGCTGGGCTTCCTGTTCGGCATGGAGGGGCTGGCGCTCTCCCTGGGCTGCGACCGGACCCAGCTGGAGCTGGCCGTCGCCCAGTCGCATCCGGAGGACCCGTCGAAGACGGCCCTGCTGTGGGCGGCGCGGGTGCGGATCGGCACGCTGTCCCGGGCGGAGCTGCGCTCCCGTTGCGACGAACTGCTCGACAACCCGCTGGTGGTGCCCTCCTATCCGCAGTACCTCAGCGGCTTCGTGCACGCGCTGGAGCCGGTGCCGGCGCTGGCGGACGTGGTGGTGGAGGCGGTGTCCAACGCCTTCGGGCGGCTGCCGGACGCGGTGCTGCTGCCGTGGCTGCCGCTGCTGATCACGACACTGCGCTCGGGCGCCGGGGAGCTGGCACCGCTGCTGGTCCGGGAGGCCGGGCGGATCTTCCCGGGGCGGCTGGCGGAGCTGGACGCGTGGACACCGCCGTGGCGCACACCCCCGGTCCAGGTCCCCGTGCGCCGCGCGGCCGGGGACGGCGGGCAGGGCGCGGGCGCCCGCGGTGCCGCGCTGCTGGGCAGGCACCCGGCGGCCTGCGACGCGGTGGCGGAAATGCTGGGCTGCGAAGGGGCGTGGGCGGCGCCCGGTTCCGGGGCCCCGGTCGGCGCGCTCCTCGTGTCCCGGCACCCGGCGACGGCAGCGGCGGCGGAGCGGCTCCTCGCGGGCGGCTGAGCGTGCGCGCGGCCGCTGAGTGCGCGCGGGCGGCTGAGCGTTCAAGTGGGCGGTGGGGTCCCCGGCGGGGCTCCGCCGCCCCGCGTGTGCCGCCCGCCCAGGGACGGCGGCACCACACCGGAGCCGGGCGGCGCCCGTCGGAGCATCCGCCCGGGACCGGCCGCGCGCCAGGCAGGCACAACCGCGCCGGTGCCCGCCCGCGTACGGCGCCCGGGCCACCGGCTCAGCCGTAGCAGGCGGGCAGTGGTTCGAGTCCCTCGGGCACGCCGTACTTCAGGACCGCGGTGTACGCCTCCGCGATGTCGCAGCCCTTGTCGTACCACTGGTAGGCGAACAAGCTCCAGATCAGGACGAGCACGACCAGCACCCAGCGCAGCCCCTTCGACATACGGGGAGTGTCCCGCCCGTACCGGCGGAATACTCCGTACCGTCCGGCATCCGCCCGGATTCCACCCACCGACCGCCCTGCGCCGGGCCCGTATCGCGCGATCCGTGAACACCTGCGACCGAAGTGTTCACCGATTCCGACGGGTTCAAGGGCCCGGCTTCAGGGGCCGGAGGTCGGGGGTCCGGAACGGAGTCCCCCAACCCGCCCCATCGCAGTGCCTCGCGGCAGAACTCGTACCCGCCCGGCGGGAGTAGGGATCCGGCGCGGGCACCCTTGCCGGACGGCGGGATTCCCGCGCTCGGCCCACGGCACGGTTCCGGTCACCGCGAGGGCGATGCCGGGCACCGCCGGCGTGTCCCCTTCGCCCCCGTACGGCCCCGTTTCCCCCGTCCCCCGCGGCGGACGGATTTCGGCCGGAATTCGGTCGCCGCCCCTCAAGGAGGTTTGACCCGGCGACACTTGGATCCGGGTCCGCCCGGCGCTCGCGGCACGACTCCCCGGGAGGGGCGCGCGCGGGCACGGCGGGGTGGCCCGGCCGACGCGGCGGAGCATCCGGATTTCCCTCCCCGCCCCCCGCAGGGCCTCCGTGTGCAGGAAGAACACCGGCGAGCACGGTCCGGGACGCATAAACTTAATGGTCCAGACCATTGACCTCGCGGGCGGTCGCTCCCTAGCATCATCGCCATCACGGCCGCCCCACGAGGGCACCTTCCCACACCCGAGCGTCCGCCGCCTCGCACACGAGCGCTGTACACGGTTTCCGGCCAGGCTCGGGCACCAGCCCAGCACGGCCCCAGGAGCACCATGCCCAGAATCGACCAGGAGTCCCGTTCCTTGCCCTCCGGGACCGGCGGACCGAGACCGGGCGACGATGCCGCCGTGCTCTCCGTGGGACAGGAACGTCTCTGGTTCCTGGACCAGTTCGACCCGGGCGACCCGTCCTACAACATCCCGCTCGTCCTGCGGTTCACCGGCCCGCTCGCCCCCGGCTCCCTGCGGGCGGCCCTGGACGCGGTGGTGGCCCGGCACGAGGCGCTGCGCAGCCGCTTCCCCGCCGTCGACGGACGCCCCTACGTGGTGATAGACCCGCCCTCGCCGGTCCCGCTGGACGAGCGCGACATGCGCGGACACCCCGAGGCGGCGACGTCCGCCGCCGTCGCCTCGCTGACCAACGCGGGCTTCGACCTCGCCCGGGGCCCACTGCTGCGCGCGGCCCTGCTGCGCACCGGTGACGAGGCGTACACGTTCTGCCTCGTCCTGCACCACACAGTCGCCGACGGCTGGTCCCTCGGTCTGCTGCGCGCCGAACTCGCCGAGCACTACGCCGCCCACCGGGCGGGCCACCCGGCCGAACTTCCCGAGCCGCCCTCCTACCTGGCCCACGCCGCCGCCGAGCGCGCCTGGCTGGACGGTCCCGACGCCGCCGCCGCGCTCACCCACTGGCGTGAACTCCTCGCGGGCGCACCGCCGTTGGAACTTCCCCTGGACCGCCCCCGGCCCACCGTGCCCGGCAGCGACGGCGCCTACCACACGCGTCTGCTGCACGGCCTGGGCCCGGAGCTGGAGTCGTTCGCCCGTGCCCGGCGCATGACCCCGTTCATGGTGCTGGCCGCCGCCTACGAGACCCTGCTGCACCGCTGCACCGGCCAGGACGACTTCTGCGTCGGCGTCCCCACCGCGGCCCGCACCACCGTCGACAGCGAGCGGACCGTCGGCTACTTCTCCTCCACCGTCGTCCTGCGCGCCGACCTCGCCGGGGCGCCCACCTTCGACGCCGTGCTGCGCCGGACGCGCGGCGACTGGATGCGGGCCCTCACCCACGGCCGGGTCCCCTTCGAGCGGCTCACCGAGGAACTGGGGCAGGACCGGGACACCGGGCGCACCCCCGTCTTCCAGACCCTGCTGACGGTCCACACCCAGAGCGGCGGGGCGCTCGACGAGCACGCCTTCGCGGACCTGGTCTGCACCGAGACGGACGGCGGGCACACCGCCGCCAAGTTCGAACTCACCCTGGACGTGCGGCCGGACGGCGACGACCTGCACGCCGTCTTCGGACACCGCACCGACCTGCTGGACGGCGCGGCGGTGGCCCGGATCGCCGCCCGCTTCGAGACGCTGCTGCGCGGCGCCCTGGCGGCCCCCGACACCCCGGTGCGGCTGCTGCCGCTGCTGGACGCCGACGACCTGGCGCTGCTGCGCGCGGAGGCCACCGGTCCCGCCCTCCCCCCGTACGAGCCGACCGTGCTCGACACCATCGACCGGGTCGCGGCCGAGGCACCGGGCGCGACCGCGCTGACCGGGCCCGGCGAGACCTTCAGCCGCAGTGGACTCGCCGACGCCTCGCGCGAGTTGGCCGGGCGGCTGCTGGCCGGCGGGGCGGGCCGCGGCGATCTGGTCGCGTTCTGCCTGCCGCGCGGGCCGAGGGCCGTGGTCGCGATGCTGGCGGCCTGGCGGATCGGCGCCGGATTCCTCCCCCTGGACCCCGAGTACCCGGCCGCCCGGCTCGACTTCATGCTCCGCGACAGCCGCGCCGCGCTGCTGCTCACCCCGGACGGCGCGCCGGTGGAGGGGCTGACGGCCGAGGTGCCGGTCCTGCCGGTCGCCCCGCCCGCGGCACCGGAGCGGACGGCGGCGCCCGACGGCGCCCTCACCGGGCCGGGGCCGGACGACCCCGCCTACGTCATCTACACCTCCGGTTCCACCGGCACCCCCAAGGGTGTCCTGGTGCCGCACCGCGCGCTCGCCGCCCGGGTCGCCTGGATGCGCGAGGGGTACGGGCTGACCGGGGACGACCGCGTCCTCCAGTACGCCTCCCTGTCCTTCGACACCAGCGCCGAGGAGGTGTTCCCCGCCCTCGCCGCCGGTGCCGTCCTGGTCACCGCGCGCCCCGGCGCCGCCCTCCCCGACCAGCTCGCGGAGCCCTGCTCGGCCGGGATCACCGTCCTCGACCTGCCCACTCCGTACTGGCACCATCTGGTGGCGGACCTCGACGAGACGCCCTGGCCGGCCGGGCTGCGGCTGCTGATCCTCGGCGCCGACCAGGTGCGGCCCGAGGCCGTCGCCGCCTGGCGGGACCGGTTCGGCGACACCGTCCGGGTGGTCAACTCCTACGGCCCGACCGAGACGACCGTCATCGCCACCACCGCCGACCTGGGTGACGGCGACGCCCGGCACCGGCCGCCCATCGGCCGCCCGATCGGCGGGACCACCCTGGCCGTGCTCGACCGCCACGGCGTGCCGGTGCCGCCCGGCACCCCCGGTGAACTGGTCGTCGGCGGCTCCGGCGTGACCGACGGCTACCTCGGCCGGCCCGGCGCCACGGCCCGGGCCTTCGTGCCCGACCCCGACGGGCCGCCCGGCGCCCGCCGCTACCGCACCGGCGACCTGGTGCGCCGCCGCGCCGACGGGCGGCTGGAGTTCCTCGGCCGCCTCGACGGCCAGGTGAAGGTGCGCGGCTACCGGATCGAGCCCGGCGAGATCGAGTCCGCGCTGCTCGCCGTGGAGGGCGTGGCCCAGGCCGTGGTGTCCGCCCGGGGCGATGTCCTGGTCGCCCACCTGGTGCCCGCGCCGGGGACCGGGGCACCCGATCCGGCCGCGCTGCGCGCCGAGTTGTCCGCCGTCCTGCCGCCGCACATGGTGCCGGGCGCGCTGGTCGTCCTCGACGCCCTCCCGCTCACCCCGAACGGCAAGCTGGACCGGGCGGCCCTGCCCGCGCCCGACCCCGGCTCACGGCTGCGCGCCGCGCACGTGCCGCCCCGCACCGAGGCCGAGGAACTGGTCGCGGACGTATGGCGGGAGGTGCTGGGCACCGGCCCGGTCGGCGCCCATGACGACTTCTTCGACCTCGGGGGCCACTCGCTCCTCGCCACCCGTGTCGTCGCCCGCGTCCGCGCCGCGATCGACCTCGCCGTCCCCCTGCGCGCCCTGTTCACCCACCGCACCGTGGCCGCCTTCGCGGAGGCCGTCGAAGACGCCCTGGCCGACGAGATCGACGGCCTGTCGGACGCGGCGGCCGAGGAACTGCTCGCCGCGCAGGACGCACTGGAAGGAAGCCGGCCCACCTCATGAGCGCCGACACCACCGCCCCGGCGGTCCCCGATCCCACCACCCCCGCGGCCTCCGGTGCCACCGCGCCCACGCGGGACGTCCCCGCCGCCCCGGCCGCGGAGCCCGCGCCGGCCGCGGAGCCCGCACCGCACGACGGCTCCCGCCCCTCCGTGCCCGCTCCCCGGGGTGCCGGACTCTCCGCCGCCAAGCGGGAGTTGCTGCGCCGCCGGCTCGCCTCCCGCGCCCCGGCCCGCGCCACCGTGCCCCGCCGGGACCCCGACACACCCGTTCCGCTGTCGTTCGCGCAGGAACGGCTGTGGTTCATGGAGCAGTACGCCCCCGGCACCGCCGCGTACAACATCCCGGTGGTGCGGCGGCTGCGCGGCGCGCTGGACACCGAGGCGCTGCGCGCCGCCCTGGACGCCTGCGTGGCCCGCCACGAGACGCTGCGCTCCCGCTACCCCGCCACCGAGGACGGCCGCCCGCGCCTGGTCATCGACCCGCCCGGTCCCGCCGCCCTCGAACTGGCCGGTGCCGCCGACCGGGACGAGGCCGAGCGGCTGGTCGACGAGGCGTCCGCGGTCCCGTTCGACCTGGAGGAGGGTCCGCTGCTGCGGGCGCTCCTGGTGCGCCTCGCCGACGACGACCACGTCCTGCTGCTGGTCGTCCACCACAGCGTGAGCGACGGCTGGTCCAGCGAGGTCCTGCTCGGCGAGGTCCTGCGCGGCTACGCCGCCCGGGTGGCCGGAGAGCCCGACCCGTTGCCCGAACTCGTCGTCCAGTACGGCGACTTCGCCCTCTGGCAGCGCGAACAGCTCAGCGGCGAGCGGCTCGACGCCGAGGTCGCCCACTGGGCCGGGGCACTGGCCGGCACCGAACCGCTGGAGCTGGCCTTCTCCCGTCCGCGCCCGCCCCGCCAGACCTTCGAGGGCGCCGGGTTCTCCTTCTCCGTGGACCGTGCGCTCCTCGACCGCCTCTCCGCGCTCGCCCACCGCCACGACGCGACCGTCTACATGGTGCTGCTGGCCGCCTTCCAGACGCTCCTGTCCCGCTACAGCGGCCAGCGCGACTTCGCCGTGGGCTCGCCCGTCGCCGGGCGCCCCGAGCCCGAACTCGAACCGCTCGTCGGCATGTTCGTCAACGTCCTCGCGCTCCCGGCCCGGCTGGAGGGCGACCCCTCCTTCGGCGAGCTGGTCCGCCGCACCCGCGACACCTGCCTGGACGCCTACGCCCACCAGGACCTGCCGTTCGCCCAGCTGGTGAGCGAGCTCAAGGTCCCCCGGGACGTCTCCCGGCCGCCGGTCTTCCAGGCCGTCCTCGCCGTGCAGAACTACGCCACCCAGCGCGACGCGGCGGGCGAACTCCCCCTCACCGTCCAGCCGTTCGGGGTGCGCGCCGCCGGTACCCGGTTCGACCTGGAACTCTTCCTCCAGGAGTGGCCGCACGGGCTCGACGGATCCTTCAACTACAACACCGACCTGTTCGACGAGGCCGACATCGCCCGCCTCTCCGGCCACCTCGGCCGGTTCCTCCGGGCCGCCGCGGACTCCCCCGACACCCCGCTGTCGGCCCTGGGCGGTCTCACCGAGGAGGAACGGGACTTCGAGACCCGGCGGTTCAACGAGACCGCCGTGGACCGTCCCGCGACCACCCTGACCGCCCTGGTGGCCGAGCAGATCGCCCGCACCCCCGACGCGGTCGCCGTGGCGACGGAGGACCGCCCGGCCCTCACCTACCGCGAACTCGACGCGCTGGCCGACCGGATCGCCGCCCGGCTGGCCGCCGAGGGGGTCGGCCCGGGCAGCCTCGTCGCGATCAGCGCCGAACGCTCGCCGGAGCTGGTCGCCGGTCTCCTCGGCATCCTGCGCGCGGGCGCCGGCTACACCCCGCTGGAGCCCGGCTACCCCGCCGAGCGCCTCGCCTTCCTGCTGGCGGACAGCGACGCGCCGGTGCTCCTCACCCAGCGCGGGCTGCCCACCCCGGACGGCTGCGCGGCCCGGGTGCTGCTCCTGGACGACCCGGCCGAATGGCCGAAGGCCCGCACCCGACCCGCCGGCCCCCGGCCGGACGACACCGCCTACCTCATCTACACCTCCGGCTCCACCGGCCGTCCCAAGGGCGTCCCCAACACCCACCGGGCCATCGCCAACCGGCTCCAGTGGATGCAGGAGACCTACCGGATGGGGCCCGAGGACGCCGTCCTGCAGAAGACGCCCTCCGGCTTCGACGTCTCCGTCTGGGAGTTCTTCTGGCCGCTGATCTCCGGTGCCCGGCTGGTGCTCGCCAAGCCCGGCGGGCAGAAGGACAGCGGCTATCTGCGCGACGTCATCGCCGGGGCCGGGATCACCGTCGCCCACTTCGTGCCCGCCATGCTCACCGTGTTCCTCGCGGAGGAGGGAATCGAGCGCTGCACCGGTCTGCGCCGGGTCATCAGCAGCGGCGAGGCCCTGCCGCCGGACGCCGCCCGGGAGCTGACCGCCCGTCTGCCGCACTGCTCCGTCGCCAACCTCTACGGTCCCACCGAGGCCGCCGTCGACGTCTCCTCCTGGGAGTGCGAGGGCCCGCTGGAGACGGTGCCGATCGGGCTGCCCATCGACAACACCCGGCTCTACGTGCTCGACGCCGCCCTGCGGCCGGTGCCGCCCGGCGCCCCCGGCGAACTCCACATCGGCGGCACCGCCGTCGCCCTCGGCTACCACCGGCGGCCCGGACTGACCGCGGCCCGCTTCGTCCCCGACCCCTACGGGCCGCCCGGCTCCCGCCTCTACCGCACCGGGGACCTGGCCCGCCGCCGCCCCGACGGCACCCTGGAGCACCTCGGCCGGATCGACCAGCAGGTCAAGCTGCGCGGACTGCGGATCGAGCCCGGCGAGACGGAGGCCGCGCTGCGGGCCCGGCCGGACATCGCCGACGCCGCCGTCGTGCTGCGCGAGGACCGGCCCGGCGACAAGCGCCTCGTCGGCTATCTGGTCGCCGCCCCCGGTGCCGAGGAGCCCGAGCCCGCCGCGCTGCGGGCCGCCCTCAAACGGGTGCTGCCCGACCACCAGGTCCCGGCCGCCTTCGCCGTCGTCCCCGCCCTGCCGCTCACCCCCAACGGCAAGCTGGACCGCCGTGCCCTGCCCGCGCCGCAGATCAAGCGGGCCGGAGGGGCCACCAGGCCCGCGACCCCGGCCGAGCACGTGCTCGCCGCGATCTGGGCCGAGGTGCTGGGACTCACCGAGGTCGGCACCGACGAGGACTTCTTCGACCTCGGCGGGCACTCCCTGCTGGCCACCCAGGTCGTCGCCAAGGCCCGCAACCGGCTCGGCGAGGCCGGGGCGCGGCCGATCAGCGTCATGGACCTCTTCACCCACCGCACCGTCCGCGACCTGGCCGCCGTCGCCGCGCGGGACGAGCACGACGACACCCCGAGGCCGCTGCTGCACCGGCTCACCCCGCCGGTCCCGGCCGCCCGCCGCGCCCGCACCTACGTGTGCGTGCCGTACGGCGGCGGCAGCGCCGTCGTCTACCAGCCCATCGCGGACGCGCTGCCCCCCGACGCGGAGCTGTGGGCGGTGGCGATCCCCGGGCACGACGTGGGACTCACCGAGGAGCCGCTGCCCTTCGACGAGCTGGCCGAACGGGTCGCCGCCGAGGTGGCCGAGCGCGTCGAGGGCCCCGTCGTGGTCTACGGGCACTGCGGGGTGGGCACCGCCCTGGCCATCGCCGTCTCCCGGCTCCTGGAGGCCGCCGGGCAGGAGCTGGAGGCGGTCTACGCGGGCGCCCAGTTCCCCTTCGCCCGGCCGCAGAGCCGTCTGCTGAGCGCGCTCAGCCGCTTCGCCTCGCTGGAGCCGCTGCTCGGCGACCGGGTCTATCTGAACTGGCTGACCGGGCTCGGCGTCGACACCTCCGAACTGGGCGAGGAGCAGACCAGGTTCATCATCGGCAACATGCGCCGCGACTCCCAGGCGGCCGAGGAGTACTTCACCCGCGCCATCGCCGAGGTCGCCGCGGGCGCCCCCCGGCTGCGCGCCCCGCTGGTCTCGCTGATCGGCGACCAGGACCCGGCCGCCGACTTCTACCAGGAGCGCTACCGCGAGTGGCTGCTGCTGGCCGAGCGGTCCGCCGTCGCCGTCCTCGACCAGGGCGGGCACTTCTTCCTCAAGTACCGGGCCGCCGAGGTGGCCGAGGCCATCACCACCGTGCACACCGCCGTCCTCGACGGCACCACCGCCGCCCTGCCGGCCCCCGACCCCGACAACTCCTGGTGGTTCCACGCCGAGACCGGCCCCGCCGACGGGCCGGGGACCGAAGACGACGCGGACGCCGCGGCCGCTCCCGGCACGGCGGCCGGTACCGCCGCCGGGGACACCGGAACCGGGCACACCGGAACCGCCGGGAACACCGGAGACAGCGGAGACAGCGCAGAGACCGGGACCGACGGCACGGGCACCGCCGCCACCGCCCCGGCGGGACCGGGCGCGCCCGGCACGGGCACCCGGTCCAGGGCGGCGACCGCCACCGAGGACGACGGGCCGCAGCCCAGCATGCGCCGCTTCCTCCTCGTCGCCTCCGGACAGCTCGCCTCCATCACCGGCTCCGCGCTGACCGAGTTCGCCCTGCCCATCTGGATCCTGCTCCAGACCGGCTCACTGACCCGCTACGCCCTGTACGCGGTGGTCGCGATGGTGCCCGGCATCCTCGTCGGCCCGCTGGCCGGCGCCCTCGTCGACCGGCTGGACCGGCGCAAGGTGCTGCTCGCCGGCGACGTCGCCGCCTGCTCCACCCAGGCCGGGCTGCTGACCCTGCTGCTCCTCGGGCAACTGCACTCCTGGGAGGTCTACGTCCTGCTCGGGGTGCTCTCCGTCGCCCTGACCTTCCAACGGCTCGCCTACGCCTCCGCCGTACCGCAGATCGTCCCCAAGCAGTACCTCGGCCACGCCAACGGCATCATCCAGCTCGCCTTCGGTACCGCCCAGTTCGTGGTCCCGCTGGTCGCGGTGGCGCTGATGGCGGCGATCGGCCTCAAGGGCATCCTCATCATCGACGTGATCAGCTACGTGGTGGCCATCGGCATCCTGCTCGCCGTCAAGTTCCCCCGGACACTGCCCTGGACCCGGCGCGAGTCGCTGGTCTCCGAGATCAAGCACGGCTTCGCGCTGTCCTGGCGCAACCGGGGCTTCCGGGCCATGCTCCTCTGGTTCGCGGGCCTGAACATCTTCCTGTCCCCGCTGTTCCTCCTCACCACCCCCATGGTCCTGGCCTTCGACGACCTGTCGGGCGCGGCCCGGGTCGCCGTCGCCGGCGGGGCCGGGGCCATCCTCGGCGGCATCGTCATGGGCTTCTGGGGCGGTCCGCGCCGCCAGCGGCTGCGCGGCATGCTCGGCCTCGCCGGGCTGCTCGCCCTGGCCGGCGCGGTCACCGGACTGCACGCCAGCCTGTGGGTGATCGCCGCCGGGGCGTTCGGCATGTCCTTCGCGCTGTCCATGGTCAACGGCGTCTACTCGACCATCGTCCAGGTGAAGGTGCCCCAGCGGTTCCACGGCCGGGTCTTCGCCCTGAACACCCTGGTCGCCTGGTCCACGCTGCCGCTCGGCCACGGGGTCATCGCCCCGCTGGGCTCCTCCCTGTTCGGCCCGCTGATGGAGCGGGGCGGCGCGCTCGCCCCGGTCTTCGGCCCGCTGATCGGCACCGGCCCGGGGCGCGGCATCGCCCTGATGTACGTCCTGTTCGGGCTCGCCATGCTCGGACTGGTCGCCCTCGGGCTGCGGCTGCCGGTGCTGGCCCGCTTCGACCGCGAGGTCCCCGACGCCGAACCCGACGACCTGGTCGGGCTGCGCGAGCGGGCCCGCACGGCCGCCGCCCGCCGCGCGAAGGCGGTCGCGCCGTGAACCACGCCCCCGCCACCCTGCCCGAACTCCTGGCCCGCCGCGCCGCCGAGCAGGGCGACCGCACGGCCGTCGTCAGCGGCGCCGCCCGGCTCGACTTCGCCTCCTGGCAGTCCCGTTCGGGCGCGCTGGCCGGGGCGCTGCGCGCGGCCGGGACCGCGCCCGGCGACCGGGTCGCCCTGTCCTACGGGGCGGGCGGCTGGACGGAGTTCGCCGTCGCGTTCCTCGCCGTCCTGCGCGCCGGGGCGGTCGCGGTGCCGCTGTCGGACCGGTCGGCGCCCGCCGCGACGGCGCACGTCCTGGCCGACTCCGGGGCGCGCCTCGTCCTGCACGGCGGGCCGGACGCGCCGCCCGGCACCCCCGCCGACGTCCGGGCGCTGACCGAGGCGGCGGCGGTGGCCGACGCCGCTCCCGGCGAACCAGAGCCGCCCGCACCCGACCCGGGGGCGCCCGCGCAGATCCTCTACACCTCGGGTACCACCGGCACCCCCAAGGGCGTCGTGGCCCGGCACGCCAACCTGGCGCACGGCTGCACCCTGGACCCCCGGCGGCGCCCGCTGCGCCACTCCGAATCCTTCGTGCACGCCTTCCCGGTCGGCACCAACGCCGGGCAGACCATGCTCGTCAACGCGCTGAACGCGCACGCCCGGTGCGTCACCGCGCCGTACTTCACCCCGGCGCGCCTGCTGCGGCTGATCGCCGAGCACGGGGCGGGCAGCGTCTTCCTGGTCCCCGCCATGGCGATCGAGCTGCTCGCCTCGCCCGCCCTGGCCGGGGCCACCGCCTCGGGCGCGCTGGACGGGGTGCGGCTGGTGGGCTCCACCGCCGCCGCCCTGCCGCAGCCCGTGGCGCTCGGCCTCGACCGGGCCTTCCCCCGCGCCCAGATCGTCAACTACTACACCTCGACCGAGGCGGCTCCCGCCCAGATCACCCTGCTGTTCGACCCCGCCCGCCCCGGCTCCCCCGGCCGCCCCGCCTCCCTGGCCGACCTGCGGGTGACCGGCCCCGACGGACGGGACGCGGACGCCGGGGAGCCGGGCGAACTCTGGCTGCGCTCCCCCGCCGCGCCCCGCGCCTACCTCGGGGAGCGGGACGGGGAGGTGTTCCGGGGCCGCTGGGTGCGGATGGGCGACCTGGGGCGGATCGACGGGGACGGCTTCCTCCACCTGCTGGACCGGGAACGCGACGTGGTCAAGTCCGGTGCGCACAAGGTCTCCACGCTCCAGGTCGAGGACGCCCTGCACGCCCACCCCCGGGTCCTGGACACCGCCGCGGTGGGTGTGCCGCACCCGGTGCTCGGCAGCGTCGTGGCCGCCGTCGTCGTCCCGGACGGCGAGCTGACGGCCGCGGAGCTGCGGACCTTCCTCCTGGACCGGCTCGCGGTCCACGAACTCCCCGCCACCGTGCTGTTCCTCGACGCGCTGCCCCGCAACGAGGGCGGCAAGGTCCTCAAGCGCGAACTGCGCCGACTGCTCACCCAAGAACCCCGCGAGGCCACCCGATGAACGTTCCCCGCACCGCGCCGCTCGGCACCGCCCCGCTCACCCCGGCGCAGCACGGCGTCTGGCTCACCGAACGCACCCTGCGCGCCGGGGCCGCCTACCACCTGGCGGTGACCGTCGAGTTGACCGGCGCCCTCGACGCCGACGCGCTCGCCGACGCCTGCGCGGCCGTCGCCGCGCACCATCCCGCCCTGGGCCTCGCGGTGGCACCGGACGGCACCACCCGCCCCGCCGCGCCGCCGGCCCCGCCCCGCCCCGTGAGCTGCGCCGCCGGGCAGCTGGCGGAGCTGCTCGACCGGGAGCGGTCCCGGCCCTTCGACCCGGCGGCCGGGCCGCTGCACCGCTTCGCCCTCTTCCGCACCGGCCCGTTCCGGCACGTCCTGCTGCTGACGGCGCACCACCTCGTCTTCGACGGCGAGTCCAAGGACCAACTGGTCGACGACCTCGCCGCCGCCTACCGGGGCGAGCCGCTGCCGCCCGCCGCCCCGCTGCCGGGCGGCGAGCCCACCGCCGACGCCGTCGCCGCCGCCACCGCGCACTGGGCGGACCGCCCGCACGACACCGGGGTGCCCGTACTGCCCGGCCTCGCCCCGCTCACCGACCCGGGCACCGTCCCGGCGCCCGGCGCCGAGACCTCCTTCCGCATCGACGGCGAGCGCGCCCTCGCCCTGGACGACCGCGCGCAGGAACTCGGCGTCACCCGCTTCGAACTGCTCACCGCGACCTGGCACGCGCTGCTCGCCCGCTACGGCAACGCCGCCCCGGCCACCGCCGTCGAGCTGTCCCTGCGCCGCCCGGGGGAACCGGTCGGAATCGGGCTCGCCGTCAACGAGCTGCCGCTGGTCACCGCGCCGGACCCGGGCACCCCGTTCGCCGTCTGGGCCCGCGGCGTCCGGGACGAGCTGCGCGCCCTGTACCGGCACCGCGCCGTGCCGCTGGGCCGCGCCGTCCGGGGGCTGACCCCCCGCACCGCGCTGACCCCGCTGTCGCTGAGCTACCGGCGCCGCCCGGTCACCGCCGCGCCCGACTTCGGCGCCGGGCTGACCGCCTCGGTCCGCTGGATCGGCTTCGCCGGGACCGTGCGCAACCTGCTCCACCTCCAGCTCGTGGACAGCTCGGGCGAGATCGACGTCAGCCTCCAATACCGGGCGGACGCGCTCACCCCCGCGGCGGCCGAGCGGATCGCCGGGCACTGGAGCACCCTGCTGGACGGCGCCCTCGCCGAGCCCGGCACCGCCCTGGGCGACCTGCCGCTGCTGGGGATGGCCGAGCGGGGCGCCCAGCTCTGCGCTCCGGAGCCGCGGCCCGGGCTCGCGGCCACCACGGTGCCCGCGCTGTTCGCCGCGCGGGCCGCCGCGGACCCCGGCGCCGTCGCCGTCATCGGCGACGGGGAGAGCCTCGGGTACGGGGAGCTGGCCCGCCTGGTCGCCCACGCCGCCGCCGCGCTGCGCCGCCGCGGCGCGGGTCCGGGCACGCTGGTCGGCATCGGCCTGCCCCGCGGCCGGGACCAGCTCGTCGCCGTGCTCGCCGTCCTGGCGTCGGGGGCGGCGTATCTGCCGCTCGACCCCGGATACCCCGCCGAACGGCTGGAGTTCATCCGCTCCGACGCGCGGTCGGCGCTGCGGATCACCGAGCGCCCCGAGGGCCCGGGCGACCTCGCTCCGGCGGAGCTGGCCCCCCCGGACACCCCGGGAGCCGGGGCGGGGGTCCCGGCGCTGCCCACCGGGCCCGGTCCCGAGCACGCCGCGTATGTGCTGTACACCTCCGGCTCCACCGGCCGCCCCAAGGGCGTGGAGGTCCCGCACTCGGCGCTCGCCAACGTCCTCGGCTCGCTCCGCGACCACCTCGGCTCCGGTCCGCGGGACCGCTGGCTCGGGCTGACCTCGCTCTCCTTCGACATCTCCGCCGTCGAACTGCTGCTGCCGCTGATCACCGGCGGGCGCGTCGTCCTCGTCCCCGAGGGCGACCACCGCAACGGCCCCGCGCTCCTGAAGCTGCTCCGCTCCGAGGGCGTGACCCACGCCCAGGCCACTCCCAGCGGCTGGCGGCTGCTCCTGGACGCGGGCCTGACCGGCGCCGCCCCGGGGCTGACCGCGCTCACCGGCGGCGAGGCGCTGCCCCCGTCGCTGGCCACCGCGCTGGCCGGGGCCACCGGCCGCCTGGTCAACGTGTACGGGCCGACCGAGACGACCATCTGGTCCACCCTGGCGGAGCCCGCGCTCACCGCCGAGGGCCGGGTCGGCATCGGCGAGCCGGTGGCCAACACCCGGACCTACGTGCTCGACGCCCGGCTGCACCCCGTCCCCTACGGGCTGCCCGGTGAGCTGTACCTGGGCGGCGCCGGTGTCGCCCACGGCTACCGGCACCGCCCCGGGCTCACCGCCGCCCGCTTCGTCCCCGACCCCTACGGGCCGCCCGGCTCCCGCCTCTACCGCACCGGTGACCTCGTGCGCCGGCTGCCCGGCGCGGGGCTGGAGTACCTGGGCCGCTCGGACACCCAGGTCAAGCTGCGCGGGCACCGGATCGAACTCGGGGAGATCGAGACCCTGCTGGCCGCCCACCCGGGCGTGGCCCAGGCCGCCGCCGCCCTCCACGGCACCGGGAGCGACCTGCGGCTGACCGCCTACGTCGTCCCCCTCGGCCCCGCCCCCGGTCCGGACGCCCTGCGCGCCCATCTCGCCGCCGCCCTCCCGGCCGCCGTCCTGCCCGGCGCCTACGTCGTCCTGGACGCCTTCCCGCTGACCCCCAACGGGAAGCTGGACCGCGCCGCGCTGCCCGAGCCCGCCCCGGTCCGCGCGGAGGCGCCCCCGGCCGGCCACGGCGGGGCCGCGGAGGAGACCGGACCGGTCACCGAGGCGGTGCTCGCCATCTGGCGGGAGGTCCTGGAACTGGACGACCTGCGGCCCGACGAGGACCTGTTCGACCTCGGCGGCCACTCGCTGACCATCACCGCCATCGCCGCCCGCGTCCACCAGAAGTTCGGCGTGGACGTCCCCCTGGACGTCTTCTTCGACACCCCGACCGTGCACGGCGTCGCCGCCGCCGTCACCGCACTGTGCAAGGAGTAACCCCATGAGCGACGAGACCCGCTACCTCGTGGCCGTCAACGACGAGGAACAGCACGCCCTGTGGCCGGAGGTGGCCCCGCTGCCCGCGGGCTGGCGCGCCGAGGGCTTCAGCGGCACCGAGGAGGAGTGCGCCGCCCACGTCGACCGGGTGTGGCCGGACATCCGCCCGCTGAGCCTGCGCCGCCGGCTGGCCGAGCAGACCGCCGCCGACACCGCCGGGGGCTCCCGGTGACCGCCCCCGCCGCCCCCGCACGGCTCCGCCACCGCCTCGCCGAGCTGGTCTCCGGGGCCACCGACGGCATGCTCTCCGCCGAGGAGCTCCTCGCCTCCACCGAGCCCCTGGCCGCGCTGGGGGTCGGCTCGCTCGCCCTGCTGCGGCTGGCCGACGGCCTGGAGGAGGAGTTCGGCATCCTCGTCGACCTCGGCGACCCCGGCCTGCACACCGGGGGCCTGGACGGCCTGACGGCCCATGTGGAGCGCCTGACCTCGGCGGGCGCGCCGTGACGGCGGCGGCCCCGAAGGCCCCGGCGCCGCGGGCGGCGGACCCGGGCGCCCCGGCGGCGGAAGCGCCGCCGGGGCCGCCCCCGGGCCGGCCGGACCGGCTCACCGTCCCGTTCACCGGCGCCCGTGCCGGTGACGCGCCCCTCACCTGGGGCCAGCGCGCCATCTGGCACGCCGTCCGCCGCACCGCGCCCAACGACCACTACTTCAACATCGGCCGGGTCCTCCCCCTCGCCGACCGGGGCACCCCCGTCGACGGGCCCCGGCTGACCGCGGCCCTCACCGCGCTGCTCACCCGGCACGAGTCGCTGCGCACCCGGTTCCCGTCGGACCCCGACGGCACACCGCGCCAGCGGCTGTGCGCCGAGGGCCGCATCGAGGTCACCGTCCACGACGAGCCCGACCCCTCGCGGACCGGGCCCGCCGCCGAGGAGCTGCTGGCCTCGCTCACCTCCCGCCGCTTCGCCTACGGGGCGGAGTGGCCGGTGCGGATCGGCGCCGTGCGCGGCACCGGCGGCCGGATCACCCATGTCGTCCTGGCCCTGTGCCACCTGGCCGCCGACGGGCACGGCGCCGAGGTGCTGGTGCGGGACCTGCGGCTGCTGGTGCGGCGCGGTTCGGCCGGCGCCGCCTGTGCCGCGACCCCGTACGACCTCGCGCTGCGCCAGGACTCCCCCGCCGGGCGCCGGGCGAGCCGGGCGGCCCTGGACCACTGGGAGTCCGGGCTGCGGCAGGCGCCGCCGACGATGTTCCCCACGCCGGCCGCCCCGCCGCGCACCCCCCGGTTCTGGACCGGGCGGCTGGTGTCGGCCGCCCTGCCCCGCGCCGTGGACGCGCTGGCGGCCGGGCACCGCGTCAGCGGCTCCACCGTCCTGCTCACGGCCGCGACCGCGCTGGTCGCCGCCGACCAGGGGCACCGGGTGGCGGCCATGATGCCGATCGCGGGCAACCGGGCCGCGCAGGACCACCGCACCCTGGTCAGCACCCTGTCCCAGGACGCCCTGTTCGTGCTGCGCCTGCCGGAGGACCCGGAACGGCCGGACGGCGAGCGGGCGGTCTTCACCGACCTGCTGCCGCCGGCCTGGTCGGCCGCCCTCGCCGGGTACCGGGCCGCCGCCTACGATCCGGCCGACTGGGACGCACTGCTGGAGCGGGCCTCCCGGGAGCGCGGCACCGAGGTCCATCCGTACTGCTGCTTCAACGACATGCGGCTCGCGGAACGCCACGCGGTCCCCGCGCCCGCGCCGGACGCGGACGAGCTGGCCGCGCTGCGGGCCCGTACCGTGCTGGACTTCCCGGCGACCCAGGACCGCGTCGCGTGCCGCTACTGCCTCCATCTGACCGGCGACGACACCGCGCTGACGGTCACGCTCACCGCCGACACCGCGTATCTGCCGCCGGAGGCGGTCCACGCCCATCTGAGCGCGCTGGAGCAGGTGCTGACCGCCTCGGCGGCCGGTTCCCCGCCCCGGCTGGCCGATCTGCCCGCGCTGCTCTCCGCCCACCGGGGCGCGGCCGCCGCGGAAGGCGCCGGGCGATGAGTGCGGGACGGGTCGCCCGCCCGGTCGCGCGGACGGATTCCACCTCCTGCGTCCAGGGCGGCCGGATGCGCTTCGGGCTGGCCGCGGGCGACGGCGGCCCCCTCACCGGCCGGGTCGTCGTCACGGACGTCGTCGGCGGCCGGGACGTGCTCCGGGAACCCGTGCGGGGCACCGAGTGGACCCTCGACGTCCCCGGGGACTGGGCGAGTTCGCTGTACCGGGCGAGCTTCCACGACGACCGGCCGGAGGTCCCGGAGCCGGAGCGGGACGCCGAGCACGAGGTCTGGTTCGTGGTGCGCGCCGCCCGGCCCGGCGCCGCCGCCTCCGTCCTGGTCTCCGTCCCGTTCGCCACCTGGCGCGCGTACCACCGGGCGGGCGAGCCGGGCCGCAGCATCTACTACGCCGAACAGCCGCACCGCGCCGCCCGGGTCTCCCTGACCGGGCCGGGCGGCGGCCCGCCGCCGGAGCGCTGGGAGGAGCCGCTGCTGCGCTGGCTGCCGCGCGCCGGGTACGAGGTCGAGTTCTGCTCGGGCTTCGACCTGGACGACGGGGCCGGGCTCCTCTCCGCCTACCGCCTGCTGGTCGTCAACGGGCACGACGAGTACTGGTCGGCCGGGATGCGCGACAGCGTCGAGGAGTTCGTCCGCCGGGGCGGCAACCTGGCCGTCTTCGCGGCCAACACCTCCTGGTGGCAGATCCGTCTGGAGGACGGCGGACGCACCATGGTCTGCCACCGTGACGCCGCCGCCGACCCGGTCACCGCCGTGGACCCGCGGCGCGCCACGGTCGAGTGGTCCAGCTCCCCCGTGGACCGGCCCGAGAACACCATGACCGGGGTCAGCTTCCGGAACGGCGCGGGCGCGTGGGGCGAGGGCATGGCGGTGATCGGCCGGGAGGCGTACACCGTCCGCTTCGCCGACCACTGGGTCTTCGAGGGGACGGGCCTGTCCGACGGCGACTCCTTCGCCCCGGGCGCGCTCGGCTACGAGACCGACGCGGCCGAACTGGACTGGTCGCTCGGTGTGCCCCGGCCCACCGGGCGGGACGGCACCCCCCGCTCGTTCGCCGTGCTGGCCACGGCCGACCTGCGGCACTGGCGGCGGTACGGCCAGGGCGGCTGGGCCACCATGGGGGTCTTCCGGCTGGGCGGCGGCACCGTGTTCAACGCGGCCACCATCAACTGGGGCCGGGCGCTGGGCGATCCGGCCGTGGACCGGGTCACCCGCAACGTCCTGGACCGCCTGTCCGAGGCGGCCCCGGCCCCCCGCTGGCACACCGTGGGCCGTACGCCGCGGCTGCGGGCGCTCACCGCCTGCGAGGGACTGCTGTTCGCGGTGGCGGAGGACGGCCGGACCCTGCTGCACCGCGAGCCGTCCGACCAGAACCTGCCCTGGACGCCCTGCCCGCCCGCCGCGGGCCCGGCACCGGAGATCCGCTGCCTGACCTCCGCGCGCGAGGCGTGCCATCCGCTGCCGCTGGCGCTGCTCGCGGTCTCCGCCGACGACCGTCTCCTGTACCGCGATCCGGTGCCGGAGGCGGCGCCCTGGGTGCCGGTGGGGCCGGTGCCCGCCGGGACGACGGCTCTCGCGATGTGCGACAACACCCTGTTCGCGGTGACCGCGCACGACGACGCCCTGCACCACCGCCCCTCCGGGGACGCGGCGGCCGCGTGGGCCCCGCTGGGCTCCGCCGCCAAGGCCGCCTCCCTGACCGTGCTCAACGCCCGGCTGCACGCCCTGACCCCCGACGGCCTCCGCACCCGCCCTCCGACCACCGTCCCCGAACCCTTCACCCCGGCCGTCCCGTTCCCGCCCGCCGTGCTGCTGGCGTCGTACGCGGGCCGCCTCCTGGCGACGACGGAGGACGACCACCTGATCAGCCACCCGCCCCTGTGACCCGGCCCGCCCGGCGCACCGCGCCCGCCCGGGGGTGACGGCGGGGACCACCCGGGAATGACGCCCGGGCCGGGCCACCCCGAAGCACCGAAGCCAACGCGTGTGGGCCCGGGAGGAATTCACGTCTCCTTCCGGGCCCCGGCACGTCGCTCCGTACACCGGCCGCCCCGTGCGCCCCGGTGGACGGGCTCGGCGCTGTCGGCCCCAAAGGTGCGGGCGCCGGCCGTGCTCGGGGACCTGCGGGCCTCCGAAGACGGTCACGGCCCGGCCTGCGCGAGGCCCTCGTCCCGGGCGGGTCACCGGACGCAGCCGGTGGTCCGGTGGACCACGGGCCGAGCCGGGCCCGCGAGGGCCTGGACCACCTGGCCCGGCATCCGGCACCGCGTCGGACGAGGCGGTGGAGCCCTGGGTACCGAAGGCCGCTCGGAGGCCGGGGACCGGACCGGTACGACGGGCTCCCGGTCCTCGGTGACCGTGGTCGGGGGCGGGTGGTGGTGCGCACGAGGGGTGATCCGCGTGAGGGGTTGACAACCACATTGGTCTGGACCAAGTTGAACGCGCTCCGCCCTCCCCATCTCCCCCATGTCCGGAGGCATTTGTGGACCGTCCCAGA
>NZ_JBVKAT010000028.1:0-94684 GCF_055598485.1 Streptomyces sp. NPDC107521
GGGTGGTGTTTCTACCCCCCCCCCGGTTTGTTGGGGGCGAAAATGGAAGGGGCCCAACACCCTTGCCCCCGCCCCCCCCGCCCGGGCGCCCGCCCCCCCGTCTCCCGCGGCGGGCTCAGCCCGTGGTCAGCATGCCCTCCCGCAGTCGGCCCAGCAGCCGGGAGATCAGCCGGGACACATGCATCTGGGAGACCCCGAGGCGCTCGCCGATCTCCTTCTGGGTGAGCTCCTCGACGAACCGCCAGTGGATGATCCGGCGGTCCCGTTCGTCCAGCTCCGCGATCATCGGGGCCAGGGCGTGGAAGTCGTCCACCAGCGCCAGCGCCGCGTCGTCGGTGCCGATGAAGTCCGCCAGCGCCGACTCGCCGTCCTCGCTGCCGTGGATGGCCGCGTCCAGGGAGGCCGAGTTGTAGCCGTTGGCCGCGACCCGGGCCTCCACGACCTCGTCCTCCGGCAGGCTCATCAGCTCGGACAGCTCCTTGGTGGTGGGGTTGCGGCCCAGCCGGCTGCGCAGCTCCTCCGAGGCGCGGGCGAGCTGGACCCGGGCCTCCTGGAGCCGCCGGGGCACGTGCACCGCCCAGGAGGTGTCACGGAAGAAGCGCTTGATCTCCCCCACGATGTACGGCACGGCGAACGAGGTGAACTCCACCTCACGGGTCAGCTCGAAGCGGTCGATGGCCTTGATCAGACCGATCATGCCGACCTGGACGATGTCCTCCATCTCCTCCGGCCCACGGCTGCGGAACCGGCCGGCCGCGAAGCGGACCAGGGACATGTTCATCTCGATCAGGGTGTTGCGCGCGTACTGGTGCTCGGGAGTGCCCTCCTCCAGGTTCGCCAGCCGGTCGAAGAAGACCCGCGACAACTCCCGTGCGTCCCTGGGCGCCACCTTGGACGGGTCCGCGATCTCCGGCATGCCGGTGCTGCGCCGGGTGTCCTCGGTAACCCGCACGGTCGTCGTCATCTGTTCCCTCCCGCGAATCCGGTCGGCCACGCCGCTTTCCTTCACCGGCCGACGCTCACCCGCCTACCCCGGCTCCCCGCCCGCATACCTGCCTCTTCCCGCCCGGCCGCCCGCTCCCCCTCCCGCCCTCCCCGTCCGGCCCCCGCGCCCCGCCCGTCCCACCGGCCGGGGACGGGCCGTGCGACACGGCCGAAGCGGGGAACCCGGCAGGGAAGCGGCGTCCCGGGACAGGGACGGACGGCGACGGAAGGGATGGCGGGACATGTTCGAAGCCGAGAACATCAGGGAATGGCGGGGGCACGACGTCGTCGACAGCGGCGGCCGCAAGATCGGCACCCTGGAATCCATCTACGTCGACACCGCCACCGACCGGCCGTCCTTCGCCGCGGTCACCGTCGGACTGCCGACGCGGCGGCGCCTGGTCTTCGTACCGGTGGAGAAGGCCACCGTCGGACCGGGCTACGTGAAGGTCACCTACGACCGGGGACTGGTCAAGGACGCGCCCGGCATCGATCCGGACGGCGAGCTGCTGGCCGAGGCCGAGAGCGACGTCTTCGCCCACTACGACCTGCCCTACCAGCAGGGCAGCCGGGGCGAGCGCCGGCTCGCGCGGCGCTGAGCCCGCCGCGAGGACGCGGAAGGGGAGACGGGGACGGCCGTGACCCTGTTCCCGCTGTCGCTGCTCGTCGCCGTGGCCCCGGGACTCGTCGGCGTCGTCGTCGAGGGGGCCCTCTGCCTCGTCGTCATCGGCGTCGTCGTCCTGGTGGCCGATCCGGTCCTGCCCGGCGCGCGCGTCGGCCGCCGGGGGCCCGCGCGTTGACCGGCCCGACCGGGCGGCGGCACGGTGGCCCCGGCTCCGGTGGGCGCCCGTACGCGGTGGCCCTCACCTGAAAAGGGGCCACCGCCCGTCGTGCACCGGAACGGGGGCCACCGCTCCGTGCGGGGTGACCACCCCGCACGACGGGCGGTCACCCGGTGCGCGGGGCGGTCAGGAGATCTCCGCGCCGCGCTCGGCGGCCTCCGTCTCGGAGGTGGCGCCGCCCGTCGCCAGGGCGCCGCCCGCGCTCTCCAGGTGCGCCCGCACAAACCACTGGAACTGCTCCAGGTCGCGCAACTGGCCGATCAGCAGGTCCTCCGTGGCCGTGTCGATGTCACCGGCCTCCTTCACCGCGGCGCGCATGCCCTCGACGACCCCCGTGTACACCAGGTCCAGCGCGCCGAGGTGGGCGATGGCGTCGGCCCGTCCGATGGAGTAGTCGTCCCAGGTCCGCTCGGAGACCAGCGCCCCCGGCGTGCCCTGGGCCACCCCGCCGAGCGCCGCGATGCGCTCCGCCACGTCGTCGGCCATCTCGCGGACGCTGTCGACCTGGGGGTCGATCATCTCGTGCACGGCGATGAAGTGCGGGCCGATCACGTTCCAGTGCACGTGCTTGAGGGTGAGGTGGAGGTCGTTGAAGGCGTGCAGCCGCATGCGCAGCACGCCGATCAGCCGCCCGGCGGCCTCGCGCGCGATGCCGGGGACCGTGTACTTCGGGGTCAGATCGTGGGTCATGTCGGACCTCAGCTCCTGATGCGTTGTGTGCGGGTTGTGCCTGTTCACGCGTGCCCCGGTTCGGCGCGGGCAGACATCCCGGCGGCACCGGACGGGCCGGATTTCGGCCATTGGGCGGACGGGCGCCGGGCCGCCGGGGCCCGACCCGCCGGTCACCGGTCCCCGCGGTCCCCGGGTGCCCGGGGCGGGCGCGCGTGGCCGGATCGGGGCGGACGGGGATCCGCGGAGCCTAGGGTGCTCGTTCATGACGGGCTCCCCTTCCCCCCGCGCCGGCTTCGGCGGCGGGGCACTCTGGCGCGACCACCGGTTCGTGCTGCTCTTCGGCGCGCGGGTCGTCTCCGTGCTCGGCAACGGTTTCGCACGCGTCGCGCTGGCCTTCGCGGTGCTCGCGCTGCCCGGGGCCGGTCCCGGCCGGCTGTCGCTGGTCCTCGGCTGCCAGGCGGTGCCGCAACTGCTGTTCATCCTGATCGGCGGAGTGATCGCCGACCGGATGTCCCGCTCGCGGCTGATGGTCCTGGCCGACGTGCTCGGCTGCGGGGCGTACGCGGGACTGGCCGCGATGGTGCTCACCGGCCACGCCCCGCTGCTGGCGATGTGCCTGCTGGCGGTGGCCGCGGGCACCGCGACGGCCCTGTTCGCCCCGGCGATGGAGGGGGTGCTGCCCTCGCTGGTCCCGGCCGACCGGCTCCAGCGGGCCAACGGCCTGCTGCGGATGGGCACCAACACCTCCCTGCTGCTCGGCCTGTCGCTGTCCGGAATCACCGTCGCCCTGGTCGGCGCGGGCTGGGCGCTCGCCCTCAACGCCGCCTCGTTCGCCGTCAGCGGCCTGCTCACCGCCCGGCTGCGGGTGGCGGCGGTGCCCAGGGCGGCGTCCTCGGGCTGGGCCGATCTGCGCGAGGGGCGCCGCGAGTTCTTCTCCCGGCAGTGGCTGTGGGTCGTGGTGGCGCAGTACGCCGTCGTCGTCGCGGCGCTCAACGCCAACGCCGGGGTGCTCGGCCCGCTCATGACCGAGCAGCACCTCGGCGGGGTACGGGCCTGGTCGGTGATTGTGGCCGCGCAGGCCGTCGGCGCCGTCGCCGGCGCGGGCCTCGCCGCGCGGGTGCGGGTGGACCGGCCGATCCTGGTGGCCGTCCTGTGCACCTTCCCGGCCGCCGTGCCGCCGGCCCTGCTCGGGCTCCGGGCCCCGGTCTGGACGATCGCGGCGGCCATGTTCTGCGCCGGGATCGCGGGCGACGTCTTCGGTGTCCTGTGGGCCACGACCGTCCAGCGACGCGTGCCCGAGGAGGCCCTGTCCCGGGTCAGCTCCTACGACCTCTTCGGCTCCCTCGCCCTCGCCCCGCTCGGTCTGCTCGTCGCCGGGCCGGTGGCGCAGGCGGTCGGCACGGCACCGGCTCTGCTCGGCTGCGCGGCCCTGGTCGTGCTGGCCACGGCCGCGGCCCTGCTCTCACCGCAGGTACGGGGCCTGCGCGCCGAGGCGGACCCGGCGCCGGGGGAGCCGCCCTCCGGCCCCGCACCCGCCGACGTCCCGCCGGCCGGCGTCGCGCTCACCGCCGCCCCGCCCGCGGCGGCCCCCCTCACGGCCACCGGGCCCGAGGACGCCGCCCGGACCGGCACGGAGTCCGTCGGGGCGGAGACCCCGGCGGGGGTGCCCCGGGCCCGCGGCGGTGCGGGGCCGGCGGAGCGGACGGAGGACCCGGAGCGTCCGGAGACCCGGTGACGGGGCGGACGACGGGGAGGCCGGGGGCGGGGCGGGACCGACCGATCCGGCCGGTCCGGTGAGAGCGGTGGGACCGGGAGGCACCGGCCTCGGGACGGGGCACTCCGCCGCTGCCGGACCCGCCGCGCGTGCGCCCGCCCCCGGAGCCCGGCCCGCGCTCCTCCGCCTCCGCCGCGCGGGCCCCGCGTCCCCCTGGCGGACGGCTCCGGCGCCCCAGGGCGCACGGTCCGGCGCGCATGAGCCCTGTACGCGCCCCCGGGGAGCCACGGACAATGCGCCGGACCGGGGACCACCCGTCCGGCGGCGGCCCCGGCGCCCCCACCGCCTCCAGGGAAAGGCAGGCCGATCACCGTGCTGCTGCGACTGCCCACGTCCGTGACCGAGGCGAGGGAATGCCTGGCCGACGGAGCCGTGCCCATCGGCGGGGCCACCCTCCTCTGGGCCGCCTGGCAGCGGGACGGCTTCCCCGAGTCGGCCATGTCCCTGCGCGACCTCCCGGAGGCGAACCGTGTCGAACCCGGGGCGCTGGGCGCGGCCGTGGTGCTGCACCGGATCGACGACCGGGTGCCCGACGTACTGCGCCTGGCGGCGGGCTCCGTGGGCACCGGGGCCGTACGGCGCACCGCGACGGTCGGCGGCAACATCGTGGGCAGCGCCCTGCGGTGCCTGCTCCCGGCGGCCCTCGTCCTCGACGCCACCGCCACCGTGCTCGGACCGGACGGCGCGTACGACACCGATCTCGCCGAGGTGGTCGCGAAGCGCGGGCTCCTGCTCGGCCTGCGCTGGAACACCCCCCTGGCCAGCGGCTACGCCAAGGCGTCCGCGGCGGCGGGCGGTCCGCCGCCGCTGGTCGTCGCCACCGCGGTGCACCCGGGGCCCGGGGGCGGGCGGCGGCTGCGGGTGGCCGTCCGGGACGGCTACGACGTGCTCGACGCCGGCGTCCCGTGCGACGGGGGAGCGGAGCGGGCCCTCGCCGCGCTGGACGGCACCGGCCTCGCGGCCCTGCCGTCCGGCGCCCGGGAGATGATGCGCCGGCGGGTCACCGACATCCTCGCGGAGCCGCCCGGACGGTGAGGGGGCCGCCGCGACGGCGGGCGGCCCCGGGGACGGTGACGGCGCGACCCCTCGGCCGCGCCGTCCGTACCGCCGCCCCTCCGGGTCAGCCGTTGGCCAGTTCCTTCACCCGGTCCAGCGAGCCGTTGAACTTGTCGTGGTCACCGACGGTCGGCCCGGACGACGTGTACTGCCACATCGTGTGGAACGACCACCCGGACGGCAGGGGTCCCACCGTCGCGGCGTACCGGGCGATCCACAGCGGGTTGACGGAGCCGAAGCCGCTGTAGTCGCCGGTGCACTGCGTCCACCAGTTGGTGGAGGTGTAGATCACGGCGTCCCGGCCGGTGCGTTCCCGGTAGCGGTCCAGGAAGGCGCGGATCCAGGAGACCATCTGACTCTGCGTCCGGCCGTAACAGGTCGCCCCGTACGGGTTGTACTCGATGTCGAGCACGCCCGGCAGGGTCCTGCCGTCCTTCGACCAGCCTCCGCCGCGGTCGACGAAGTAGTCGGCCTGGGCGGCGCCGCCGGCGGTGTCCGGTGTCGCGAAGTGGTACGCGCCGCGGATCATGCCCACGTCGTACGAGCCGTTGTACTGCTGGGTGTAGTACGGATTGCGGTAGGAGGTGCCCTCGGTGGCCTTCACGTAGGCCCACTTGACCCCGCTGTTCCAGAGGGTCGACCAGGCGACGTTGCCCTGATGGCTGGAGACGTCCACGCCCTCCGTCTGGGTGACCCGGGTCTCCACCGGGAGGCCCCGCACCCCCTCGTGGGCGAGGACGCCGCTGCCCATGTGGGCGGTACCTCGGACGGGGGTCCCGCCGGCATCGCCGGCCGACGCCGGAACGGCGCACAGGGACAACAGGAGTGACGGGGCGGCGAGCAGGGCGCTCGACATGAGGACACGGGAGTGGCGGGAAGCCACGGCTATGGGTTCGCGCATGCCCCCATCCGAGCCGCTGTCGGGCCCGTCCGCATCCGCACTCACCCGGACGGAGGCCCCCGCGCGCACCCGGCGGTGCCCGGAACCCGTCGCCGCGTCAGCGGTGGACGCGTCCGCTCCTGAGGAGGGGTCAGCCGCGTGCGACGGCCCCGGGGCGGTGATCGCGCCGACGGAGGAGGCGTCCGCGGCGACGCCCGCCCCGGACCGGGGAGCGGGGCGTCGCGGACGCCGGGCGGGCCCGGACGGCGACGGCGCGCGAGGCCCCGGCGGGCGTCCCGCACCCGGCCTGACCTGGACGGCCCCGGCCGCGCGCGCCGGTACGGCGGTACGGCCGGGGAGCCCGGCGGGGCGGGGCGGCCCGGCGGAGGCGGGCGCCCGTGGGCGGGGGCACCGCCGGCCGGGAGGGCACCCCGGAGAGCGGGGGAGGGGCGGCCACCGGGGTCCACCGGACTTCCGGCCGCGGGGCTCCGGGCGGGGTCCGGGCCGCGCCGGCGGCGGGGGCGGCACGGTGGTCACCCGGCCGCGCCGCGTATGACCCGGAAGGGTAACGCCACCGGCCCCACGCCTCCGCCGTCCGTTCCTCAGGTGCGCCGCACCGGGCCGCATGTGCCCCGCACCCGCCCGTCAGGTCCGGCGGGTCCGTCGGCGCCCCCGCGCACCCGCGGACCGTGTCCCGCACCCCGTCGCGGCCCCCGGTCGAGCCGCCCGGTCGGGCCGTCGTCGGCCCGGAGGCCACGTGACGGGTGCCCCGGGAACGCGGTGGGCGGGGCGACGCGGCCCCGGGAGCGCATGACCAGAACGCCTGTATCACACCGGTTCGTTCGAGTGCCGAAAATCCGGGGAAGTTCGCTCCTGCGCGGGGGCCTGGGGGCGATCCGGCCACGATGAGCATCCGTCTGACTACCATGAGCCACATCCCGCCGCCCGTGAGTGACCGGTCGCCCGGCGGGACCGCCCGAGCCGCCGCGACACATGCCGAGACGCATGCCGAACGGCCCCGCACTCCAGGACCCGAGGGACCGCGGAATGTCAGCCCCTGCACCCCCCAGCCCACCCCGGACCCGGCACTCCGGCCGCTCCGCGCCCACCCCGCTCCTCGTCGTGCTGCCGGCCGCCGCGGCCGCTGCCGGGGCCGCCTGGGCGGCGGCGCCCGGCGCCGCCAAGGGCTGGACGGCCACCCTCGCCGTGACGTCCTGGCTCTGCGTCGCCGTGGTCGTCGGCCTCAGCTCCCGCCTGATCCGCCGGGCCCACCGCACCGCCGCCGAGCGGACCGCGGAGAACGTCGCGCTCAAGGCACAGCTCGCCCACGAGAACGCCGGCTGCCTGCACCTCGCCAACGTCGTCCTGCCCGGGGTCACCCGGCGGCTGCGCGAGGGAGCGGGCGCCGACGAGGCCGTCGCGGGCGCCCCCGCCGTCCCCGGCCCCCATCTGCGCCAGGTGCTCCAGAGCTACGCCTCGCTCGCCGAGGACGCCGTACGCCGGACCGGGGAGGCCGACTCCCGCCACCGGACCGCCCGGCACGAGCTGACCCTGATCACCACGGAGCTGGACCACCTGACGGGCCGCACCCTGCCCGGGGCGGTGGCCCGCCTGCGCGACGGCACCTCGGCCCAGCACGTACTGGCCGATCTGGACTGGCCGCAGAGCGGCCGGCTGCGCGCCCTGTCCGATCTGTTCGTCCGGGAGCTGGCCCACAGCGAGCGGCGCACCGCCGCGGCGCAGGCCGCCTCCGCCAAGTCCCTCAGCCGCGTCCAGGCCAAGGCCGTCAGCATGCTCGCGGACCTCCGCGAGATGCAGGACCGGCACGGCGAGGACGTCCTCGGGGACCTGCTCCGCCTCGACCACAGCACCTCCCAGCTCGGCCTGATCACCGACCGCCTGGCGGTGCTGATGGGCGGCCGCGCCAGCCGGGCGTGGAACAAGCCGATCGTCATGGAGAACATCCTGCGCGGCGCCGTCGGACGCATCGCCGCCTACCGACGGGTCCGGATGCACTGCTCCACCCGCGCCGCGATCTCCGGGTACGCCGCCGAGGGCGTGATGCACCTGCTGGCCGAGCTGATGGACAACGCCGCCAACTTCTCGCCGCCCATCGACGAGGTCCACGTCTACGTGGAGGAACGTACCGCCGGAATCGTCGTCACCGTCGAGGACAGCGGCCTGCGGATGGCCGAGGCCGCCATGCACCACGCCGAGGAGGCCGTCTCCGGACGCTCCACCGACCTCGCGCAGCTCCAGGGCACCCGGCTCGGCCTCGCCGTGGTCGGACGGCTCGCCGCCAAGTACCGCATCGGCGTCAGCTACCGGCCCTCCTCGCGCGGCGGCACCGGCGTGGTCGTTCTGCTGCCCCCGCAACTCCTCGCCCAGCAGCGCGAACCGGTCCCCGTCGGCGCCGGACGCACCCCCGCCGCGGGCACCCCCACCGGCGCCCGCGGCCGGGGCACCGGTCCCGTCCCCGCCCCCGGGGCCTCCCCCGTGCCCGCCCCGGCCGCCGGGCACCTGCCCGTCATCCCCCGCCCGGCGGCACCGCCGGACAGCGCGCCGCACCCCCTGGACACCGTGCCCCCCGCCCGTCCGGTGCCGACCGGCCTGCCCGAACAGCAGGACCGGCACCACCGCCCCGCCACCCCCGGCGGCCTGCCCGTCCGCGCCCCCGGCCGCACCATGGCCGAGGCCGAGCGCGAACGCGGGCAGCAGCCCCCCGCCGGCTACGACCCCACGGCCCGGTCCCCCTACCCGGAACCGCACGACCGTGTCCCCGCGGTGCCCCGCGACGCGGGCTCCCGCTTCGGCGCCTACCACCGCGGTCGCCTCTCCGGTGCCGCCGGCTCCCCGCCCGGGGGAACCCCGCCGGCCACCGAACCGCCCGCCCCGGCCTGAGGGCCGTCCCCCGGCGCCCTCGCATCCTTCGCGCTCCTGAGAATGGAGGACCGGGCCGGTGACCGCCCCGCGCACCACCGTCCCACCACCCGTCATGCAGACCACCGACAACAGCCTCACCTGGCTCCTGCAGAACCTGCTCGACCGCACCCCCGACACCCGCCACGCCCTGGTCCTGTCCCGGGACGGCCTCAAACTCTGCTGGACCGAACACCTCGCCCTCGACCAGGCCGACCAGCTCTCCGCCATCTGCTCCGGCATCCAGGCCCTCGCCCAGGGCGCCTCCGTGGAGTTCGGCAACGGCACCGGCGGGGTCCGGCACTCCATGACCGAGTTCCACGGCGGACTGCTCTTCATCGTCGAGGCCGGACAGGGCGCGCACCTCGCCGTCATCGCCGCCGAGGACGCCGACCCCGGCGTCGTCGGCCACCAGATGACCGAACTGGTCGACCAGATCGGGGACCATCTGCGCGCCGAACCCCGCCATGCCCGGAGCGCCTCCTCGTGACCCGCAGACCCGTGGACACCGGCGAACCCCAGCGGCTCTACACGGTCACCGGCGGACGCAGCCGCGCCGACGACGCCTTCGACCTCGTCACCCTGGTGGTCAGCGAGTGCGCGCCCACGGCCGGCATGCAGTCCGAGCACACCGAGATCCTCGACCTGTGCCGCCATCCGACGGCCGTCGTCGAGGTCGCCGCCGAACTCGGACTGCCGATCACCGTCGTCCGCATCCTCCTCGGCGACCTGCTCGCCATGGGAACCATCACCGCCCGCCATCCACGCCTGGGGCAGTCCGTCGCGTCGCACCCCGATATCGACCTCCTCAAGGAAGTGCTCCATGGGCTCCGCAACCTCTGAGAACCGGGGAACCGCCGGCGGCCGCACGCCCCTCACCGACGCCGCCGAGACCGGACTGAAGATCGTCGTCGTGGGCGGCTTCGGCGTCGGCAAGACCACCCTGGTCCGCTCCGTCAGCGAGATCCGCCCCCTGAACACCGAGGAGGTGATGACCCAGGCCGGGATCGGCGTCGACGACACCGGCGGCCTCACCGCCAAGACCACCACCACCGTCGCCTTCGACTTCGGGCGCATCAGCCTCAACGACCGGATGGTGCTCTACCTCTTCGGCGCCCCCGGCCAGGAGCGCTTCTGGTTCCTGTGGGACCGGCTCTTCTCCGGCACCCTCGGCGCCGTCGTCCTCGTCGACACCCGCCGGATGGACGACTCCTGGTACGCGATAGACCGGCTGGAACACCACCGCACCCCGTTCGTCGTCGCGGTCAACCGCTTCGACGGGGACCTCGCCCGCCACCCCCTCGACGAGATCCGCCAAGCGCTCGCCCTGCCGGGCCACGTCCCCCTGATCGACTGCGACGCACGGGTGCGCGCCTCCGGCAAGAACGTCCTGGTCACCCTCGTGGACCACCTCTACCAACAGGCCCTCGCGCAGGAGAGCGCATCGTGACCGAGACCCGTCCCGCCCCCGCAGGTGCCCCCGCCCCGGGGTGCCCCGCCCACCGCGACGCCGTGCACCTCGCCGGACTGGAGTACCAGCAGACACCGTCCGAGCTGTACCGCGGCCTGCGCGCCCGGCACGGCACCGTCGCCCCCGTGCTCCTCGACGGCGGCATCCCCGCCTGGCTGGTCCTCGGCTACACCGAGGTCAGCTATGTCACCGGCCACGACGAGCTGTTCGCCCGCGACTCCCGCCGCTGGAACCAGTGGGACTCCATCCCCGCCGACTGGCCGCTCCTGCCCTACGTCGGCCACCAGCCGTCGGTGCTGTTCGCCGAGGGCGAGGAGCACCGGCGGCGGGCCGGCGTGATCACCGGCGCCCTCGCGGGCGTCGACCAGTTCGAGCTGGCCCGCGACTGCCGCCACCTGGCCGACCGGCTCATCGCCGCCTTCGCCGGCAGCGGGCAGGCCGAGCTGATGGGCTCCTACGCGCACGCCCTGCCGATGCGCGCCGCCGTCCGCATCTGCGGCATGCCGCACGGCGGCGCCGACACCCGGCAACTCGTCGACGACCTGCGGATCTCCCTGGACGCCGCCGACGGCGACGACCCCGTGGCCGCCTACACCCGCGTCGGCGAGCGCATCCACCGGCTGGTCCGGGAGAAGCGGGAGCGGCCCGGCCCCGACGTCACCTCCCGGATGCTGACCCACCCGGCGGGACTCACCGACGAGGAGATCGTCCAGGACCTCATCTCCGTGATCGCCGCCGCCCAGCAGCCCACCGCCAACTGGATCGGCAACACCCTGCGCCTCCTGCTCACCGACGAACGCTTCGCGCTCAACGTCTCGGGCGGCAGGCTCAGCGTCGGTGACGCCCTCAACGAGGTGCTGTGGCTGGACACCCCGACCCAGAACTTCATCGGCCGCTGGGCCGTGCACGACACCCAGCTCGGCGGGCGGCAGATCCGGGCGGGCGACTGCCTGGTCCTCGGGCTGGCCGCGGCCAACACCGATCCGCAGATCTGGCCCGAGGCGCACGTCGGCGCGGAGAACTCCTCCCACCTCTCCTTCAGCAACGGCGAGCACCGCTGCCCCTACCCGGCCCCGCTGCTCGCGGACGTCATCGCGCGCACCGCCGTCGAGACGCTGCTGGAGCGCCTGCCCGACCTGGTGCTGGCGGTGGAGCCGGGGGAGCTGACCTGGCGTCCCTCCATCTGGATGCGCGGTCTGGCGGCCCTGCCCGCCCGGTTCACCCCGTCGGTGGTCGCCTGACCCTCCGGCCCCCGCCGCCCGGTCCGGCGGCCCCCGTCCTCCGCCCCGGCGGCCCCGCCCGCCCGTCGCGGTGACGCGGCGCGCCCGGTGCGGGCTCGGGGGCCGGACCGGGTTCAGGCGGCGCGGGGGGTGAACCGCACAGGCAGGGTGTGCGGGCCCCGGGTGAACACCCCGCGCACCGTCACCGCCGCTCCCTCGGCGAGCCGTACGTCCGGCATCGCGTCCAGCAGATGGCCCACCCCCGTCTCCACCTCGGCCTTCGCCAGCAGCGCCCCGACGCAGAAGTGCCGCCCCAGGGCGAACGCCAGGTGGTCGGCGGCGGCCGAGAAGGCGGTCGTCGCGGTGAGGTCCTCCCGGAACACGTCGAAGCGGTCGGGCTCCCGGTAGCGGCGCTCGTCGCGGTTGGCCGCGCCGATCAGACAGGTGACGGTGGCACCGGCCGGGACGGTGCCCCCGGCGATCGACACCTCGGTCGCCGTCTGGCGCATGATCATGTGCACCGGCGGCGACCAGCGGAGCGTCTCGGCGAACGCCCGGGCTATCAGCGTCCGGTCGGCGCGCACCGCGGCCAGCTGGTCCGGGTGCGCCAGCAGATTGGCGAAGATGCCGGCGATGGCCTTGTCCGTCGTCTCGCCGCCCGCCGACAGCAGCAGGCTGCAGAACGCCTTGACCTCCTCGTCGCTCATCCGCACGCCGTCTATCTCGGCGGCGCACAGCGTCGAGAGCAGATCGTCCCCCGGGTTCCTCCGGCGCTCCTGGATGACGGGGATCATGTACTCGGCGAACTCCATCCGGGTGCGCAGCCCGGCCGCCGCGACCTCGGGGTCGCCGGAGAGGTTGCCGAGGAAGGCGACGATCGAGGTGTACCAGTGGTGGAACCGCTCGTACTCGCCCTTGTCCAGGCCCAGCATTTCGGCGATGACGTTGACCGGGAAGCGGGTCGCGTAGTCACCGACGAGGTCGGCCCGGCCGGTGTCCCGGAAGGCGTCTATCAGCTCCCGTGAGTTCCGCTCGATCACCGGCATGAACCGGTCCCGCAGCTCCGACCCCCGGAACGCGGGCGCGACCAGCGCGCGCCGCACCGCGTGCGCGCGCCCGCTCAACTGGAGGATCGTCCGGCCGTGCACGGGTTCAAGCTGCCAGTCGTAGTTCTCGGTGGTGAACTCGCCGTCCCGGTCCTTGAAGACGCGTTCCACGTCCTCGTAGCGCGAGACGATCCAGCTCCGGGTGGCTTCGTGCCAGAAGAGGGGGGCGCTGTCCCGCATCACGCGGTACGCCGGGTAGGGGTCGGCCCCGAACTCGGGGGAGAGGATGTCGATGGCCCGCCGCGTGGTGGTGGACATGGTGCTCCTCGGTCGACAACAGCCTGTACCGCACAGGGTATTGACGACCCGTCGGATCGGACAGACCGCGCGCGGCGCTCCGTGGCGCACGCCGGTGGCGCGGACGGCGCACGGGGCGGATGGGGCCGCGGCGGCGTCCGGGCCGTGCGACGGGCCGCCGTCGCGGGCCGGTCGGCCGGTCGGCGGCCCGCCTTCCGGGGCGCCTCCGGACCGGCCCGGAGGCGCCCCCTCCGCCGCCCCTGCGGGTGTCCGGGGCGGGGATCGGGGCCGGGGCGGCACTCGGTGCGGCCGGGAGGTGTGGGGCGGCGGTCGTCGGGTACTCGCCGTTTCGGATGGTGTGGGTACATGGCGGCACGGCAAGGGACGGCCGTGCCGCCACCCGCGCCCCGGCACCGGTCCGGAGGCGTTGTCAGTGGCGAGTGCGACGCTGGTCGGCATGGATGAGGCGGAGTTCATGCGGGGCCGGGTGTACGGCGCCGACCACGACGATCCGGGGCCACGGGCGGGGCGCAGCTACGCCCAGCTGATCGGCGGCCCGCTGGACGGCCTGCTCCTGGACATCACGCACACACCCGTGGAGGAACGGGGCCGAGGGGTGTCGCTGGTGACGGAACTGAGCCGCTACGGTCCGGGGGGCCGGGCCGCGTACGCTCCCCGGCCGGGCGACCCGGCCCGCTTCGACTGGCGCGGTGACACACCCTGACGCGCGCCGGCGGCACCTGACCGACGGTGGCTCCACGCCCTGCCGGGCGGCGGCCCGCAGGACGCCGGTGGAGGAACGGTGCTCCCCGCGCGCCGGCTTCCGCGACGAGGCCGGACACCGGGCTCCGCGATGGAGGCCCGGTGGGCCGTGGCCGCCCGCTGGGCGCCGAGGGGCGGCCGGGGAGCACGGTTCCGCTCCGCCCCGCTGCCCGCCGGTCGGTCCGCCCCGCTGCCCGCCGGTCGGTCCGCCCCGTTGCTCGCCGGTCCGCTGCGGCTGGACGTCGGCAGGAGGCGTGGCCGACCGCCGGGCCGGTACTGTCCCCCTCCGGAGGTGGCGCGTCGCCGCCCCTCGGCGTCAGGGTCCCGGACCGGCGATGTGCCCGCGCGGTGGGCTCACCGCAGCCGCAGCCGCAGCCGCAGCCGCAGCCGCAGCCGCAGCCGCAGCCGCAACCCGAGCCGGAGGCAGGGTGGAAGCAGGGCGCGGGCGGCCCGGTGTCAGCGGCCCGTGCCGAAGTTCTGGGTCCACCAGGGCCCGCCGTCCCCCGTGTGCACACCGACGCCCAGTTCCTCGAAGGCGCAGTTGAGGATGTTCGCGCGGTGGCCCGGGCTGTCCATCCAGGCCGCCATCACCGAGGCGGCGTCGGCCTGCCCCCGGGCTATGTTCTCGCCCAGCGCGGACCACGCGTAGCCGGCGGCCCCGACCCGGTCGGCCATGGTCGAGCCGTCGGGTCCGGTGTGGGACATCACGCCGCTCGCGGCCATCGCGTCGCTGTGGGCGTCGGCGGCCCGGGCCAGCCGTCCGTTCGCCGTGACCGGTGCGCAGCCGGCCCCGGCGCGTTCCTCGTTGACCAGGACCAGCACCCGTTCCTCCGTGCTGTCGGCCCCGTCCCGCGCTCCCGATCCGGTGCCGGAGTCCGTCCCCGATCCCCCCTCCGTCCCCTTCCCGGTACCCGCTCCGTCGGCGGCGCCCCCGTTCCCGCCTCCACCGCCGCTCGCCGGTGGAGCGGACGGCCGCCGGGCGGGCGGTGCGCCCGCGTCCGGCGGCGCGGCCCCGCCGGTGGCCGACGGGCCCGCCGCCGAGGTGCCGCCGGGTGTGCCGGTGGGAGAGGGCTTCGCGCCGGGGGAGGCGCCTCCGCCCGGTGAGCCCGCGCCGCCGTCGCCCTTGTCCTTCCTCCCGCTCGCGCTCCCGTCCGCGACGGACGCCGACGCGGACGGCCGCGGTGACGGCGGGACCGGGGCCGCCGTACCGTCCCGGCCGCCGGCGGGGCCCTGCGCCCCGGCGACCGCGTTCGTGGTGACCCGCTCCGCCGGACCGCCGTCCCCGTCCCGGGTCACGGCCAGGGTGAGCGCGGCGCCCGTCATGACGACGGCGGCGCCCAGGGCGAGCGCGGCCCCGCGCCGTCCCGGCCGCCGCCTCGGACGCGCGTGGGAACGGGACGGGCGGGCGGCTCTGCGGGAACCCATGCGACGGACACCTCGGCTCGACGGACGGCGGGGGGAGGGGGTGGGGACGGGAGGGAAGCGGGCGACGGGAGTGGGCGGAGGACGGCGCCGAGGAAGGGGGAGTACGGGCGGCGCGGCGGGGGGAGGCGGACGGGAGTCGGGAACGGGAGGGACGTGGGGGACCCCGGTGGACGCGGAAGCGCCCACCGGGACCGTGGGGGGTTGCCGAGAGCCTAGGGCGGGCACCGTGCCGATACGGCCTCCACGGGGCGTTCTTCAAGGAGCCTTAAGAAAGACGCCAAGGTCCGCTGAGGAACGCCGGGACAAAAGGGGGCACAGGTCACACCGGGCGAGTGGCCCGCCTCATATGGCGTACCGGCGGCCCCGACGACACCATGTCCTTGTCACCGGCAGGGCTGAAGGGATCGACAATGTTCCGCAAGGTGCTGGTCGCCAACCGCGGCGAGATCGCCATCCGCGCGTTCCGCGCGGGCTATGAGCTGGGCGCGCGCACCGTCGCCGTCTTCCCGCACGAGGACCGCAACTCCCTGCACCGGCTGAAGGCCGACGAGGCCTACCAGATCGGTGAGCCCGGCCATCCGGTGCGCGCCTACCTCTCCGTGGAGGAGATCGTCGCCGCCGCCCGCCGCGCCGGGGCCGACGCGGTCTACCCGGGGTACGGCTTCCTGTCCGAGAACCCGGAGCTGGCCAGGGCGTGCGAGGAGGCGGGCATCACCTTCGTCGGCCCCGGCGCGGACATCCTGGAGCTGACCGGCAACAAGGCCCGTGCCGTGGCCGCCGCCCGGGAGGCCGGGGTGCCCGTCCTGGGCTCCTCCGCGCCCTCCACCGACGTGGACGAACTCGTCCGGGCCGCCGACGGCATCGGCTTCCCCGTCTTCGTCAAGGCCGTCGCGGGCGGCGGCGGGCGCGGCATGCGCCGGGTCGAGGACCCCGCCCGGCTGCGCGAGTCCATCGAGGCGGCGTCCCGGGAGGCGGCCTCCGCCTTCGGCGACCCCACGGTGTTCCTGGAGAAGGCCGTCGTCGAGCCCCGCCACATCGAGGTGCAGATCCTCGCCGACGGCCGGGGCGACGTCATCCACCTCTTCGAGCGCGACTGCTCGGTGCAGCGCCGTCACCAGAAGGTGATCGAACTCGCCCCCGCCCCCAACCTCGACCCCGAGCTGCGCGACCGGATCTGCGCCGACGCCGTCGGGTTCGCCCGGCAGATCGGCTACCGCAACGCCGGGACCGTGGAGTTCCTCGTCGACCGCGAGGGCAACCACGTCTTCATCGAGATGAACCCGCGCATCCAGGTCGAGCACACGGTGACCGAGGAGGTCACCGACGTCGACCTCGTCCAGGCCCAGTTGCGGATCGCCGCCGGGGAGAGCCTGGCCGACCTCGGCCTCGCCCAGGAGAACATCACCCTGCGCGGCGCCGCCCTCCAGTGCCGGATCACCACCGAGGACCCGGCCAACGGCTTCCGCCCCGACACCGGCCGGATCAGCGCGTACCGCTCGCCCGGCGGCTCCGGCATCCGCCTCGACGGCGGGACCACCCACGCCGGGACGGAGATCAGCGCGCACTTCGACTCCATGCTGGTCAAGCTGTCCTGCCGGGGGAGGGACTTCACCACCGCGGTCAACCGGGCCCGGCGGGCCGTCGCCGAGTTCCGTATCCGCGGCGTCGCCACCAACATCCCCTTCCTCCAGGCGGTGCTGGACGACCCGGACTTCCAGGCGGGGCGCGCCACCACCTCGTTCATCGAACAGCGCCCCCATCTGCTCACCGCCCGCCAGTCCGCCGACCGCGGCACCAAGCTGCTGACCTACCTCGCGGACGTCACGGTCAACAAGCCGCACGGGGAACGCCCGGCGCTGATCGACCCGTTGACCAAGCTGCCGGCGCTGCCCGCCGGGGAGCCGCCGGCCGGTTCCCGGCAGCTCCTGGCGGAACTCGGCCCCGAGGGCTTCGCCCGGCGGCTGCGCGAGTCGCCGACCATCGGCGTCACCGACACCACGTTCCGCGACGCCCACCAGTCGCTCCTCGCCACCCGGGTCCGCACCCGGGACCTCCTCGCCGCCGCCCCGGCCGTCGCCCGCACCCTGCCCGAACTGCTCTCCCTGGAGTGCTGGGGCGGCGCCACCTACGACGTCGCCCTGCGCTTCCTCGCGGAGGACCCGTGGGAGCGGCTGGCCGCGCTGCGCGAGGCGGTGCCCAACATCTGCCTCCAGATGCTGCTGCGCGGCCGCAACACCGTCGGCTACACCCCCTACCCGACCGAGGTGACCGACGCCTTCGTCCAGGAGGCCGCCGCCACCGGCATCGACATCTTCCGCATCTTCGACGCCCTCAACGACGTCGACCAGATGCGGCCCGCCATCGACGCCGTACGGGAGACGGGAACGGCGGTCGCCGAGGTGGCCCTGTGCTACACGGCCGACCTGTCCGACCCCGGCGAACGCCTCTACACCCTGGACTACTACCTGCGCCTGGCCGAGCGCATCGTGGACGCCGGCGCCCATGTGCTGGCCGTCAAGGACATGGCGGGGCTGCTGCGGGCACCGGCCGCCGCCACCCTGGTCGGCGCCCTGCGCCGGGAGTTCGACCTGCCGGTGCACCTGCACACCCACGACACCGCCGGCGGCCAGCTCGCCACCTACCTGGCCGCGATCCAGGCCGGTGCCGACGCGGTGGACGGGGCGGTGGCCTCCATGGCGGGCACCACCTCGCAGCCCTCGCTGTCGGCCCTCGTCGCCGCCACCGACCACACGGCCCGGCCCACCGGCCTCGACCTCCAGGCCGTCGGTGACCTGGAGCCGTACTGGGAGGGCGTCCGCAGGGTCTACGCCCCCTTCGAGGCGGGGCTGGCCGCGCCCACCGGCCGCGTCTACCACCACGAGATCCCCGGCGGGCAGCTCTCCAACCTGCGCACCCAGGCCATCGCGCTGGGCCTCGGGGACCGCTTCGAGGACATCGAGGCGATGTACGCCGCCGCCGACCGGATGCTCGGCCGCCTGGTCAAGGTCACCCCGTCGTCCAAGGTCGTCGGGGACCTGGCCCTGCACCTGGTGGGCGCCGGGGTGGCGCCGGAGGACTTCGAGGAGTCGCCGGACCGCTTCGACATCCCCGACTCCGTCATCGGCTTCCTCCGCGGCGAGCTGGGCACGCCGCCCGGCGGCTGGCCGGAGCCGTTCCGCACCCGGGCGCTGCGCGGACGCGCCGGATCCCGCCCGGTGCCCGAGCTGGGCGAGGAGGACCGCACCGGACTCGCCAAGGACCGCCGGGCGACGCTCAACCGGCTGCTGTTCCCGGGCCCGGCCCGGGAGTTCGACACCCACCGCGCGGCCTACGGCGACACCAGCGTCCTCGACAGCAAGGACTTCTTCTACGGGCTGCGCCCCGGCACCGAGTACAGCGTCGACCTGGAACCCGGTGTGCGTCTGCTGATCGAGCTCAAGGCCATCGGCGACGCCGACGAGCGCGGGATGCGCACCGTGATGTCGACGCTCAACGGCCAGTTGCGGCCCATCGAGGTGCGCGACCGGGCGGCGGCCTCCGACATCCCGGTCACCGAGAAGGCCGACCGCTCGGACCCGGGCCATGTGGCGGCCCCGTTCGCCGGTGTGGTCACCCTCGCGGTCGCCGAGGGCGACGAGGTCGCCGCCGGTGACACCGTGGCCACCATCGAGGCGATGAAGATGGAGGCCGCCATCACCGCCCCGAAGTCCGGCACGGTGAGCAGGCTGGCCATCAACCGCGTCCAGCAGGTGGAGGGCGGCGACCTCCTCGTCCAGCTCGCCTGAGCGCGGCGGGGCCGCGCGGAGACGCAAGGAGGCGGTGGTCACCGGGCCCTCGGGCCGGTGACCACCGCCTCCTCCGCGTTCACTCGCCCTTCGGCGCCGCCTGCTGGGCCACCTCGAAGGACCACAGCGTGGAACCGGTCGCGGCGGGCGCGGGACGGTCGCCACCGCCCTGGTGCGCCTCCTTGCGGGGGCCCTCCATCCACGCCGTGAAGGACTCCTCGTCACGCCAGCGCGTGTACACGAGGTACTGGTCGGTGCCCTCGACCGGCCGGAGCAGTTCGAACCACTCGAAGCCGTCGGAGTTCTCCACGGAGTGGGCCCGGGCGGCGAAGCGCTGCTCCAGCAGCTCGCGCTGCTCGGCGGGGACGGTCAGCACATTGATCTTGACTACGCTCATGGCCTCATCCTGCCATCAGCACGGCTTGCGCCAGGGGTCCAGGTCGGGCTTCTTCAGCATCGAGGACAGCCCCAGGCTGCGCGCCTCGGGGCAGAACCCCCGGGTCGTGCCGGAGTACTCGACGTGGAACACGGCCTTCCCCGCCTCGATGAACGGGGTCAGCCGGTCGCACTCCCCGTACTCGGCGCACTGCTCGTTGACGGCGAAGTCGAACGACTTCACCAGCTCGGGGATCTGCGGCAGGTCGTTCTTGAGCCCCACCGACAGCCCGCGCTCATGAGCGATGTCGGCGATCATGCGGTTGTAGACCAACTGGTCGCGGGCGGTCAGCGGGAAGCCGGACTTGTTGCCGTAGGCCTCCACCAGATCGGGCTCGACCGCGTCGAAGCCCTTGTCCCGGCACATGTCGAAGCGGCGCTCCATGATCGGGCGGAGCACGGAGACCCGGCGGATGTCGAGCCAGCGCTCGCCCGCCCAGCCGTTGGTCCCGCCCAGCACCCGCTCCGGGAAGTCGTCGGCGTCCGGCCGGTAGTCCTCCCAGGCGCCGACGTTGATGTAACAGATCACCTTGCGTCCGGCCCGGTGCAGCCGGGCGACGTCGGCCGCCGAGTTCTCGAAGCCGTCGATGTCGTAGACCGGCACGTCGGCCGTCTCCTGGACCGGCCCGTTGAGCTGCCACTGCCAGGCCAGGCCCGGCCGGGGCTGCCACAGGGCGGACCGCTGGCCGGTCCCCGGCGCCGGGGTGTGCCCGGCGCGGTGGCTCTCCCTGCCGGTTCCGTCATCCGTTCCGGCGCATCCCGCCAGCACTAGGGCCGCCAGGGCGGCTCCCAGCGCCGTGCGTAACCAGATCCGGGGGTTCATCACTGCACTCCTGTCAGTACGGGGGTCAGTCGGGCCCAGGGGTTGGGCAGTTCCCCGGTCACGGGACCGGAGACGGCGGCACCGCGCTCGGCCGCCGTGCGCACGGCGAGCGGCGTCAGTGCCTCGGGCACGCCGTACACCAGATGGCAGAAGCGCTCCGGTGGGTGGCGCTGCGTCCAGTCCGGGCGGCTGAACGCCGATACGTACGTCGTCCACGAACCCTCGAAGGTGACGAGCAGATCCGCGAACCGGGCGTAGCCGGGCGCCGGGTGCACCCCCGGGTTCAGCACGACGGGGTCGGCGCCGTGCCGCCGCAGGGCCCGCACCAGCCGCCGGTACTCCGCCAGCCCCGACTCGGCCGCGCTGACCCGGTCGAGGAAGCAGCCGTCGGTCCCGTACCAGCGCTGGTGCCGGGCCAGGTCCTCCAGCACGTCGGGGGCCGGCCGGGTGCCGTAGTCGGTGTCGACGTAGCCCAGCAGCCGGGCGCCCGCCGCCCGCAGCGCCCCGGCCGCCGCGGTGAACGCCGGGTCGGGCGTGTCGCCCGGGCCGTCGGCCGGGTTGAGCACCACCGCGTAGGTGCGGTCCGCGGCGGTGATCAGCCGGTGCCAGGCGCCGGGGTCCTCGGCCGGATGGACGTACAGCGGGACGAGGAGACTCACGACGTCCGGCCCTCGTCCGCGGGTCCGGCGGCAGGCACGGGGCGGTGCGACCACAGCGCGTCCAGGGACTCGTCGAGCGTGTGCGCGGGCCGCCAGCCCAGGGCCTCGCGGGCGGCGCCGATGTCGGAGCACTGCCAGGACACCTGGTCCGAGCGGGACGAACCGGCGCCCCGCTCCTCGATCCGGCCCCGGAACCCGGCGATGTCCGCGAGCGTGTCCACCAGCCGGCGCACCCGGACCGCCCGTCCGCCGCCGACGTTCAGCACCCGCGGCAGCGGACCGTCGGCGGTCACCGCCCGCTCCACGGCGCCCGCGACGTCGCGGACGTCCACGAAGTCCCGGTACGCCGAGAGGTCGCCCAGTCTGAGCACCGCCTCCGGGCCGGAGCCCGCCTCGCGCAGCAGCCCGGCGACCCTGCCGGGCAGACCGCCCGCCGGGGCGCCCGGCCCCACCGGGTTGCCGACCCGCAGGACCACCGCGTCCAGCCCGGACACGGTCAGGACCACCGTGCCGGCCAGTTTGGTGGCGCCGTAGGCGGTGACGGGCCGGGTGGGCGCCGACTCGGCGGTCGGCACCCGCCCCTCGCCGGGCCCGTACTCGGCCGCCGAGCCGAGGTGCACCAGCCGCGCCCCGGGACGGGACCGGCGCAGCGCCGCGCAGAGCACGGCGGGGCCGCGGGCGTTGACCTCCGCGAGGGAGACCGGGTCACCGCTGACGGCGCCCGCGCAGTTGACGACGGCGTCGGGCGCCGCCGCCTCCAGCAGCGCGGCCAGCCGCTCCGCCGGGACGGTGGCGAGGTCGACGGGGACCTCGGCGTCGGGCGACCGGCCGCCGCCGAGCACCCGCGCGCCCGGCAGGGCGCGCAGCCGCTCGGTGACATGGGTGCCCAGGTAGCCGGTGGACCCCAGGACGAGAATGCGCATGCGGTGGTCAGGCTCCCTTGAGCAGCAGCGCCTTGCGGCTGGTGAACTCCGCGTTGGCCCGGTCGTAGTCGTCGGGACGGCCGATGTCGAGCCAGTAGCCGTCGAAATCGTAGGCGTGCGGCGGGTTGTCCGCGCGCAGCAGATCGAGCACCAACTCGTCGAAGCCCAGGGGCAGTCCGGCCGTGTAGCCGTCGAGCGTGGCCCGGGACAGACCGTACACGCCCATCGAGACCCGGTAGTCCATGCTGGGCTTCTCGGTGAAGCCGACCACTCTGCTGGCGTCGGTGGTGAGCACCCCGAAGTCGATGTGGACCTTGCGGGCGTAGGTGGCGATGGTCAGCGGGGCCCGCTCGGCGCGGTGCCGGCGCAGGACGTCGGCGTAGTCGAGGTCGGTCAGGATGTCCCCGTTCATCACGAGGAAGTGCTCGGGCAGCCGCTCGCGCATGGTGAGCAGCGGCCCCATGGTCCCCAGGGGGCTCTCCTCGGAGGAGTAGTCGACGGTCAGGCCCCACTGGGAGCCGTCACCGACGTAGGCGCGGATGATCTCGCCCAGATGGCCGATGGCGATGGTGCAGCCGGTGAAGCCGGCCCCGGCCAGTTGGCGCAGCACGATCTCCAGGATGGCGTGCTGGTCGCCGATGGGTACGAGCGGCTTGGGCAGCGCCGTGGTGTAGGGCCGCAGCCGGACACCCTTGCCCCCGGCCAGGATCACTGCGTGCATGGGATTCCCCTCGATTCAGTGCCGGTGGTGGTCAGATGTTGTAGATGCCGGTCTTGTAGCGGGCCAGGTTGGCCGGGTCGCGGAAGAACCCGACCGTCTGCGCCAGGCCCTGCTCCAGGTCGTGCCCGGGGCTCCAGCCGGTGGCCTCCCGCAGCCGGGTGGCGTCCGCGACCAGCCGCATCACCTCGGAGGCCGCGGGCCGCAGCCGCTCGGCGTCCTCGCGGACGTCGAGGGAGGTGTCCATCACCTTGCCGATCAGCGCGACGAGGTCGCCTACGGAGATCTCGCCGCCGGTGCCCGCGTTGAAGGTGCGGCCCACCACCCGGTCGGCGGGCGCGGTGCCGACCGCGAGGAACGCCCGCGCGGTGTCCTTGACGAACATGAAGTCACGGGTGGGGCGCAGGTCGCCCAGGGTGATGGTCCGCTCCCCGGCCGCCACCTGGCCGATGACGGTGGGGATCACGGCCCGCATGGACTGCCGGGGGCCGTAGGTGTTGAACGGGCGCAGCGTTACCACGGGGGTGCCGAAGCTGGCGTGGTAGCTGTCGGCCAGCCGGTCCCCGCCGGCCTTCGACGCGGCGTACGGCGACTGGGTGTTGATCGGGTGGTCCTCGGTGATCGGCACGGTCTGCGCGGTGCCGTAGGTCTCGCTGGTCGAGGTGTGCACCAGCCGGGGCGTGCCCTGGGCGCGCACCGCCTCCAGCACGTTGAGGGTGCCGGTGACGTTGGTGTCCACGTAGCTGTGCGGCGCGCGGTAGGAGTACGGGATGGCGATGAGCGCGGCCAGGTGGTAGACGCACTCGGCGCCCTCCACGAGGTGGCCGACGGAGCCGGGGTCCCGGACGTCGCCGAGGACGATCTCGACCTGGTCGAGGACCTCGGGGGAGAGGGTCTCCAGCCAGCCGTAGGAGGAGAAGGAGTTGTACTGGGCCATGGCCCTGACCCGGTACCCGGAGGCGACCAGTGCCTCGGTGAGGTGGGAGCCGATGAAGCCCTCGGCTCCCGTGACGGCGGCGAGCGGTGCGGAGGTCACGCGTGATCCTTTCGATCGGTGACGGGACGTGCTGCGGACGGAAGGGGACGGGGAGGCGGCGGCGCGGCGGGACGGCCCGGTGCCCCGCCGCGGGGAACCGGCCGGGGCCGGTTCCCCGCGCGGTGGTCCGGGACGCGGGTCCGTGGAGGGGACGGCGTGACGCCTCGTGGTGCGGCGGGCGGTGGGGACGGGCCGCGGGGACGGTCGGTGGTGCGCCGGGCGCGGGGACCCGGGGCCGCGGGCGCCACCGGGCACGGGGCCCGGCGGTGCCCGCGGACGACGGAGGGCGGTGCGGTGGTGCGGGGACCGGGGGCCCTGGGGGACGGCGGGACGGGACGCCCCGGTGGTCCCGCGGCGCGGGGCGCCGGCTCGGCGGTGTGGGGCGCGCGGGGGCGCCCGGGATCAGGCATGGGCGGCCGGCCGCCCTAGGGTCCGCACGGCGAGCACCGTCAGGCAGAGCGCCGCCGCGCCGCAGCACAGCGCCAGGACGGTGGCCGCCCCGGAAGCCGGGCCCGACAGCACGCCCGCGGCCGCCCCCGCCGCCGCGGTGAGGCACAGCGCGGCCGGCGGCCAGGCGGTGCCGAACGCCTGGAGCAGCAGCGACACCCACAGGGCCGCCGCCAGCAGGGCCAGGGTGGCGGGATCGGCGTCGACCAGCAGCGCCACCGGGACCAGCGGCCCGGCGTACACCAGCAGGCAGCCGGCGAGGACGGCGGCGGAGCGCAGCCGGAAGCCGGCCGGGGTGGCGGTGGCGCGCAGCGCGGCCACGGACAGTCCCCGGTAGCGGTACAGCAGCCACTCGGCCGGGCCCATGCTCAGGGTCAGCACGATCACCGCCCACGGGAACTGGCGGCCCATCAGGAAGACCAGCGAACCGGCCGCCAGTCCGAACAGCCCGTACGGCAGCGACTGGAGCAGCCTCGGCCGGGCGGCGTCCGGGACCGGCGGTTCGGCCAGCACGGTGCGCAGCGCCCAGCCGGCCGCGGCCAGGGCGCCGAGCAGTGACAGCAGCGGCAGCCCCGCGCGCAGCGCCGTCCCCGGCTCCCACCAGGGCAGTGTCGCGGCGCCGGCGGTCACCGGGGCGAGCGCGGCCAGCAGCAGCCGCTCCCGGCCCAGCACCAGCAGCACCCCGGCCGCCGCGAGGTAGCCGGACTGGACCGCCACGACCAGAGCGGCGGCGCCGGACCCGGCCAGCGGGACACCGGCGGCGACGGCCGCCGCCGCGCCGAGCGGGGCCCCCTTGAGCAGGGTGCGGCCCGCCTCCCGGCGGCCGGCCGCCATCCGCAGATAGGCCCGGTGGCCCAGGGCCTGGTTCCAGGCCCAGGACACCAGTCCGGCCGTCACCAGCGCCGTCACCACTCCGGCGGACGGCAGCAGCCGTCCGGCCAGCGCGTAGGCGAGGCCGGGCAGCGCGAACAGGGCGCCGCGCAGCGCGCAGCGCGCGTGGTCGGGCCGCCAGGGGTCGGCCGGGAGCGGCGGTTCCGGGAACCGGCGCGGTATGCGCGTGTACAGGGCCTCCGCCAGCGAGAAGAGATCGCGGTGCCCGTACCGTTCCCGGATCACCTCCCCGGTGAGCCCCTCGGACTCCAGCAGGGCGGCGACCTCGTAGGCGTGGACGGCGGGGGCGATGCGGTCGGCGAGGTCGGCGGCCAGCCGGTCCACCGCCTCGCGCCGCACCGCGTCGCCGGGCCGGACCAGCGCCAGGGTGTGCTGGTCCGGCAGGTGCAGGGTGAGGGTGCGCTGGTCGGCGAGCCGCAGTGCCAGGGTGTCCTGCTCCGCGCCGCCGGGTTCCAGCGGCATGGGGCCGCTCATCCGGTCGCGCTCCTCACCGAGGAGGCGAACTCCCGCGTCACGACGGCCGCTCCGGTCGCCGGTGCGCCGAACGCGGACAGTTCGAGATAGATCGAGCGGAAGGTGTCGATGGTCTGCCGGAGGGTGAACTGCTCGATCACCCGCAGCCGGGCGCCCTCGCCCATGGCGCGTCGCCGCACGGGGTCGCCGAGCAGCTCCAGCGCCGCCGAGGCCATGGCGGCCGGGTCGCGGGGCGGCACCACCAGTCCGGTGTCGCCCACCGCCTCCCGGACGCCGCCGACGTCCGTTGACACCGTTGCCCTGCCGCACGACATGGCCTCGATCAGGGTGAACGGGAAGCCCTCGCTGATGCTGGAGAGCATCACGACGTTGCCGGCCGCGTAGGCGTCCTTGATGTCGTCGACCCGGCCCTCGAAGGTGACCGCGTCGCCGTGCCCGAGCTGCTCCGCCAGCGCCTCGCAGCGCTCCCGGTACGCCTCGCCGCCGCGCGGGGTGCCGCCGAACAACCGCAGTCGCACGTCGGGGAGTTGGGAACGCACCTGGGCGAAGGCCCGGATCAGGGTCTCCAGGTCCTTGATGGGGTCGACCCGCCCGGCCCAGCTCATCACCGGCCGGTCAGGTTCCGGCCCGGCGGGCGGGAACGCGGCGGGGTCCACCCCGTTGTAGACGGTCCGGATGGCGTTGGGGGCGGCGCCGCCCCGCTCCTCCCAGAGGCGGTTGTAGCGGTTGCCGGGGGTGATCAGGGCCGCCCGCCGGTAGGTCTCCTCGGCCAGCAGCCGGAAGAACCCCAGTACCAGCGCCTTCACCGGCCACCGGTACGGGGCGGTGCGATAGCCCAGATAGCGTTCGCGCAGGTAGACGCCGTGCTCGGTGAGCAGCAGCGGCACACCGTGCCGTTCCAGCGCGGCCAGCCCGGGCAGCACGGCCACACCGCCGCTGACCGCGTGCGCCACCCCGTGCTCGGGTGGCGGCGCGGCCAGCGGACGCAGCGCGTGCTCCAGGAGCGCGGTCGCGGTGACCGCGTCGTGCAGGGTGGGGCGGGCCTCCCGCACGGCCAGCCCCGGCCGGTTCCAGACGGAGGTGAGGACGCCGATCGCCCGGTCACCGCGGAGGAACGGGCTGAGCCCGCCCTCCGCGGCGGCGTCCGCGAGCCGGTACAGGGCGGGACCGAACCCGGCCTCGGCCCGCGGATCCAGCAACGACATCACGAACTGTTCGTAGGCGGCGGCCAGTTGGTTGCCCGCCCGGCCGCGCGGGGCCCGGCCCTCCGGCGCGGGCCCCCACATGGGTACGGACACGACCCGGGAGACGTGGGCGGGCGTGTCCCAGACGACCGGCTCACGGCCGGTGCCGGTGACGGCGATGACGTCGAACCCGATGTCCGGCATGCCGGTCACGAGTTGGTCGCACCAGACGCTCACACCGCCGTGGCTGTGCGGGTAGGTGCCTTCGGTGAGGAGGGTGACGCGCGGCGCGCCGGGGCGCCGCGCGCCGTGGGAAACGTGCATGGATGTGCTCCACGGCCGGGTGTGGGGTGGTCGGTTCCGCGACTCAGCGCTGAGCGCCGTACGGCACCTGTTCGGTCACGCCGGCCGGGACGCGCGTGCGGGGAGCGGCGGGCGTCGGGGCGGCCGTGCCACCGGGGGCGGCGAGCGCGGAGGGACCGGCGGCGGACGTGGGCAGGGTCAGCGAGAGGGTGCCGCCCGCCGGGGAGGTCCAGCCCGAGAGGGTGCCCGCGTAGGCGGCGCCGAAGCCGGAACCGCCGTTGGCGGTGCCGGTGGGCATGGTGGCCGGGACCGCGGTGCCCGCGGGGGCCTGCACCGTCACGGCGTCACCGATGCGGTACGCGGTGACCTGGCCGGAGTCGACGGCCGTCTTCCAGGTGGAGCGGCGCTTCAGCTCGACGCCGATGTCCTTCATCCGCAGGTTGACCACGGGGGTGTTGGCCGCGAAGAGGTCGTCGTAGCCGCCCAGGACACCGTCGAGGACCGGGTACGCGATGCGCTCCTCGGCCAGGTTCGACTGGTGGATGAAGTGCGGCTTGGGGTCGTTGGCGAGCACGTGCCCGAGCGCGATCCGGGTCTCCAGCGGCACGATGTAGTCCGTGTACCCGGTGGCGGTGTTCAGCGGCGCGGACAGGCAGGTGGAGGTGGCGGGGTTGTCCTCGCAGATCCCGCTGCCGCCCTGGGCGCGGCTGGTGTAGATCCAGTTGTACTCGTCGACCTGCTCGGCGGCCTTGCCCGCGTTGTAGAAGACGTTCATCGGGTAGCGGGAGACGGTGGTGGCGGAGCCGACCGTCCGCTGCTGGGGGTCGCGGGAGTTGTCCGAGCCGAGCCAGGCGATGCCGTGGTCGGTGAGGGCCGGGCCGAGGTTGGGGTTGTCCACCGGCTGCTGCGGGAACAGCTTCAGCCCCGAGTGCTCACCGGTGACCAGTTCGTCGTTCTGCAGGGGGAGCTGGGCCGTCTGGCCCCAGGTCCGGTTGAGGGCGATCTCGTCGGAGATCGCGCTGCGGCTGACCCACTGGGTGTTGCCGTTCCGGTCGGTGACGCACTTCCACGGCACCACGCTGATGTCCTGGAGGCAGCCGAGGAAGGCGTGCGTGTAGGTGTGGTTGATCCACCGGAAGTCGTTCCGGTCGGTGATCAGCTTGTCCGCGAGCGGGTCGGCGCCGTTGTTGTCCTCGCGGTGGTCGACGCTGCCGGAGGCGTTGTACGCCAGGTCCAGGGTGATGCCGCGGCTGCTCTGCCAGGCGGCGGCGTGGTCGACGTCGGCCGGCAGCATGCGGATCGGGTTCGGCGTGCCGCCCTCGCCCGGCTGGCAGTCCACGTCGCCGGGCGTGCAGTTCAGCTCGGTGTCCCAGCGGTCGTCCGCGGCGAACACGTCGTCCACGTGGACCGCGAAGTAGTTGCGGCTCGCGCCCAGGTGCACACCGCCGGTCATCCACTCCACGATGCCGCGGGCCAGCAGGCGGAACTGCTGCTGGTACTGGTTGTAGACGAAGGTGACGACCAGCTCGCGGCGCCCGTCGTGCCGGTACTCGCCCACCAGTGAGCCCTTGGTGGTGCGGCCCGGGATCGTCGCCTGGACGTAGGGGGTGAAGTCGGCGCCCGGCGCGGGCGTCGACAGGTAGGCGTAGGACTCGCCCACGGTGGGGGAGTTGTCCTCGAAGGGCACGCCGCCGTCGAGGTAGCCGAAGGGCCCGGCCAGACCGGCGGAGGTCACCTCGGCGCGGGTGCCGTCGAGGCTGCCGGCGTAGCCGGTGCCGACCGCGTACTGGAGTCCGACCTCGGGGCGGGCGTAGGTGTAGGCGTCCACCTGCGGGATGTCGTAGGTCCGCTCGTAGGACGCCAGCGCGGCCATCTCGGCGGAGCCGGCGGGGAACGGGTTGTCGCTCGGCAGGACCACGGCCTGGAACTTGGCGCGGGGGCGGCCGTCCACGGTGTCCGCGAGGAAGCCCGCGTTGATCACGGATCTGGCGGCGTTCTGTAAGTCGATCTTCGTGTAGGGCGTTCCCGCGGTCGCCAGCTCGGCGGCTATGGCGTCGGTGGACGGCCCGCCGTCACTCACCACCAGCACGCGCAGATCGACGCGCGGAGCGGCGGTGTCGGCGTGGGCCGCACCGGCCGGCAGTCCGACCGAGGCGAGGAGCGCCCCCACTGCCAGTGCCGTCGTGCGTATGGTCCGCTTCATTCGGTGAAATCCCCTCCCAAGGGCAGGGGTGGAGCTCGTCGGGAGCTTCCCACCCCATGGCTTCACGCCGCCGCCCCCCTAGACGCCGGTCGTTGCCTCATCCATCGGGTCACATAGTGAGGTCTGTGTGGAGCTTTTGTGTCTCTGCTGCGGAACTTGACGGAAAAGCGTATGTGTCCAGTCCTTCGGGAAACGCGCTGTTCCGGACGTGCGGGGCGGCTCGTCCCCACCGGACCGCTCCGTCCGGTATGCCGCTGCGCTGGGGAGCTGCGGCGATGCCCGCGCCGGAAAGAGTGCGATCCGCGCCGCCGCGGCCGGGGGAACCACTCGCGGAAAGCCGTTCGGCCCGATGTCGAGATCAAGTCACGGCCGGGCGCCGGGGAACACGCCGACGGCCGGCCCCCCAGGGGGGACCGGCCGCGAGGAGGGGGTGCTCAGGCGCAGAGGACCCGGGTCTCGGGGGTGTACACGGGGCCGCTGTTGACGCTGCTGCTGTCGCTGAACTCGGCGTAGTAGTACGAGTAGAAGCCGATGTTGCCGTTGCAGCCGGAGTCGGCGGCGACCTGGAGGGTCAGGGTGACGGTGCGGCTCTGGCCGGGCGGCACCGTGGTGCCGTAGTTCTGGCCGAGGTTGGCCGGGCCGGTGCCGGTGCAGGGGACCGGGCCGGTGGCCGTGGCGAGGCTACAGCCGGTGAAGCTGTACTTCAGGTCGGGCCGCATGGTGGTGAGGTACGTCGGGTCGATCGTCTGGTAGACGAACCAGACGTCGTAGGTGTTGTGGTTGGTGAGCGTCATCGACAGGTTCACCGTGCCGCCGGGCGTGGTGGTGGCCGTGTCGGTGCTGAAGGTCAGCTCGGCCGACGGAGCGGCGGCGGCGCTCGCGGAGGGCGCCATGCCGAAGAGGGCGAGGGCGAGGGCAATGATCGTGGCGAGACCGAAGTGCCTCGTTCGAGAGGATCGCATGGCCCGGGAGACTAAGCACGGCCCCGAGGCACCGTCTGCACCCCCGGTCACGCCGGAAGCGCGACTCGGCCGGAAAGTGTGCGTCCCGTGAAGGACTCGTGAGGGTGTCGCGACGTCGCGGGACGGAGGGCGTCGCCGCACCTGAACGCGGAAGTGCCCCGCGCTCCTGCCGGTGACAAGGACGCGCCGGCGGGCCGGTTGAGCCGTCGCACGGCAATGGCGGATTCCGCGTCGGTGCCTGCGGCGGCGGACGGCCGCGGAACCTTGGCCGCCGCGGCCCGGAGCGGGTCCGTGCGCGACGCGTGCGCGCCGGTGCCGTCCGGGGGCGCACGACGGGCCGGCCGCCCGGCCCGAGGGGCGGGCCGGGGGCTTCGCCACGCACGGCGGGACAGGGAGGCGGTCCGGAACGGGCGCTGGGAGGGCGGCGGTTGAAGGACGATCATGAGGGGAGGCATACCGGAGGATGATGCGGGGCAGTGTCGGAGTGCCCCGCTGTCGGCGGGGTGCCGCACAATGCGGATAGCGAGATCAACACCGGCCGAACCGGGTACGCGGGTCTCGATCGAGTCCCTGCCCAGGAGAGGTCACCCCCGATGCCGCTCATCGCCGTCCACGCCGACGCCCCCATACCGGCCCGCGTCCCGTCCTCCGCCCGCACCCGCCGGGCCGCATCGCCCGCGCCGTCCACCGCCGACGCCGACGTCCTGCGGATCGTCTCCGACTCCCGCACCCCGGTCTTCGTCACCGAACACCCCGACGGGCGGCGCAGATACCGCTACTGGCGCCCGCTGGACTCGGTGACCGGCAAGGGCGGCTGTTATGTGGCGCTGCCCACCGAGACCTGCGAACTCCTGCGCGCCGAGGGCCGGATCGCCCTGGGCGAGCCGCTCACCGATCCGACGCGGACCATCTACCGGGTGAGTTCCGCCCGTACACCGGCGGGCCCCACCCGCACCCCGGCCCGGACCGTCCGCACCCCCGCCGAACCCGTGCGGTCCGTGCCGCCGCGGATGCGCGCCGCCTGAGCCTGCCGGGTCACGGGGCGCCCACCGGGGCCGCCCCGGACGGTGGGGCCAGCGCGCCGAGGGGACCGCACGTCGGCGCGGCGGGGAGCCCGGACGGCCGGGGAGCGGGTCAGAAGGTCTCCACGTACTCCTCGGCGGGCCCCAGTTCGGGCCGGTCGCGCAGCTCGACACGGTCCCCGGAGCGGTGCAGTTCCAGGACGGTGAGCAGATTGTCCCCCGCCCGCAGCAGCGGCGCGGGGACGTACAGGGTGCGCTGCGGGCCGATCTCCCAATAGCGCCCGAGAAGCGTGCCGTTGACCCAGACGAACCCCTTGGCGAAGCCCGGCAGGGCGAGGAAGGTGTCGGCGGTCCGGGCGAGAGTGAACCGCGCCGTCGAGAACCCGCCGGTGTCCCCGCCCGGCGCCGCCGCCACCGCGCGCTCCAGGTCCTCCGGGGTCCAGAGGTCCAGCGGCAGCCCGCGCGCGGTCCAGCCGTGCACCAGGCGCCGTCCGACCGCCACGCCGCCGAGGACGCCCTTGTGCGCGCCGAGCAGCGGACCGTAGTTCACCCGGCCCTGGTTCTCCACCAGCAGCTCCAGACAGGCCCGTTCGCCCCGGCCGGTCACCTCCAGCGAGCCGTCCTCCCGGTCGAGGACGCCGAGCGGGGCGCCGTCCAGGAAGACCTGGGCACGATCGTGCAGGCCGGTGACGGTGAGCGGGTGGGCGCCGTTCGGCAGCAGCGGCTCGGCGCGGTAGAGCACCAGCCCCGACGCCTGCTCCAGCTCCTCGAAGCTCGGCGGATGGGGCGAGGACACCGGCTCGGACACCGCCCGCAGCCCCTCCAGCAGCCCTGCGCCCGCGACGACGGGGACGGAACGGGGCGCCAGCAGCTCCGGATCGGAGGGCAGTTGCCGCACCGGCGCGCCGGTCACCGGACGCAGCAGCTCACGGAGGGCGTGGAACTTCGCTGTCAGCGCGCCGTGTTCGGACACCGGGGCGTCCGAGTCGTAGCTGGTGACCGTCGGCTGGAGGCGCTCTCCGTCGTGGTTGGCGCCCGCCCACAGGCCGAAGTTGGAGCCGCCGTGCGCCATGTAGAGGCTGACCGAGCCGTCGGCGCCGAGGATGCCGGAGAGGGTGTCCGCCGCGCTCTCGGCGGAGCGGACGTGGTGCTTCTCGCCCCAGTGGTCGAACCAGCCGTTCCAGAACTCGGCGCAGAGGAAGGGTTCGTCCCGGCGGCGCGACCGCAGCAGCGCGGCGGCCTCCTCCGCGTGCGAGCCGAAGGTGGCCGTCGCCAGGTGGCCGGGCAGAGCGCCGCCGTCCTGCATCAGCTCCGTCGGCCCGTCGGCCGTGTACAGAAGCTCGGTGATGCCGCGTCCGGTGAGGGCGTCCCGCACCCAGCGGAGGTACTCCCGGTCGTCGCCGTAGCTGCCGTACTCGTTCTCGATCTGCACGGCGACCACCGGCCCGCCCCGTGAGCACTGCAACGCGGCCAGGCGCGGGACCAGTTCGTCGAACCACCGTCCGACCTCGTCCAGGTACGGCCGGTGGGAGCAGCGCGGCCGCATGCCGGGCCGGCCGGTCAGCCAGACCGGCAGCCCGCCGTTGTCCCACTCGGCGCAGATGTACGGGCCCGGCCGGACGATGACGTCGAGGCCGGTCTCCTGCGCGGTCCGGACGAACCGCTCCACGTCCTGCCACCCGGTGAAGCGGTACCGGCCCGGCCGGGGCTCGTGGAAGTTCCACGGGACATAGGTGTCCACCGTGTTGAGGCCCAGGGCCGCGATCCTGCGCAGCCGGTCCGCCCACTGGCCGGGATGGACGCGGAAGTAGTGCAGGGAGCCCGACAGCACGCGGTGCTCACGCCCCTCGCGCAGCAGTCGGCCCCCGGGATGGGTGAGGACCGGCGTGTGATCGGGTGCCCTCGGTGTGATCGATGCCATCCGTTCCTCCCTCGGACTCCGGGCCGCCTCGTCCCGAATGAGCAGGGTGTCCTCGGGTCGGCGCTACGGCCCCGGCCGGAACTATGGCAGACGATGTTATCGATGCCAATGGCCGCTCGACGGCCGTACACTGCGGGGCATGGGCGGCGGTGCCCGCACCGCCGCGCTCCGCGCACGCACCGCCCGCCGGGAGGGACACGATGGCTTCGACGACGCCCGGGACCGCCGGGGGCCGGGCGGAGGAACGGACCGCGCCGGAGGGCGGCGCCGCCCGCCCCCCGGGCATGACCGATGTCGCCCGGCTCGCCGGGGTGTCGGCGCAGACCGTCTCCCGGACCCTCGCGGGCCACCCGCACGTCCGCCCCGAGACCCGCGCCAGGGTGCTCGCCGCCGTCGGGCAGCTCGGCTACCGCAGGAACAACGCGGCCCGCGCCCTCTCCTCGGGCCGCAGCCGCACCATCGGCGTGGTCACCCTGCGGACCACCTTCGCCTCCCGTGCCGGCCTCGCCCTCGGCGTCGAGTCGGCGGCCCGCGCGGCGGGCTACGCCGTCTCCGGTGCCACGACCGCCTCGCCGGACGCGGTGGCCGTGGCGGAGGCCCTGACCCGGCTGGTCGACCAGGGCGTCGAGGGCGTCGTCCTCTGCGTCCCGCTGGTGCGGGCGTCCCCGGCGCTCGAACGACTGACCCGCGCCGTGCCGACGGTCACCGTCGACGGGGCGCGGACGACGGCCACCGAGGTCGTCGCCGTCGACCAGGCGCTGGTGGCCCGGCTGGCGACACGGCACCTGACCGACCTGGGCCACGAGAGCGTCTGGCACGTGGCCGGGCCGGGGGAGTGGCTCGACGCCTCCGCCCGCCGCACGGCCTGGCAGGACGCGCTGCGGGAGCGGGGCCTGACCGCGCCTCCGGTGCTGGAGGGCGACTGGACACCGGAGTCCGGATACCGCCACGGGCTGGTCCTCGGCCGCATCCCCGAGGCGACCGCGGTCTTCGCGGCGAGCGACGAGATGGCCTTCGGGGTGATCCGCGCCCTGCGCGAACTCGGCAGGCGGGTGCCGGAGGACGTCTCCGTCGTCGGCGTGGACGACATCGCCCTGGCCGCCTACTGCGCGCCCGGCCTCACCACCGTCGCCCAGCCGTTCACCGCGGTCGGCGCGCTGGCCGTGGCGCGGCTGCTGCGTCGCGTCGGGGGAGCGGCGGAGGCCGCCGGACCCGTCCGCCCCGAACCGGTGCTGGTGGTGCGCGCCAGCACGGCACCGGCGGCCCGCCCCGGCCCGCGGACGGCCCGCCGGAGCGGCAGAAGCGGCGGTACGCCGGGCGACCGGCCGGGCGGCTGACGGAACGCCCGGCCGGTCGGTCGTCCGTACGGACCGGCCGGGAGGACCGGCCGGGGATCCCGGGCCGGAGCGGGGGGCACGCACGCGGGGCCACGGCCGCGGCGGGAGCCGCTCCGGACGTGCCCGGTCCCGCGCGGGCCGGGGTGCGGGCGGGCGGCCGGCCGGTCCGGGGAAGTGGCCCGGAGGAGGGGCCCCGGGGAAGGCACCGGGATCCCCGGGTCACGCCATGCCGTCCCGCAGCGCCGACTCCGGCCCCATGACGACCACCGGCCGCTCCGCCGGGTCCAGCGCGAGCAGCAGTTCCCGCATGTGCTCCTCGCTCAGGGAGACACAGGCGTTGGTGGGTCCGCCGTGGTCCACATGGAGCCACACCCCGCCGCCCAGCTCGTCGCCCATCGGCCGGTCGGGGTCCAGGGGGGTCGTGCCGGGGACCCGGTTGTAGTCGATGGCGATCACGAAGTCGAACGACCCCTCCAGGGGCTCACCGAGATGACCGTCGCCCTCCACCGTGAACGCCGGGTCCTCGTCGTACGGCAGCCGGGTGCCCGGGTCGGGCAGCCTGCCCCCGGCGTCCGACAGCCCGAAGACGCCGACGGGTGTGCGCAGATCGCCCTCGTGGTGGTCGTCGGTCCAGCCGCGCAGCCCGTTGTGCGTCGGCCAGGGCCCGGCCGCGGCGCTCCAGCCCCGCTCGGGGTCCCGCTCGTACAGCACCGCTCGCCCGCGGGACGCGTCCTCCGTCGCCGCCCGGACCATCAGCACCTGCCGGGTGGCGGCCGGGATCCGCGCCAGCATTCCGGGACCGAGCCCGGGCAGGGGGCGGAAGACGACGGCCGGGGGACCGGGATGGGCCGCCGCCGTCCGTTGCGGCGCGGGCGACGGATCCTCCCGCGACGGCGGGGCGCACCCGCCTCCCAGCGCACCGGCGCACACGACGGCACTGACGACGAGCACCAGTGCTCTCCTGACGGGCATACCGACCTCCGACTCCGTACGTGGACACCTCATTGCTTGACCACATACGCGAGCGGGTGCCCCGCCGCCTCCCGCTGTCCCCCGTTCGGCGCAGCCCGGACGGGGCGGAGGGCGGCGCCGGGGCCGGGGCGGTGCGCACCGCCCCGGACGGAGCTGACAGGCTGACGGCATGCGTCTGTACGAAGAGCGACTCGGCGTGCCGAGGACGTGGCACTGGCTCGCCGCCCTGCTGGCCGTGATGACCGGCCTCTTCCTGCTGCCCCTCGGCCCGGTGGCCGCCGCGGCCGGACTCGGCGCCGCGGCGGCCCTGGCGGCCCTCGGCCTGTACGCCTACGGGGCGGCCGGCATCGTGGTGACGGGCGGTCACCTCACGGCGGGCTCCCACCGGTTCCCGCTCGCCTCCCTCGGACTCGCGGAGATCCTGGACGCCGAGGAGGCGTTCCTGTGGCGCACCCGGCGGGCCGACGGGCGGGCCGCGATGCTGCTGCGCGGCTACGTCCCCACGGCGCTGCGCATCGAGCTGCACCACCCCGGCCATCCGGCGCCCTACCTCTATCTGTCGACCCGTCAGCCGATCACGCTGCTCGCGGTGTTGGCGTTCGCCCGGCGCTGAGCGGCGGGGGGTCCGCCCGCCCGCCGGGGTTCGGGGCGCCGCCATGCGGCGGCGGGGCGCCCGTAACCTCCGGCCGAAACGCTGCCGGGAGTCCAGCGGACCCGGGAGGCCGGCATGGGACGGACGAGTGGACGGCGTGACGGAGTGGTCGTGGCCCTGCTGAGCGGCCTGGCCCTGGCGGTGGCACCGACGGGCGCCCACGCCGCCGGAGCGATGGGGGAGCACGGGGCGGTACGGGTGGACCGGGGGCCGACCGCCGCGGCCCCCTCGGACACGGCCCCCTCGGACACGGCCGGGCCGGGCGCGGCGGGACCCGGGGGCGCGCGGCCCGGTGTCCCGCGGCCGGAGGCCGGCGCGCGGCGGCCGGACCGCGTGGCGGGGCCGGACGTCATCGCGCACCGCGGGTCGTCGGGCATGGCGCCCGAGAACACGGCCGCCGCCGTCGGACTGGCGGTCGCGCAGTGGGCGGACTTCGTGGAGATCGACGTCCAGCGGACCAGGGACGGCCGCCTGGTCGACTTCCACGACTGCACCATGGAGCGCACCACCGACGTCGAGGAGGTCTTCCCCGGCCGCCCCCGGTACCGGGTCTCCGACTTCACCTGGGCCGAACTGCGGCGGCTGGACGCCGGGTCCTGGTTCGACCGGGACTTCGCGGGCGAACGGATCGTCACCGTGGACGAGGTGATCGCGCGGCTGGACGGCACCCGCACCGGACTGCTCGCCGAGATCAGCCCCTGCTCGCACTACACCGGGCTCCCGGCGGACCTCGCCGGCGAACTGCGGCAGCGTCCGCGCTACCTCCGGCAGGCCCTCGCCCGGCACCGGCTCGCCGTGCAGTCCTTCCGGCCGGAGGACGCCCGGGACTTCCGCTCCCGGCTGCCCGCTGTCCCGGTCGGCCTCCTGGACGCCGAACGGCCGTCCGACGCGGAGCTGGTCCGGTTGAGCCGGTGGGCCGACCAGGTGAACGCCCAGTACACGGTGACCGACCGGCGGCTGGTCGACCGCGTCCACGCACTGGGCATGGAGATCAACGTCTGGACGGTCGACGAGCCCGGCGCGATGCGCCGCATGGCCGCGCTGGGCGTCGACGGTGTCATCACCGACTTCCCCCAGTCCCTCACCCGGCACCCCGGCCTCCGCACGGAGCACTGAGCCCCCGGGGCACATACGGGGGAACACGGCGAGGACCCGCCCGCCGGGCGGCCGCCGGGGTGCGGCGGGCGCCCGGCGGACGGGTCCCGGACGGGCGGAACGCCCCGGGGTCCGTCACGACCCCCGGGGCGTTCCCGGTCACTGGTGGTACGCGGTCAGTCCTTGACCAGGCCCGAGTCGCGGACCGTGATCTTCGCGGAGGTGCTGCCCGACGGGGAGCCGAGGCCCTCGATGCGGTCCACCACGTCCGTGCCCTGGATGACCTTGCCGAAGACGACGTGCTTGCCGTCCAGCCAGGGGGTGGCGACCGTGGTGACGAAGAACTGCGAGCCGTTGGAGTTCGGGCCCGCGTTCGCCATGGAGAGCAGGTACGGACCGGTGTGCTTCAGGGTGAAGTTCTCGTCGGCGAACTTCGCGCCGTAGATGCTCTTGCCACCGATGCCGGTGCCGTGGGTGAAGTCGCCGCCCTGGAGCATGAACTGCGGGATCACACGGTGGAAGGGCGAACCCTTGTAGCCGAAGCCGTGCTCGCCGGTGGCCAGCTCGATGAAGTTGCGGGCGGTCTTGGGGGTCACGTCCTCGAAGAGTTCGAAGACGATCCGGCCCGCGTCCTGGCCGTCGATGTCGATGTCGAAGAAAACATGGGAATTGCTCATCCACCCATTGTGACCTGTGGACCCCGGCGGCCGGAAACCGGCTGCCGGGGTCCACCCCCGGACGGGCCGCGATGTCGCCCGGTCAGCGGGCGGAGAGCAGCTCCAGCGTGTCGATCACCCGGTTGGAGAAGCCCCACTCGTTGTCGTACCAGGCGACGACCTTGATGTGCCGGCCGTCGACGCGGGTCAGCTCCGAGTCGAAGATCGACGAGGCCGGGTTGCCCGTGATGTCGGCCGACACCAGCGGGTCCTCCGAGTACTCCAGGACACCCGCGAGCGGCCCCTCGGCGGCGGCGCGGTACGCGGCGAGCACCTCGTCGCGGGTCACGTCGCGGGCGACCGTGGTGTTCAGCTCCACGATCGAGCCCACCGGCACCGGCACCCGGATCGAGTCGCCGGACAGCTTCCCGTCGAGCTGCGGCAGCACCAGGCCGATGGCCTTCGCCGCGCCCGTCGTGGTCGGCACGATGTTGACCCCGGCGGCACGGGCCCGGCGCGGGTCGCGGTGCGGGCCGTCCTGGAGGTTCTGCTCCTGGGTGTAGGCGTGCACCGTCGTCATGAAGCCGTGCTCGATGCCGGCCAGCTTGTCCAGCACCGAGGCCAGCGGCGCGAGCGCGTTGGTCGTGCAGGACGCGTTGGAGACGATGGTGTGCAGCTCCGCGTCGTACGCGTCGTTGTTGACGCCGTAGGCGAGCGTCACGTCGGCGCCGTCCGACGGCGCGCCGACCAGCACCTTCCTGGCGCCGGCGTCCAGGTGGGCGCGGGCCGCCTTGGCCGAGGTGAAGCGTCCGGTGGCCTCCAGGACGATCTCCACGCCCAGCTCGGCCCAGGGCAGCCGGGCCGGCTCGCGCTCGGCCAGCACCCGGATGCGGCGCCCGTCGACGACGAGGGTGTCCCCGTCCACGGTCACGGGGCGGCCCAGCCGCCCGGCCGTCGTGTCGAAGGCGAGCAGCCGCGCGAGGGCGGTGGGGTCGGTGAGGTCGTTGACGGCGACGACCTCAAGGGAGCTGTCGCGCTCCAGCAGGGCGCGCAGCACATTGCGTCCGATGCGGCCGAATCCGTTGATGCCGATGCGAGTCATGATGGAGTCCCTTCGGTTCCCCACCAGCCTCGCCCGGCGCCGCGGCCCGTGGCAGCGGCAGGAGCGCCACGGTTCGCAAGGATCGCGCCACGCCCCCCGGAGCGCTGTCGTGAACGGTCCGGAAGACCCTCCGGGGCACCCGGAGGACCCGTCGGGGGCGCTCCGGACGCTCCCCGGGCGCGCGCTCACTCCCCCCGTGCGAAGGTGCGCCGGTACTCGCTCGGCGTGGTGCCGAGGATGCGCTGGAAGTGCAGCCGGAGGTTCGCGCCGGTGCCCAGGCCCACGTCGGCGGCGATCTGCTCGACGCTCAGCTCCGAGCGTTCCAGCAGCTCGCGGGCGACGTCGATCCGGGCGCGCATCACCCACTGCATCGGTGTGTACCCGGTGTCCTCCACGAACCGCCGCGAGAAGGTGCGCGGCGACACCGCCGCGTGCCGGGCCAGCGCCTCCAGGGTGAGCGGCTCGCCCAGGCGCCTGAGCGCCCACTCCCGGGTGGCCGCGAACCGCTCGCCCAGCGGCTCGGGCACGCTGCGCGGCACGTACTGCGCCTGGCCCCCGCTGCGGTACGGCGCGGCGACCAGCCGCCGGGCCGCGTGGTTGGAGGCGGCCACCCCGAGGTCCCCGCGCAGGATGTGCAGGCACAGGTCGATGCCGGAGGCCGCGCCCGCCGAGGTGAGGACGCTGCCCTCGTCGACGAAGAGCACGTTCTCGTCGACCCGCACCAGGGGGTGCTTCGCCGCCAGGGCCCGTGAGTAGTGCCAGTGGGTGGTGGCGCGCCGCCCGTCGAGCAGCCCCGTGGCGGCGAGCGCGAACGCGCCGGTGGAGATCGCCGCCAGCCGCGCGCCCCGCGCGTGCGCCGCCGCCAGCGCCTCGACCACGGGCCGGGGCGGATCGTCGCGGTCGGGGAAGCGGTAGCCGGGGACGAAGACGATGTCGGCCCACGCCAGCGCGTCCAGTCCGTGCGCCACGTGGTACGACAGCCCGTCGCCGCCGGTCACCAGCCCGGGGACCGCGCCGCACACCCGCACCTCGTACGGCATGCTGGCCCGGGTGGTGAACACCTGGGCGGGGATCCCCACGTCGAGCGGCTTGGCACCCTCCAGGACGAGGACGGCGACACGATGCAGACGGGCGGCACACACGCCCACCAGCGTACGCGGGCCGGGCCGGTCGCCCGGCGGTGCGGTGACGTCCCGGCGGGGCGCCGGCCCGCGCGGCGCGGCCCCGTCCCGGCACCCGCTCCGGACGCGCCTCGGGCGCCCCCGTCCCCGGCCCGTCCGGCCCTGTCCCGTCCGGACCTCACCGGCCCCTTCCGGCGGACCTCACCGGGCCCGGCCGACCGCGGCCGGCGCGGCGCGTCCACCCGCCGCCGTCGGACGCACCCGCACTCCCGCCCTCCGGCGCACCCGCCACCGCACCCGCCACCGCACCCGCCACCGCACCCGCACTCCCGCCCTCCGGCGCACCCGCCACCGCACCCGCCCCTCGACCCCCGTCGCGAAAGGCCCCGCCGTGGTCCGGGCCGAGGACGACCTCGCCGACGCCGTGCACCGGGCGGCCCGCGCCGCCTTCACCGACCTCTTCCGGGACCACCCGGACCACCGCTTCCACCACCGCGCCCTGCTCACCCCCGGCGAGGCGTACGGCCCGGCGCGCTCCGCCCGGTCCCGGGAGGCGCTCGGCGCCGGGGCCGCCCGCGACCCGCTCGACCTCACGTGGTCCTGGACCGACTCCCCGCCCACAGCCGGGGCGAGCGCCACAGGGCCCCCGTACGGCCGCTGTTCACGGCCAGGGTCACGCTCCACGAGATGCCGGACGGCGAGGCCGGGGCCGAGTTCGCGCCGCGGCCGCGTGCCATGGAGACCGCCAACGCCCGGCTCGACGCGGAGGGAGGGACTCTTCGGCACCGGAGCCGACCGCCTCGTCGTCGCCGTCGAGGCCGTCCCGCCCGACACGGGCGACGACGAACGGATTCCGCGCCTCGACCCGCCCGGCGCCCTCACCGCGTGGCCGGAGGAGGCCGCCGTGCCGGACGACTGACCGGAACGCCTGCGGAATCCGGGGGCGGCTGTTTTAGAGTGGCCTCCGCCAGTACGGATCACCGCGGACCTGTGAGGTAGCCACCCGCCATGTCGACCGAAACGTTTGAGTTCCAGGTAGAGGCCCGTCAGCTCCTGCAGTTGATGATTCACTCGGTCTACTCGAACAAGGACGTCTTCCTCCGCGAGCTCGTCTCCAACGCCTCCGACGCGCTGGACAAGCTCCGCCTCGCCTCCCTGAAGGACGACGCGCCCGACGTCGACGTGTCCGACCCGCACATCGAGATCGACGTCGACCGCGAGTCCCGCACCCTCACCGTGCGGGACAACGGCATCGGCATGTCGTACGACGAGGTGACCCGGCTCATCGGCACCATCGCCAACTCGGGCACGGCCCAGTTCCTGCGCGAGCTGCGGGAGCGGGACGGCGCGGGCGCCGACGGGCTCATCGGCCAGTTCGGCGTCGGCTTCTACTCCGGCTTCATGGTGGCCGACGAGGTCACCCTCCTCACCCGGCGCGCGGGCGAGGAACACGGCACCCGCTGGACCTCGCGCGGTGAGGGCACGTACACCCTGGAGCGGGTCGAGGAGGCCCCGCAGGGCACCTCCGTCACCCTCCACCTCAAGCCCGAGGACTCCGAGAACCAGCTCCACGACTACACCTCCACCTGGAAGATCAAGGAGATCGTCAAGCGGTACTCGGACTTCATCACCTGGCCGGTCCGCCTGCTGCCCACCGCGGCGCCGGGCGAGGACGGCGAGACGCCCGAGGCCGAGACGCTCAACTCGATGAAGGCGCTGTGGGCGCGCCCGCGCGACGAGGTGTCCGAGGACGAGTACCACGAGCTGTACAAGCACATCAGCCACGACTGGCGGGACCCGCTGGAGACCGTCCGTCTCCAGGCCGAGGGCACCTTCGAGTACCAGGCCCTGCTCTTCATCCCCTCGCACGCCCCGCACGACCTGTTCACCCAGGGCCACCAGCGCGGCGTCCAGCTCTATGTGAAGCGCGTCTTCATCATGGACGACTGCGAGGAACTGCTCCCGCCGCACCTGCGCTTCGTCAAGGGCGTCGTCGACGCGCAGGACCTCTCGCTGAACGTCTCCCGCGAGATCCTCCAGCAGGACCGCCACATCCGCATGATCCAGCGCCGCCTGACCAAGAAGGTCGTCTCCGCGGTCAAGGACATGATGGCGTCCGCGCCCGACCGCTACGCCACCTTCTGGCGGGAGTTCGGCGCCGTCCTCAAGGAGGGCCTGGTCACCGACCCCGACAACCGCGACGCGCTGCTCGCCGTCTCCTCCTTCGCCACCACGCACGACGCCGAGCGGCCCGCCACGCTCAAGGAGTACGCGGAGCGGATGAAGGACGGGCAGGACGCCGTCTACTACCTGACGGGCGAGTCCCGCCAGGCCCTGGAGAACTCCCCGCACATGGAGGCGTTCACCGCCCGGGGCATCGAGGTGCTGCTGCTGACCGACCCCGTCGACGAGGTGTGGGCCGACGCCGTCGGCGAGTACGACGGCAAGCCGCTGCGCTCGGTCGCCAAGGGCGAACTCGACCTCACGGAGGGCGAGGACGCGGCGTCCGACGAGGAGAAGGACAAGCGGTCCGAGGAGTACGCCGGACTGCTCGGCTGGATGACCGAGCACCTGGGCGAGGATGTCAAGGAGGTCCGGCTCTCCGCCCGGCTGACCGTCTCCCCGGCCTGTGTCGTCTCCGACGCGGACGAGCTGACGCCCGCGCTGGAGAACATGTACCGGGCGATGGGCCAGGAGATCCCGCACGCCAAGCGCATCCTCGAACTCAACCCGGAGCACCAGCTGGTGAAGGCCCTCAACCGCGCCCACACCGGCGGCGGGGACCGCGGGGAACTCACCGACACCGCCGAACTGCTGTACTCCCTCGCCGTGCTGGCCGAGGGCGGCCGTCCGAAGGACTCGGCGCGGTTCGTGAAGCTGGTCGCCGACCGTCTGGAGCGCACCCTGTAGGCGCCCCCGGGCCCGCCGCGGCCCGGAGCGGGCGGGCCCCCGCCGCCCTCCCGGGCCGCGGGGCCCGCCCTGTCGCTACCCCCAGAACCCGGCCTTGGTGTAGCCGGTGACGTCCCGGAACCCGAGGCCCAGCAGACCGGCGTCCTCGCAGGCCCGCTTGAACGCGTCCCCGCACACCAGCGCGTGGTCGAGGTCGGGGCAGCGGAAGGCGGCGGCCCGCGGGATCCTCGCCGGGTCGACCACGAAGGCGTCGACGGACAGCAGGACGGGGAAGGAGGGGAAGTGCCGGTGGTACAGGGGTTCCCCGGTGACGAGGTCGGTGTCGACCGTGTACGCGGACGCCTCCCGGTCGACCACCGAGGCCCACTCGGACCACAGCAGGTAGAAGTAGCGCTTCGCCGTGGGCACCCCGCCGGACAGCAGGACCCGGACGGGAACCGGGGTCACCCGGAGCCCGAACCCCCGGCAGATCCGCACGAAGTCCTCCGAGGCCATCCAGTTGACCCCCCAGTGGTCGACGTCGAACGTCCGGTGCCGCGTGGTGAGCACGTAGTCCCCGGGCGGCGTCGCCGACGGCGGCGCGGGATCGTGGACGTTCCACGCCCACGGCCGGTTCAGCACGCCCTTCAGCACCCTCGGGCACCCTCGCGGTCCGGGGGCGTGCTCGACGATCCACAGCGTCATCGGTCCTCCCCGCGCGCCGCCCGGTCGATCCCGGCGAGCATCAGCTCCACGTGCGGGCGCACCCCGTCCCGCAGGGCGCCGCTCCAGCTCTCCCCGGCGTAGGGGTGGTGGAGGTAGAGCCGCCTGGCGTGGGCCAGGGGCGGGCGGTGCTCGGGCGGCAGCCGTGGCAGGGCCCAGTCGGCGGCGGCGTCCTTGGGCATGATCCGCCCGGTGGCGAGGGTGGCCCGGATCCGGGCGAGGGTCAGCAGGACGTTGCGGGTGTCGTCGGCCAGGTCGTCGAGCAGGGAGGGGACGCCGGCCAGGCTCGCCCGGACCACGTCGGCCCACGGCACCGGGGCCAGGACCTCGCCCGGGGGCGGACCGGTGAGGGGGCGGTCACCGGCCAGCGCCATGGTGATCAGCAGGGCCAGATCCGGCATCGGCTCCCGCCCGGGGACCAGCCCGGCCCGGTAGTCGGCGCGCAGCCACTCCCCGTAGAGGAAGTCGCAGACCGGCGGGTACCGCCACGGCCGGACCTCGGACCGCACCACCACGGCCAGCTCGACCGGGCGCGCGCCGTTCGCGTCCCCCGAGATGCCGAGCAGGCCCCCGAGCAGGGCCCGCCGCTCGTCCCCGCCCAGCCGCCGCCGGGAGACGACCAGCACGTCCACGTCGCTGGCCGGGCGGAGGCCGCCGAGCACGGAGGAGCCGTGCAGATACATGCCGACGACCTCGGGGCCCAGCACCTCCTCGACCAGTCCGACGACCCTCTCCGTCAGGTCCACCACACCCGTGTCCTCCGTTCTTCCGGCCGACCGCACCGTGACGGCCGTTGTCAGTGGCCGGTGCGATGATCACCGCACATCGACCCGAGGAGTACACCATGGGCACCTGGGACATCGGCCCCTTCGAGAACGACACCGCCGCGGACTTCGCCGGCACCCTGGACGGGACGGACCGGGAGGGGCGCGCGGAGTTCCTCCGGATGACCCTCCAGCGGGCCGCCGGGGCCGTGGAGTTCCTCGACAGCCCGGAGGCCGAGGAGGCCGTCGCGGCGGCCGCGCTGATAGCGGCCCAGTGCCCAGGCGGCGAACCGGTCAGCACCGGCTACGGGCCCGCCGAGCCCCTGCCGCCCTTCGGCGACGACCTCCGGCGGCTCGCCGCGGACGCGCTCACCCGGGTGCTGTCCGAGGAGTCGGAACTCGCCGAGCTCTGGGACGAGACGTCCGACGCGGCGGAGTGGCGGGAGGGCGTCCGGCGCCTTCGCGCCGTCCTGGTGCCCGGCCCCGGCGCCGGGGAGGAGGCGCCCTGTGCGTCCTGACGGGCGCCCCCGGCGGGCACCGCCGGTCACCGGGCGGAGCCGGGCGCTCCCGGCCGCCCGCTCCCCGGACCGGCCGCCCCGCCCGGAAGCCTACGGCGCCGCCGCCCCGGGCGGGGGAGGGGCGAGCCGGGGGAGGAACAGGATCGCGTCGTAGTCGTCGAGACCGTCCGGATCGAGCGGGAAGTACGCGAAGTCGTCCGTCCTCCGCGCCGTCAGGTCCCCGGACTCCGCGCGCAGCCGGGCCAGTTCGCCGCCGGACACCAGCCTCGGCTCCGGCGAGGCCGCGCACAGCCGACCCTCCACGCTGTCCGGGGGCGGCGCGTCGATCCCCAGGTGCGGTGCGGAGCCGATCGCCAGCGCGATCACCACGTACTCCGGCCCCAGGGCGCGGTCCAGGTGCGCGCCCGCGGGGCTCCAGGCCGGCCGCACCCCGGTCATCCGCACCGAGGCGACCCCCCGGCGCAGATGCTGGGTGTGGGCGAAGACGAGGAGCGGACCGCGGCCCCGCTCACGGTCCGCGAGGGCGGCCAGGTTCTCCGCCATCATCGTGTCCCGCAGTCCCAGCGCCCGGGACATCCGGTCCTCCGGACCGGTCTCCGCCAGCACCCGGTGGTAGGCGAGGAGCCCAGCCGCGGTGCGCGCGCCGAGTTCGGCGTCGCTCAGGGCCCCGGCCGTGTCCCCGGCGGCGTACCGGGGCGCCGCCCCGGCCAGCAGCCGGCGGAGGTCGTCGGTGATCACCCGCAGCTCCCGGGCGTCGGCCGTGTCCCCGACCGAGCGGGACGGCTCCCACATCACCCGGGGATGGGTCCAGCGCGCGTCGTCACCGAGCAGGGCGTCGATCCGTTCCCAGGGATGGGGCACCGACGGGGCGTGGTCCGTGAGGAAGCCGTGCAGCAGGCGCAGGGCCGCGCGGGGGCTCTCGGCGCCGGTGATCTCCATGGGGGCGTCGAACCCGGCGAACCGCACCGCGTCCTCCGGGCCCGGGCCGCGGTTGCGGGCGCCGAGCCACTCCACGAGGGCCCGGTTCGAGGGCCAGTCCCCCCAGCCGTGGCTGAAGCCCCGGGACATCGTCGGGCCGAGCGCCGTGCCGTCGCCGCGCACATGGGTGTCGACCATGCGGCCCCTGAGGCAGTCCGACTCCAGGGCCACCAGGCGGGTCCCCCGGTGCTCGACGAGCCCGCGCAGCAGGGCGTTGCGCAGCAGCGGGAAGGTCTCCACGCCGTGCCGCGGCTCGCCCAGCGCCAGCACGCGCGGCGGGCGGGGGCGCCGGGCCAGGAACCGGTCGACGGCCGGGTACGGGAAGTCATCCGTCATCATGGCTTCGACGCTATCGTTGACGCGACGGTTGAGGGTTCGGACGCCGGACGACCCGGAAACGGCCCGTGGACAAGGGCCGACCAACCGGATGACCTTCAAACGGAGCGACACCTGGAGGGGATGCGATGCGACCCGTCGACCTCGCGCGGCCGCACGGACTGTCCGGACAGGCGGTCCGCAACTACGAGGCCGCCGGCATCCTCCCGGCCGCCGACCGCACCCCCACTGGCTACCGCCGCTACACGCCCCTGCACGCGGCGGCGCTGCGCACCTTCCTCGCCCTCGTCCCCGCCCACGGCCACGCCACGGCACGGCGGATCATGACGCTGCTCAACACCGGGGCCACCGAGGAGGCGCTCACCGCCCTGGACGTCAGCCACGCCGACCTGCTCGCCGACCGCCGGACCCTGGACGCCATCGAACGCGCCCTCGCCGAGCTGACCCCCGGGCCCGCTTCATCTCCGGCCCACCGCTCCACCACCGTCGGCGCCCTGGCCCACCGGCTCGGCCTGCGCCCCGCCACCCTGCGCCGGTGGGAGCGGGCCGGACTGCTGCGCCCCGGGCGGGAGCGGGAGACCGGGTACCGGACCTACACGGCCGACGACGTCCGCGACGCCCACATCGTGCACCAACTGCGCCGGAGCGGTTACCTGCTGGCGCAGATCGCGCCGCTGCTGGACGAACTGCGCGGGGCCACCTCCCCCGACTCCGCGTCCGCCGCCATCGCGGAGCGGCGGCGGCGCCTGCACACCCGGGCCCTCGCCATGCTCAACGCGTCGGCGGAGACCGGACGTTACCTCGGCGAACTGGGCGGGGCCGGGGGCGCGGACGGCCCGGCGGGCTGACGCGCCGGGCGCAGCGGCGCGGGGACGGACGGGGTGCCGGAAGGAGCCGGAGACGCGGCCGGGGGCCGGCGGGGACGGGACGGCGGCAGGGAGCGGCGGCCCCCTCCGCGCGTTTCCGCGCGTTTCCGCGCGTCTCCGCGCGGGGCCGTGCCGGGAGTGCGGGGAAGCGCGGTGGGGGTGCGGGGAGGGTCCCGCACATGCGGCCCGGGTACCGGTCCTCAGGAACCGGCGACCCGGTCCGTCCCGCTCCCGAGCCCTCCGGGCCGGGTCAGCCCGCGGCCGAGCGGATCCGGTAACTGACCGCCGCGTACGGGAAGTTGCCCTGACCGAGGGTGCCCGTGCGGAAGTACAGGTCGCCCGTTTGGCCGGGAGCGCCGGTCACGCAGTCCTCGTTGAAGAAGACGTCGACGGCCTGGTTGGACAGGGCGAGGAAGGAACGGGCCGGGGTGTCGAGTTCCTGGCACACGCCGACCTTCGCCAGGTCGAGCCGGACGGCCGTCCCGGCCCGGTCGGCACCCGTGTAGAAGGTGACGCTGCCGAGCGGGGCGGCCTGTGCCTGGCTCGCCCCGGCCAGGCACAGGGCCGCCGCGGCGGTGGCGACGGCGGTCCTGCCCAGATGCCGGTGATACGGCCTCATACGCGATACCTCACTTCGTGTCGTACGGCGGGAAACGCCGGGGGGAGGTCCGTTCGCGGGCCGGGCGGCCCGGGACCCCGAGCCACTTTGCTTCATAGTTCAATGAGAGGGAAGGGGGTCGGCCGTCCCGGAACGCCCGCGGCGGTCATCTTCCGGTGGCCCCCCGCCGCGCGGTGTCGGGGTTCGGCCGGGCTGGTCCCCGTTCCTCCCCGGACCTCCGTCCCGGCGGCTGTCACACGTTTGGCGCGGTCGGCGTTTCCCCGTGGGGGGAGCGGTCGTTGGGGCGGTCATGGTCAAGCGATTCGTGTGTGTCCCCGTCCTGTCCGCCGCGCTGCTGGCGTCCGCCGCCACCGCCACCGCCGCGCCCGCCGCCCCGGCGGACCCCGCCGTTCCGGCCGCCTCCGCCCTGCCCCTGCCGGGCGCGCCCGGGGTGCCGCTGCTGGAGGGGGTGCTCGGATCGCTGGAGGTGGGGCACCCGGTCACCTCCCTGACGGCGCTGCTGCCCGACGGCGTCCGCGCCCGATGAACCCCGTGTGCGGGGGACGGCCGCCCGGCCGTCCCCCGCACACGGACGTGGTCAGGACCCGGCGGGCACCTCCGCGCGGACCGTGCGGGCGGCGGCGACCATGTTCTCCAGCGAGGCCCGCGTCTCGGGCCAGCCGCGGGTCTTCAGCCCGCAGTCGGGATTCACCCACAGCCGCTCGGCGGGGATGGCCCTCAGCCCGGCGCGCAGCAGCTCCGCCGCCTCCTCGGCGCTCGGGACGCGCGGCGAGTGGATGTCGTACACCCCCGGACCCGCCTCGCGCGGGTACCCGTGGGCGGCCAGTTCCCGGGCGACCTGCATGTGGGAGCGGGCCGCCTCCAGGCTGATGACGTCGGCGTCCAGGTCGTCGATGGCCTGGACGATGTCGCCGAACTCCGCGTAGCACATGTGGGTGTGGATCTGGGTGTCCGGCCGCACCCCGCCGGTGGTGAGGCGGAACGCCTCGGTGGCCCACGCGAGATAGGCGGAGCGGTCGGCCTCCCGCAGGGGCAGCGTCTCGCGCAGCGCGGGCTCGTCGACCTGGATGACCGCCGTCCCGGCCGCCTCCAGGTCGCCCACCTCGTCCCGGAGTGCGAGGGCGACCTGCCGGGCGGTGTCCCCGAGCGGCTGGTCGTCGCGGACGAAGGACCAGGCGAGCATGGTGACCGGCCCGGTGAGCATGCCCTTGACCGGGCGGTCGGTGAGCGACTGGGCGTACGAGGTCCAGCGCACGGTCATCGGTGCCGGCCGCGAGATGTCCCCGGCCAGGACCGGCGGGCGGACGTACCGGGTGCCGTAGGACTGGACCCAGCCGTGCTGGGTGGCGAGGTAGCCGGTGAGCTGCTCGGCGAAGTACTGGACCATGTCGTTGCGTTCGGGCTCGCCGTGGACCAGGACGTCGATGCCGGTCTTCTCCTGGAAGGAGACGACCTCCTGGATCTCCGCCCTGACCCGCTCCTCGTACCCGGCGGTGCCGATGCGGCCGGCCCGCAGGTCGGCGCGGGCGACGCGGAGTTCACCGGTCTGCGGGAACGATCCGATGGTGGTCGTCGGCAGCAGCGGCAGCCCGAGGCGGGCGTGCTGGGCGGCGGCCCGGTCGGCGTACGGCAGGGACCGGCGGGTGTCCGCACCGGTGACGGCGGCGGCGCGGGCGCGCACGGCCGTGTCGTTGGTGAGGGGGGAGGCGGCGCGGGAGGCGAGGTCGGCCTGGTTCGCGGCCAGTTCGGCGGCGATGGTGTCGGTCCCCAGGGCGAGGCCCCTGGCGAGGGTGACGATCTCGGCGGTCTTCTGCCGGGCGAAGGCCAGCCAGCGCAGGATCTGCGGTTCGATGTCCTTCTCTGCGGCCGCGTCCAGCGGGACGTGCAGCAGGGAGCAGGAGGCGGCGACGTCGACGCGGTCGGCCAGCCCGAGGAGGGTGCCGAGCGTGGAGAGGGACCCCCGGAGGTCGTTGATCCAGATGTTGCGGCCGTTGACGACCCCGGCGACCAGCCGCTTCCCGGGCAGACCGCCGACGGCGGCCAGGTCGTCCAGGTTGGCGGCGGCGGACTCGGTGAAGTCCAGCGCGAGCCCTTCCACCGGGGCCTTGGCCAGCACCGGGAGGGCGTCCCCGAGGCGGTCGAAGTAGGAGGCGACCAGCAGCCTGGGCCGGTCGGTGAGGGTGCCGAGGTCCCGGTAGGCCCGCTCGGCGGCCTTCAGCTCGGCCGGGGTGCGGTCCTGGACGAGGGCGGGCTCGTCGAGCTGTGCCCACTCGGCCCCGGCGGCGCGCAGATCGGCCAGGACCTCCGCGTAGACGGGGAGCAGCCGGTCCAGCAGGGTGAGCGGGTCGAAGTCCGCCGCCACACCGGGGGCGGGCTTGGCGAGCAGCAGGTACGTCACCGGGCCGACCAGCACGGGACGGGCGGTCAGGCCCAGGGACAGGGCCTCGGTCAGCTCCGCGACCTGCCGGCCGGAGTCGGCGGTGAACACCGTGTCCGGACCCAACTCGGGCACCAGATAGTGGTAGTTGGTGTCGAACCACTTGGTCATCTCCAGCGGCGCCACGTCCTGGGTGCCGCGGGCCATCGCGAAGTAGCCGTCGAGCGGATCGGCCTCGACGGCGGCGCGGTGGCGCTCGGGAACCGCGCCGACCATGACGGTGGTGTCGAGGACGTGGTCGTAGTACGAGAAGTCCCCGGTGGGGACCTCGTGCACGCCGGCTCCGGCGAGGCTCCGCCAGTTGGCGCGGCGCAGTTCGGCGGCGGTCGCCCGGAGGACGTCGGCGGTGACGCGGCCCTTCCAGTACCCCTCGACGGCCCTCTTCAGTTCCCGGTTCGGGCCCTGGCGGGGGTAGCCGTACACGGTGGCCCGTGCCGCCGCGGCTGCGGACTTGCTGGTCACGGAGATCTCCTTCGCGAGATGAGTCCCTGAGATCCCGGAGACGGGACGAGGACGCGAAGGGTGACGCACCCGGGGGAGGGGGCGCGCGAGGGCGCGGCCGACCGCCGGGTGTGCACGCCGACCCGCCCACGAGGTCACCGGAATGTCCGCGCGCGGGGGCTCCGCGCACGGGCAGTGGCAGGTCTTCGGACTCGCGGGCACGCCCTCCGTCCGGAGGACACCTACTGGCCGTCGCTTCCCGCGCCCGTCTCCCGGGCGCAGTGCGTATGACGGCGGTCGTTCCCGCTCACCGCTGCGGGGCAGTCCCGGATTTCCACCGGGTTCCCTCTTGCGACACCCCGCCTGGCGGACGGGGCGAACCAGCTGCACCTCACAGCCTACGGGGTGCGGGAGACGGGTGGGACGGTGCGTCCACCATCCGGATGGTGAGACGAGACGGGGCGGGGCGCGGCCGGGCGGGGCGGGGCGGAGCGGCGGGGCCGGGCGGTGACGGGGCGGGGGCGGCCGGTGCCGCCGCGCCCCGTCACCGGCGGCCGTGCCGCGGCGCCGGCCGCCGGTCGCGCGGCCGGTCCCGCGCGGCCGGTCCCGCGCGGTGGGTCCGGCGCGGTGGGTGCGGTGCCCCGGGGCGGGAGGGTCCGTCGGACCCCCTTCCCCGGGGCGCCGTGCGCCGTCCGGGCCCGCGGGGTCAGCGGGTGTAGGTGACCACGTGCTCCTTCAGCGAGCCGCAGTTGGAGCCGTACACCTGCACGTACACGTTGTCGATGCTGCCGCCCCAGTCGACACAGCGGCCCTTGCCGTAGACCTGGACCGGACCGGCGTACGAGGTGTAGCGCCCGAAGTCGTCCGCGCCCTGGTCGGTGCCGTTGACGTACAGCCACGCGGACATGTCGAGCACCGTGCCCGGGTTGCTGCGGATGGTGACGACACAGTTCTTGCCGTTCGTCGCGTTGTAGGTCAGGTACAGGGTGCCGAGCGCGCCCACGGGCTGGGAGTTGACGGTCTTGTAGGCGGTGCCGCAGAGCTTCTGCGGAGTCGTGTCGGGCGCCGCCGAGGCGGGCGCGGCCAGGGCGGTCGTGGCGCCCAGCGACAGCGCGGCCAGGGCGGCGGCGGTCAGGACGGAACGAGTGGCGATCATTGTTCCCCCTTGCGAAGTCCGAAGGTGTTTCCTCCTGTCCGGTGTGACCCATGACATTCGTCAATGGTTGTGCCCCGTCGCGCTGTTGACCGGTGGAGGCGGTCCCGCACCGCGCGGCGCGCGGCGGTCAGCGCCGTTCGCGCACCCCCTCGACCAGCAGCGCGACCAGGCGGCGGGCGTCGTACCGGGGGTCGCTGTCGGCGCCGATGCAGAGGTTCCCGATGCCGCGCATCAGGTGGTAGGCGTCGATGTCGGACCGGATCTCGCCCGCCGCGCGCGCGGCGTCGAGGAGCTCAGCGCAGACGGGCAGGAGCCGGTCGAGGAAGTGGCCGTGCAGCGCCTCGAACCCCTCGCTGTCGCTGCGCAGCACGGAGGCCAGGCCGTGCTTGGTGACGAGGAAGTCGGTGAACAGCTCCGCCCACCGCCCGAGGGCGGCGTGGGGCGGGGTTCCGGCGGCCAGCAGGGCCGGACCGGCCTCGGCGCACGCCTCCACCTGGTGCCGGTAGACGGCGACGACCAGATCCGCCCGGGTGGGGAAGTGGCGGTAGAGGGTGCCCGGTCCGACCCCGGCCCGCGCGGCGATGTCCCGCACCGGCGCCTCCACGCCCGAGGCGGTGAAGACCTCGGCCGCCGCGTCGAGCAGCGCCTCCTGGTTGCGCCGGGCGTCCCGGCGCCGGGAGGGGGGCGGAGCCGTCCCGTGGCCCCCGGCCGCCGCTCCGCCCCCGGGGGTCGAGCGGCCCGTGCCGCCGTCGCTGCCGTTGTCCATCGGATCGGTTCCTTCCCTCGTGGACGTCCTGCCGCCGACCGGGCCCCGGGCGGGGACCCGGTGCGTCCCGCGCCGGTCCGGCGGCCGTCCCTCGCCCGCGGCACGCGCTTGTCAAGCGGAACAGTGTTCCGTATCGTCGTTTACGGAACAGGGTTCCGTTTCTCCCATGATGGCAGAACGGGGCCGGTGGCGCGCCGTCGGCCCGCCCGGTCCCGGCCGCCTCTTCCCCCTCCCCGCTCTCCCCAACCTCCCGCTCCCGCCCAGCCACGCGATCGGAAGTACGCCCATGCCCATGTCCGACCGGGCCGCCACGGCCACCGGTTCCGCCTCCGGCGCCGAGGCGCCGTCCACCCCCGGAACGGGGGCCATCTCCGGCCAATGCAGTTGCCTTTGAGCTGAGGAGATCGTTGCCCCGCGTGTGACGGGGTGGGACGTGGGCCAGCGGGTACGGATCGGGATCCTGACGAAGGTGTTCACTGCCGAGCTGGTGGACGCGGCAATAGCCAAGCACGACCGGGCCGAGCGGCGCCGCCGACTCCTGCCGGCGAGGCTGGTCGTGTACTTCGTCCTGGCCCTGTGTCTGTTCGCCCGGGAGTCGTACGAGGAAGTGCTGCGGGTGCTGACCAGCGGCATCCCGGGCAGCCGGGCCCTCGCGCGGGTGAACCGGTCGTCGTTGTGCCGGGCCCGCGCCCGCCTCGGCGAGGACGTGCTGGAAACCGTGTTCCGGCAGATCGCTGGCTCGATCGCCACCAGGGACACGCCTGGCGCGCGTGGTGACGGGGGCTGCGGCTCCTCGCCCTGGACGGCACCCAGTTCGATCTCCCGGATTCGACGAGCAACGGCGACACCTTCGACGGCCCCTCCACCACCGGCGGCGTCCCCTTCGGGTTCCCCAGGTCAGGGCGGTGGTCCTCGCCGAGATCGGAACGCACGGAATCCTCGACGCTCGCCTCGGTGGCTACCGCGACGGCGAGCGCAGCCTCGCCTACCCGCTGGCCGGCTCCACCGGCTCCGGAGACCTGGTCATCGCCGACCGCGGCTCCTGGTCGGTCGAGTTCGCTCACGTCTTCACCATGGCGGGCGCGGATCTGCTCGTCAGGCTCCAGTCCAACCACATCGGCACCGTCTAGGAAGAGCTTCCGGACGGCTCGTACCTGTCGATGGCGCGACCGGGCAAGGAGGTCCGGCTCCGAGCCGCGCGAGAGGGCCGCATGCTGCCCAAGCACGTGATCTACCGGGTCATCACCTTCGCCAAGGGCGACAAGGTCGCCTACCTGGGCACGACGCTGCTGGACCCCGAGCAGTACCCGGCCGCCGAGCTGGTCGCGCTCTACCGGGAGCGCTGGGAGATCGAGCTGGCCTTCGACGAGATCAAGAACCACCTCGGTCCCGGCGGGCCGATCAGGTCACGGACACCGGAGGGCGTCCGGCAGGAACTGTGGGCCTACCTCGCAGTCCACCACGCCATCCGCGAGTTCGCCCACACAGCCGCACTCGCCCGCCCGACGGTGGACGCCGACCGTGTCTCCTACCTGAAGTGCGTCCGCATCATCCGCCGCAGCATCCCGTCCCAACTCGGAGCGACCGCCACCAAGCTCACCCGCTCCTTCACCGAGGCCAGGCGGGAGGCGCGCGTACGCCTCCTCCCGACCCGGCGCAACCGGGACTGTCCACGCGCGATCAAGAAACCGAACCGTTGGCCGGTGCTGAGGACCCGAGCCAGACGCGGCACGGTCCAGCCCGGCCGCTGGGCCCACAACCCGACCTCAAAGCCGAAGAGCACCCGCCGGGCAGGACGGCCGGCGCAGCAGAATGCGTCTACTCTGCCACCGCCCGATCGCCCCTAATCGAGTAGCGCCAAGGCTTCGTCCCAGACGTTGCCACCGTCTGCCCAGGTCCACAGCCATTGGCGCAGAGATGGCGCGGCATAACGCAGGCCGTCATGAGGGTCCTGGCCCCAGTCCGGTTCCCATCCGTCGGCATCCCAGAGCAGCACCGGGTGGTCAACCGCTATCAGCGAGACGTACCACTCCATGGTGCAGCCGCTGCCAGTCAAGAAGAACCACGACGCCGGCGCCCCCCACCCCGCCCGCTGGGTGTGGATGGTCGTCGCGCAATGCCAGTCCGGCAGATGCCAATGTGGAACACGGCGCGGTGTCAGCGACGCGAGGCCGCCTTCCGGCCCGAACCCTCCGTCGCCGACCTCGGTGTAGATACGGCGGAGCAATCCAGGCAGGGGATACCCGAGGCTGCGTTCAGCAACGTCCACTTCTGCCTTCGTGAGAGGCGGAAACGGCTGATCTGGGAGAAGTCCAGGAGAAGTGGGCACACTTGTCGAGCCCCACGCGAGGGCGTGCAGCCTCTCCAGAAGCGCGTCGTCGTCCGCAGCAGTGCGGTGCGCAGCATCGGTCACAAGCCGGGACTGTAGTCGCGCTACTCCCTGGTCAGCTCGCCGGGCCAGCTGAGACGCGCGTCAGCATGGCCCGGCGCCAACCGCCGAAGGTCGAAGCTGGGCTGCCTCCAGTTATGCAGCCCTAAGAGGCCGCGCAAATAGGCGGGTCGGGGGTGCCGGGTGGCGAGGCGGGCACAGATCTCCGTGATCACGGAGTTGTTGACGCTCTGTGATCGCTGGGGGATCTCTGCCCGTGCTGCCATCATGGCTGACCGACCCGCTGTGGGACCAATTCCGGGCGCTGCTGCCCGAGCGCCCCGCGGTCGATCCGTCGCACCCGCTGGGCTGCCATCGGCCCCGGATTGCGGACCGGATCGTGTTCGACAAGTTGCTTCAGCTCCTGCGGTTCGGCTGCTCGTACCAGGCGATCGCGGACACGACGTGCTCGGCCACCACGATCCGCAACCGTGTGACGAGTGGATCCGGCTCGGCGATTTCGCGCGGCTCAAGCAGATCGCGCTCCAGTCCTACGACCACATCGTCGGGCTGGTGCTCGAGCAGATCGCCGTCGACGGCTGCATCACCAAGGCCCCCGGCGGTGGTGAGGTCGCGGGTCGCTCCCCGGTCGACCGCGGCAAACAGGGCCTGAAGCGCTCGGGTATGATGGACGGCTACGGAATACCGCTCGGCCGGGTCCTGGCCGGCGCCAACCGCCACGACTCGCCACTGCTCGCGCCGACGCTGGACCTGCTGGACGAGCTCGGGCCGTTACCCGACGACATCACGGTGTACCTGGACGCCGGCTACGACTCCAGCAAGACTTGCACCGAACTGGCCACCCGCGACCTGCACGGCCGCATCGCCCACAAGGGCGAGAAAGCACCGATCCAGGCCAGCCGGCGCTGGCACGTCGAACGCACCCACGCCTGGCAGAACGCCTTCCAGCGACTCGCCCGCTGCTACGAACGCCGCGCGACCGTCATCAACGCCTTCTTCGACCTCGCCGACACCATCATCACCGTCCGCAGCCTCATCCGCCGCGCCTGGACCACCCACCGCTGGGACACCCGCCCGAGGCGCCGCCCATGACCGCCCGCGAAAGTCATGACCACGGACGGCCACGCACGGCCCGCTACAGGGGAGAGCGGCCGTTGAGAATCCGCTGGAACAGCACGTGGTCACGCCACTCGCCATCGATGTGCAGGTACTGCGGCGCGGTGCCGATCACGTCGAACTCACACTTTGCAAGCACTCGCTGCGAGGCCTCATTGGCGAGCACCGTTCCTGCCTCAATCCGGTGCAAACCGAGTTGCTCGTCAGCCGCCTGACAGGCCGCACGGACGGCTTCGGTCGCCAGGCCGCGCCCTACGTGCTGGGCATCAACCCAGTACCCGAGATTCGCGCTCCGGAAAGGCCCGAGCGCAACATTGGACAACGTCACCGCCCCGACCACCTCGTGCCCAACGGCCAGCACCCACGGGACCAGGCGCCCTGCGTTTTGCTCCTTCAGCTGGCCACGCACACGGTCGGCCTGCCCCCGCTCCGTGAAGAAGTCCTCGCTTCTGCGCGGCTCCCATGGCCGCAGGTGATCGCGATTGCGCAGATAGGCCCGACACAGCTCCTTGAAGTCCTCCTCCTCCAAGGGGCGCATCAGCACCTCGCGCGTAACGGCTAAAGGGAATGTGATCATCGCGCCACTTTACGCCGGAATCCAGGCGAAGCGGCCACCGGGCACCTTGCATCAGTCGCCCACGGCCATCACCGTCCGTAGCCTGATCCGCCGCCCCCGGACCGGCCACAGTCGATCCCGCACTCCGGCGCGGATAGGGAGCCACCAGTCCTACCTGCGCGGCCTCTAAGGCAACTGCATTGGCCATCTCCGGCCCCCGGCAGGAGGTCGTGTCACCGGCCACCCTCCCGGTCCCCGCCCCCGTCGTGTCCGTGAAGCCGGTCGTCCTTCCCGTGCCCGGGCGCGGGGACGACCTCAGGATCCGTGTCTCCGCGCCCCTCACCGGTGACGCCCTGCCCGTCGTGGTCCTCTCGCACGGCTTCGGCGAGTCGATGGACGGCTACGCCCCGCTCGTGGACCACTGGGCGGCCCACGGCTTCGTGGTCGTCCAGCCCACCCACCTCGACTCGCGCACCCTGGGCCTGCCCGCCGACGACCCCCGCACCCCGGACATCTGGCGCGTCCGCGTGGCCGACGTCCGCCGTGCCGTCGACGCCCTCGGCATCCTGGAGGCGGCCGTGCCCGGACTGGCCGGACGCGTCGACCGGAGCCGGATCGCCGTCGCCGGGCACTCCTGGGGTGCCCAGACCGTCGGCACCCTGCTGGGCGCCCGCGTCCTCGGCCCCGACGGCGAGCCCGGCGAGGACCTGTCCGACCCGCGCGTCACGGCGGGCGTGCTGCTCGCCCCGGCGGGCCGGGGCGGCGCCGACCTGTCGCCCTTCGCGGCCGAGCACTTCCCCTTCATGAACCCCTCCTTCGCCACCATGACCGCGCCGGCGCTCGTGGTCGCGGGCGACCGGGACCGGTCGCCGCTCACCACGCGCGGACCTGACTGGTTCACCGACGCCTACGTCCTCGGGCCGGGACCCAAGAGCCTGCTCACCCTCTTCGGGGCCGAGCACTCGCTCGGCGGCGTCTCCGGCCACGGCGCCGCCGAGACCACCGACGAGCACCCCGGGCGCGTCGCCCTGCTCCAGCGGCTCACCCACGCCTATCTGCGCGCCGCGCTGCACCCCGGCGACGAGAGCTGGGCCCTCGCCCGGGCCGAACTGGAGCGTGATCCCGCCCCGTTGGGCTTCCTGCGCCACAAGTAGCCGCACCGCCGACCCCGTTCCGGGCGCGCGTGCCCCGGCCCCGGGAGGGCGGACCGGGGTCGCCCCTCCCGACATGTTCCGCGCACCGGGAACATCCGGGCGGTCCGGCGCGTTCCACGGGTCCATCCACGTCACCGGCCCCAGGAGTACCGTGCCCGGCACCGCGTCCGCCGCCCCCGCCCTCCTCCCCTCCCTCGACGTCCAGGCCGAACGGCTCATCGAGGAGGGGGTGCACGAGATCGCGGGGCTGTCCGCCACTGAGATCCGCGCCTTCGCCGCCACCGCCGGGCCCCTCGCGGAGGACGGCGGCGCCCTCCTCGCCGTCCACCCCGGCCGCGCCCCCGCCTCCGCCCTGGCCCCGCTGCTCCGGCGCGGTGCCAGGCCGGGGTTCGTGGTCGCCGACATGGCCGATGTCGACCGCTTCGCCCCGCACGCCGCCGAGCTGCCCGACGCCCCCCTCTACCTCGTCACCGGTCCCGACCGGGGCGACCACCTCGCCAACTGGAGCCCCGAGGAGGCGCTGCCGGAACTCACGGGGCGGGGCCGCACCCCGCTCGTCCTCACCGAGGGCATCCACTGGGTCCTTCAGCGGCCCGAGGTCCTGGAGCGCAACCACTGCTTCATGACCATCGGCTCCCGGCTGGTCAAACCCGACGGCACCCCGGACGCCCGCACCCCCGCCCTCTGGATCAGCAACGGCACCGGCCGCGACGGCCGCGAGCGGCGCGACGCGCCCAAGGTCGGCTGGTGCTGGTGGGGCAACCGCCACACCTGGCTGGGCTTCGCCTCCGCGGCGGCCCGTCGCGGCCCCGGCGCGTGAGCGGGCCGGCCACCACGAACACCGGGCGCCGCGAACACCGGACTCGGCGGACACCGGGCACCGCGGACGGGAACCGGGCGGGCCCCGGAGCGCTTCTACATTGTTGTAGATTCGACTCGCGTTCCGCGCCGTGGACCGTGACCCCATCCCTCGACGCAGAGAAGGAGTACACAGTGGGAGTTTCCCTGGCCAAGGGTGGCAACGTCTCGCTCAGCAAGGAGGCACCCGGCCTGACGGCCGTGCTGATCGGCCTCGGCTGGGACGTGCGCACCACCACCGGCACCGACTACGACCTGGACGCCTCCGCGCTGCTCCTGGACGGCTCCGGCAAGGTGCCCACCGACACCCACTTCGTCTTCTACAACAACCTCACCAGCCCGGACGGCTCCGTGGAGCACACCGGTGACAACCTCACCGGCGAGGGCGAGGGCGACGACGAGAGCATCAAGGTCAACCTCTCGGCCGTGCCCGCCGGGATCGACCGGATCGTCTTCCCGGTCTCCATCCACGACGCCCAGAACCGCGGCCAGAGCTTCGGCCAGGTCCGCAACGCCTTCATCCGCGTCGTCAACCAGACGGGCGGACAGGAGATCGCCCGCTACGACCTCTCCGAGGACGCCTCCACCGAGACCGCCATGGTCTTCGGCGAGCTGTACCGCCACGGCGCCGAGTGGAAGTTCCGCGCGGTCGGCCAGGGCTACGCCTCCGGACTGGCGGGCATCGCCGCCGACTTCGGCGTCAACGTCTGACCGGACCGTCCGGTCCGCCGTCCGGCGGACGGTCCGGCCCCGCCCCCGAACCGGGGGCGGGGCCGGAGAGATCGCAGAGAGCCGGCAGGGGAAAGGTCGGGCATTCGGGCATGGAGATATCCGGCATCATCAGCGCCGTCGTCATCGGCGCCGTCATCGGTGTCCTGGGGCGGCTCGTCGCCCCAGGACGGCAGCGCATCGGCCTCCTGCGGACCATCCTGGTCGGCATCGTGGCGGCCCTCGTCGGCTCGGCGCTCGCCGCCGGGCTCGGTGTGGCGGACACCAAGGGCATCGACTGGATCGAGTGGCTGATACAGATCGCTCTCGCGGCGGTCGGCGTCACGGCCCTCGACCGGGCCATGTCCCGCCGCTGACCGCGCACCACCCCGCCGACGCCCGGCACGACGGGCGCCGGCGGCCCCCGCGCACCCCGGGGCCGCACTCCGGGACCGGCCGCGGACACCCCCGCGGCCGGCCGGGGCGCGCCACCCCCATGGCCGGGACCCGCCGGACGGGCCCGGCAGTACGCCAGGCAGACTTTGCGTGGTGTAGTTCCGATGACGGAGGATGACCCACGCATGATCACGCTCACCAAGGAAGACGGCCCGGCGGACCTGGACGGTGTGACGCACCTGTCCATCGGTGTCTCCTGGGACCCCACCGCCGGAAGCAGCGGCGGAGTGATGGGCAAGCTGCGCCGCAAGACCGGCACCGACCTCGACCTCATCGCCATCGCGATGCAGAACGGTGAGCCGGTGCGCCTCGCGGGCCTCGACTCGCTCGACCCCATGGGCAACGGCTCGGTGCTGCACAGCGGCGACAACCAGACCGGCCACGGCGACGGTGACGACGAGACCGTGACCGTCGAGTTCGCGCGCATCCCGCCGAACATCACGGCCGTCGTGTTCGTCGCCGCCGCCTACAAGAAGGGCAGCTCCTTCCAGAAGGCGCGCAACATCAGCTTCAAGGTCTACGACGCGACCGGCGGCAGTTCCCAGCAGGTCGCCGACATCTGGCCCAGCCTCCTGACCCAGGACAACGGCTGCGCCGTGGCCAAGGCCCTGCGTGTCGGCTCCTCCTGGAAGCTCCAGGTGATCAACGAGACCGGCAAGATCAAGCAGGGCGACGAGCACGCCCTGATGCGCTTCGCGGTCAGCAAGTAACGCGCGGACGCGGGGGAACGCGGCCGTCGCGGACGGCCGCTCGGGGGCGCCGGAACGAACGGCGCGCCCCGGCCCCGGCCCGCGAGGTCCCCCGGAGCGCCGCTGCGAGGGGCACGGGCCCGTCTCCCGCTGGCGAGCCCCCGCGCCCGTGCGCTCCCGCGTGGTGCCGCAGCGGGTGGCACGGCCGGCGGATGCCCGGAACCGGGCCGCTCAGGGGGCCTCCCGGAGGGCGTAGAACCCCATCGGGGAGTTCGGCACGAAGCCGATGCGCGGATAGACCGGCGCCCCGGCGGCGGTGGCGTGCAGCACCGCCCGCGTCGCCCCCGTGGCCCGCCCGCCCTCGTACAGCGCCTTGCGCGTCACCGCCTCCCCGTAACCCCGCCGCTGCCGGCTCGGGTCGGTGGCGACCAGCAGCACGAACAGCCGCCCCGCGGACTCCACCGTGGCCGCGCAGGACACCGGTTCGCCCTTCCGCAGGGCCAGGTAGGCGTGCGTCCGCCGGGTCCACAGCGTGGAGGGGAGGAGACCGTCGCGGCCGTCCTCCAGCGGGAAGCCGTAGGCACGGGAGTTGAGGTCCGCGAAGGCCCGCAGTCGCTCCGCGTCGGTCACCCGGACGAACTCCAGGTCGGGATGGGCCGGTTCGGCGAGCGGCAGCAGATCGCCCGCCATTCCCGTGCCCGGGAAGGCGTGCACCAGGCCGGACTGCTCGGCCGCCGCCCCGAGTCCCGCGCGCGCCTCCTCGTCGAGCAGGTCCTCGAAGACCCAGAGGAACCCCGGGCGCCGCTTCCCCCGCATGATGGCCGCGGCCTCGTCCAGGCGTTCCTTGAGCAGGCCGGCGCCCGTTCCGGAGCCGGTCAGGGTGACGCAGTTCCAGAAGGCGAACCGGCAGTCGGCCCAGCGCACCGCGATGCCGGGTAAGTCCCGGACATCGGCGCGCGGATCACGGTCGAGCACCATCGTCCGCCAGACGGCGGCCAGTTGCTCCATCGATTCCAGCGAGTCGGTCAGATCGCGCATGCGTCGTCCTCGGGTCGTCTGTGCGGGTGCGCGCGGCGGCCGGACGGGGCCGTCCGCCGCCGCGCCGTACGGTGCCCGCCCGAGGGCGGGCACCTGGCCCGGCCCGCTCCCCGGACGGGGTCAGCCTGTCACGCCCGGCGCGTCCGCCCGGGAGGCGAGCAGGGCCAACTGGTCCTCGATCCAGGGGTCGTGGACGGCGAGCCGCTGGGCGGCGGCCGGGTCGAAGAGGCGCAACTGGTCCAGGACCCAGGGGTCGATGTGCCGCTGCGCACCGCCGGACGGGGTGCCGGCCGCCGAGGGCCGAGCGGCGGGACGCGGATCCTGGTCCGCGGCCGCGCCGGCGGCGCCGCCACCTGCCAGGAGTACGCCTCCGGCGACCGCGGCGGTGAGACAGGCGGCGGCGGGGCGGCGTACCGGTGTCCTCTTCAGGGGCTTCCTCATGGTCGTACCTCCAGCTTCCCGCTACGGAGGGTGAGTCATGGTGTACGGATCACCACGGCCCTCCGGGCGGAATGAGTTGATCCGGTTGATGCTGCTACCCGGGTCCGCTCCCGGTACACCGCCGGACCCCGCCCGCTGAGCGGTGGGCGGCCCGCCGCTCAGCCCCAGGCCCGATGGCAGAGCCGGACCAGATCCGGGTCCGCCACCCCGTCCGCACGGTGGCACAGGATGCGCATCCGCCCCGGACGGACCGGCGCCGGTTCGACCGGGGCGGGACGCGACGGCGCCTGCGGAGGGTGCGGAGTGCGCGGGGCCTGCGGACGGGCCGCGTGGGGAGCGCTCGGCGCCGCCCGCGGGACGCGGGGGGTCCGCGGTACCGGCGGGCGGCGGGGCGCCGGGCGGACCGGATCGGCGGACCGCGGCTCTCCGGGCGGCGCGGAGCCGTCGCCTTCCCCGCCCTTCCGCCCGCCGTCCTCCCCGTCCCCCGGACGGTCCTGCCCGGCGCCGGTCCGCACCAGGGCCGAGTGCTGCGGGGGTGCCGCCGGGCCCGGCGGCTCCTCGGTTCCCGGTCCGGGAGAGGGCCGCGCGGCGACCGGGACGCCGTGCGCGCCCTGGGGGCGGTCGTCGGGCGGGGGAGCGGGCGTCACGGTGGTGCAGCCCGCGATGCCCAGCAGCACCAGGGGCAGAAGGGTCAGTGATCGACGAGGCACGGGCCCACTCTGCGTCACCGGTGAACCTCCACGGGGCCGACCACGCGGCCGGTCACCCGCACGAGGGCATGCGACGGGCCCTGGCTGACGATCATCACGGACCTTTCGGACGGAACCGTCCGGCCGCGGTGCGGCGCCTGCTGGTCCTGCGGTCCCCCGAGGCCCGGACAGGGGGTGACCGGACCCCGCCTCGGCCGGGAGCGCGGGACGGAGCGCGGGCGGGCGCCGGACGGAGCGCGGGATGGAGCGCGGGATGGAGCGCGCGCGGGGCGAGGGCGGGGCGCGGGCGGGGTGCCCGCCCGTCCCGCACCGTCGCGAGGGCCGCCTCCCCGCCCGCACCGAGCCTCCTTCCACCGGTGGCGGGTCCCTGGCCCGTCGCCGGGGCCCGGTGGGTTGGGAGGGCACAGTGTCCGGGCAGGGCCGGTGACGGGTTCGCAGACGGGTCCGCCCCCGGTGGACAGGACGGCACGGCGTCGTCGCAGGCCACGACACGACAGCCGGGCCCGGGCAGTCGTCACCCCTCCCGGTCACGTGGATGCGGGCATGACGTCCGAGCGCGCCCCGGGGGCGTGGCCCCGTCGACGGGCCCCCGGCAGGGCCAGGGCGGACACTGGGGGGAGAGCCCGCTCGGGAGAGAGCGGCCGGAAGGGCGGCAGGCGGTGGGCGGAGGCCGGAGCGCGGGCCGACCGGAGCCACCGGCTCCCGCCCGCCGCCCACCGGACCGGAGGGGACCATGAGGATCCATCTGACCAGCGTCTTCGTCGACGACCAGGCCAAGGCCGAGCAGTTCTACACCGGAATCCTCGGCTTCGTGAAGAAGCACGACATCCCGGTGGGAGGCACCGCCCGGTGGCTGACGGTGGTCTCGCCCGAGGAGCCGGACGGCGCCGAACTGCTCCTGGAGCCCGCGGGCCATCCGGCGGCCCGGACCTACCGCGACGCCCTAGTGAAGGACGGCATCCCGCTCGTCCAGTTCGCCGTGGACGACGTCCGGGCCGAGCACGAGCGGCTGACCGGCCTCGGCGTCCGGTTCGCCCAGGAGCCGATGGAGGCGGGCCCGGTCACCGTCGCCGTCTTCGACGACACCTGCGGCAACCTCGTCCAGATCGTGTCCCCGGCCGAGTAGCCGGCGTCCCGGAGCGGGTCGGGTCCTTGGCATCCGGCGGCCGGGCCGCCGTGGGCCGGGCGGCAGGGCCGGTGCGGTGGAACGGGCTCCGGCACGGCAGTCGCGGGACCGGTCCCGCGACTGCCGTGCCGGCCGTCACCCGATGGTGGAGCCGTGTCTCATGACGTGAGCCCGAGTACCAGGTGGGAGACCACCATCAGGACCACCCCGACCCGGTGGACGGCGAAGCCGACCCGGCGGGCGCGCATGATGTCGCCCCCGCGGAACCCCAGGAGGTACTGGCGCAGGCGCAGCAGACTCGCGGGCAGCATCAGCGGCAGGAACCACCACGGCGCGGTCCCGGTGGCCGAGGCGACCGCGACGAGCAGGAACTCCGCCAGGGACAGGGCGCCGATGAAGCGGGCGTTGCCGCGCTCGGACAGCAGGGCGGCCACCGTGGGACGTCCCACCGACCGGTCGCCCTCCACGTCGTTGGTGTTGGAGTACACCCCGAACATCAGCGGGCCGAAGCCGAAGAGGACCGCCTGCACCAGCAGGAGTCCCGTCGCCCCGCCGGTGATCATGCCGTAGGGCAGGACGACCAGCGCGAAGCCGAGGGCGACGAGGTAGATCTCCTGGAACCCGTGGTAGCTGATCCTCACGCCGTAGGAGTACTGGAGCGCCGCCGCCCACAGCACCGCGAGCCCGACCGCCGTCCAAAGCGGCCGGTGCGGGGCGAGCGCGTAGGCGGCCGCGAACAGCAGCGCCGCGGCGACGGCGCAGCACCAGGCGAACCGCAGCGCCTGGGGGACGGTGAGGGTCCCGGCCACCAGGGGCTTGCGCCGGACGTTGCGCAGCGGATGGTCCGGGCCGTAGTTGGTGATGTCGCTGCCGTCGCGGAACCCGGTGACGTCGTCGAAGGCCACCAGGGCCATCAGCAGGCAGACCTGGGCGACCAGGAAGACGCCGAGCAGCAGGCCCGCGCGCGCGGTGATTCCGGCGCCGGGCGCCAGTACCGCCGCCAGGACGACGGGGACGCCCAGGTAGTAGTCGTAGACGTCGAGTTTGCCCAGCCGGGCGTAGCGGCGGAGTGGGCCGTCCGCCGGTGCCGGCCGGGACGGCGGCCGGGGGCTCTCCGGCCCGCCGGGTTCTTCGGCGGGGCGGGGCCCGTCCGCCGGGCGGGGGCCCGTCGCTGCGTCCGGCCGGTCCGGCCGTGCGCCGGTCACCGCGGTCGTGGTGGACGTTCGGTCGGTCATGTCGGTTCGGGGTTTCCTTCGTTCGCTTCGGATGCCCGTGCCGGGGGTGCCGCGCGCCGGGTGTCCGGCAGCGGGGGACGGCGGGCCTGGACGGAGTAGAGGACACCGGTGGCGGCGGCGAACCCCGGATCGTCCAACAGAGCGCGCAGTTGGGCCAGTTCGGCCGGGGTGAAGCCGTGCTCGGCCAGCCGGGGCGCGAGATGGGCCAGATGGTGGAGCTGCAGCCCGAGGGCGGGGGTGCCGGGGGCGCGGACCAGGACGTGCGGGCGGATGCCGATGGCGGTGAACCCGGCGTCGCGCAGGGCCCCGGCCGCCCGGCGGCCCCAGCCGGGGTCGCCGCCGGAGGCCCGCATCAGCGCCGCCTTGGCCGTCGTGAACCGCTCGTAGAGCCGGGCGTCCTCCTCGGTGGGGGCGAGCAGGCACGGCTCGTGGTCGGCGTCGAACTCGTCGATCTGGATGAGGCCGCCGGGCCGGAGCGCCCGCGCCAGCCTGCCGAGCACCTCCCGGCGGCGCGGGAGGTGCTGGAGCACCAGCCGGGCGACCACGACGTCGTACTCCGCCTCCGGCAGCGGGTCGGTGACGATGTCGTGGGCGAGGACGGTCAGCCCGGGGGCCGGGGCGATGCGGCCGGGCTTGAGGTCGGTCGCCGTCACCCGCCCCCCGGGTGCCACCAGCCGGGCCAGGGCGCGGGCGACGCTCCCGGCGCCCGCGCCGACCTCCAGGCAGCGCATGCCGGGCGCGACCCCGGCCCCGGTGAGCCGGTCCAGGGTGAGCGGGTCGAGGGCGTGCTCCAGGTGGCGGTGGTGGTCGGCGCTGTGCGGGCTGTCGTTGTCGAAGACATAACCCCGCGGCGGGGCGGCGGTGTGGGGCACGGCGCGCTCCCGCTCAGGTCCAGCGGCCGGTGCCGCAGGTCGCGGCCTCGCCGGTGAGCCGCCGGAGCAGGGCGGTGCGCCGGACCTTGCCGGTGCCGGTGCGGGGCACCTCGTCCCAGGTGAGCACCACCGGCTCGGCCAGCGGCGGCAGTTCGCGCACCGCGCGGTGCCAGCGGCCGGGATCGAGCCGGCCGTCCTCGGTGACCACGACCGGCAGCGGCCGGTCGCCGGGGCGGCTGAGGACGACGCACTCCAGCGCCTCCGGCACCCGCTCCTCCAGGGTGTCCTCGGTGTGCAGGCAGCTCAGCCCGGGGGAGTGGTCGACCTCGCGGTCCAGCAGCCGGACGGCGCCGTCCCGGGCGACCGACCCGATGTCGCCGGTGCTCCACCAGCCGCCGTGCCGCTTGGCGTCCCAGCGGTCGGGCTCGCCCACGTAGCCGGGCGCGATGGCGCCGGTCCGGCACAGGACGAGCCCCGGCTCACCGGACGGGACCCGGCGGAGGGTGAGCGGGTCGACCACCTTGAGCCGGGTCCGGAAGGGCACCGGACGGCCCAGCTCGCGCATCCGGGTCGTCCCGTCGGCGGCGCGGGCCACCGAGCGGCGGGTGTGGAAGGCGAAGGTGAGGGGGCCCGTCTCGGTCTGCCCCCAGCCCTGCATCCACAGCGCCCGGCGGTGCCCGCTCGCGGCCAGGTAGGAGCGGACGACGGGCGGGTGCACGGCGTCGTAGGTGCTGATGAAGGTGCGTACGTCCCGGAACGGGTTGTCCAGCCGCCGGGTGAGCGGCCGAAGCCGCACGTACCGGGCGGGCAGCGCCTCGACCACGGTGGGCGGATGGGCCCGCAGCAGCAGGTCGGTCCGGTCGGGCCGGTCCTCGGCGGCGATGCTGATGTGCCGGGGGGCGAGCACCGGCGCCACATGGGTCCAGCAGAAGGTGCGGCCGTGGGCGTAGGAACTGGCGTTGAAGAGGCTGTCGTCGCGCCGGACGGCGAGCCGGGGGATGGGCAGCGTCTCGAAGCGGGCGAGGCCGTTGATGATGGTGCGGGTGGTGTGGCAGACCAGTTTCGGGGTGCCGGTGGTGCCACTGGTGTGGATGATGACCAGTGGTTCGTCGTCGGCACGGCGGCGCGGACCGGGGTCGGGGCATCCCCGCAGGTCGTCCAGGCGCAGGGCGCCGGGGGGAAGCTCGCCGTCCCGGTCGAGGACCACGGTCGTGCCGCCCTCCTCCGTCAGCCCCTCGGTGGTGCGGCCGTCGGCCGTCAGCCGGTCGAGGACGCCGAGGTCGGTCACCAGGACGTGGGGCGCGCCGCGGCGGAGCAGGACGCGCAGGGTACCGGCCGGGAGGTGACCGGAGATCTTGACGGGGACGGCGCCGGTGCGGATCGCGGCGCAGGCGATGAGGTCGTAGTCCCAGTGGTTGGCCTTGGCGATGGCGACCCGCCTGCCCCGGCCCGCCCCGGCCGCGGCGAGGGCGCCCGCGATCTCGGCGACGAGCGCGGCGAGTCCGGGCACCGTCCACTCCGTCGGGGAGCCGGACGCACCGCCGCGCGCGGCGTCGAGGGGCCGGTCGAGGTGGAAGCGGGTGGTGACGCCCCGCGCGGCGAGGTCGTCGAAGAGGGCACCCGGGTCCTGTGGCTTCATGCGGCGGTCTCCTGCGAGGGGGCGTGAGGGGTGTGCGCGGCCAGGCGGGCCAGGACGCGGGAGGCGGCGAGCGCGCCCGAGCGGGCGGCGCCCTCGCTGGAGGGGCGGGCGGCGACCCAGTCCCCGGCGTACTCCACGCACCGCGCGGGCCGGTCCAGGAAGGCGCCGCGCCGGGTGAGCGCGCGGGGGGTCAGCTCGGGCATCGCCTCGGCCCAGTGGTGCACATGGGTGGTGACGAGCGCGTCCCGCAGCCCCGGCACATAGCGTTCGGCGGCCCGGGTCATGAAGCGTACGGCGGTCGCCGGGTCGGCGGCGGCGAGTTCGGGGACGCGGCGGGGCGAGGCCAGCAGACTGACCAGACCGCGCCCGGCGGGCGCCCGGTCGGGGCACTTGAGGTGGTCGGCGATGACGCAGGACAGCAGCGGCTCCTCGTCCTCCGGGGTGAGCAGGACGTAGTTGCCGCCGCGCGGGGCGAGCGGCCGGTCCAGGGCGCAACTGACCTTGAACATGGGCCGGTAGGAGGAGGCGGTCAGATAGCCGGCCGCCTCGGGGGCCGGGTCCGGCTGGAGCCGCAGCGCGGCGGGTGCCGGGAGGGCCAGCACGAGGGCCCGTGCGGTCAGCGGGGCGCCGTCCACGATGAGCCGGGCGTGCGTGCCGTGGTCGGTGACCTCCTCGGCCCGTGCGCCGTAGCGGACGTCGAGGGGTTCCGCGAGGCGCCGGGCGAGCAGGTCCATGCCGCCCCGGTAGACCCGCCAGGAGGAGACCGGCCCGACCGCGAGCAGCAGGGCGACCAGGGGCGCCGCGGCGCTGCGCTCCGGGTCCCAGCCGAAGAAGGCCGAGGACAGCGGCTGGAACAGATGGTCGTAGAGGTCGGGATTGTAGCGGCGGGCCATGGCGGCGATGGTGTCCGTGCCGAGCGGGGTGTCCTCGGCGTGGTCGTGGTCCAGCCCGGCCCGGTGCCGTCCGCCCCAGGCGAGGAACCGGGCCAGCGACGGACGGGCGGTGGCGGACAGCCCCGCCCCGGTGAGCACCGCGCGGGGGTCGCCGACGCCGTTGTGCGGGCGTCCCGCCCGCCACATCGCCATGGGGCGGCCGATGCGGGGCACGTCGGCGGGGCCCAGTCCCGCGCGGCGCAGCAGCTGCCAGGTGGCCCGGTAGCCGCGGGCCGAGATCTGCTCGGCGCCGGTGTCCATCAGATAGCCGTCGCTGCGGAGGCTGCGCATGCGCCCGCCGGGGCCGGCGGCGGCCTCGAAGACCCGTACTTCACGGCCGTGGCGGCGCAGTTCGTGGGCCGCCGCGAGGCCCGCCAGTCCGGCGCCGACGACGGCGATGTCGAGATCAGTGGACACGGGGCGGCTCCGGGCGGGGCGACGGTGCGGGGTGCGGACGGGCGGGGCGGAGGGGGACGGCGGGGGCCCTGCCCCCGGGGTCAGCCGGTGCGCGGCGCATGGGCGCGAACGGCGTCGGCGACGTGCTCGACCTGGGCGTCGGTGAGCATGTGGTGGACCGGCAGCGACAGATGGCGGCGCGCGGCCCGCAGGGCGTGCGGCCAGGGAAAGCCGTTCGTCCCCCCGGCGGGGGCGTCCTCCGGGCCGCGCGGGCGGCCGGTCGCGGGCGGCGCGGCGAAGGGGGCGAAGGCGGCCTGCTCGGGCAGGAGGCGGGGGTAGTAGACGTGGGTTTCCACGCCCTGCGCGGTGAGGTGTTCGCGCAGCGCGTCCCGGTCGTCGGTGAGGAGTGTGTACACGTAGTAGCAGCGGCCGTCGGTGCCGGCCGGGGGCGCGGTGATGCCCGGCAGCCCGGTCAGCCGCTCGGTGTAGTGGGAGGCGATGGCGGCGCGGCGGGCCAGCCGCGCGGACAGCCCCGGCAGCCGGTGCGACTGGACGGCGGCCTGGATCTCGTCGAAGCGGCTGTTGTGGCCGACGAGGTGGTGGAGGAAGCGGTGGCGGCCGTCCTGTCCGTGGTTGCGCAGCATCCGGACCCGCTGGGCGGTCTCCTCGTCGTCGGTGACGACGGCTCCGCCCTCGCCGGGCATGCCGAACGACTTGACCTGCACGAACGAGTACACACCCGCGTCGCCCCACAGCCCCGCCGGGCGTCCGGCCAGGGTCGCGCCCTGGGCCACGGCGGAGTCCTCCACCAGGCGCAGACCGTACTCGGCGGCCAGGGTGTTGAACGCGGGCATGTCCGCCATCACCGAGAACATGTGGGCGGGCATCAGGGCCCGGGTCCGGCCGGTGACCCGCCGGCGCGCGTCGGCGGGGTCCATGGTGAGGGTGTGCGGGTCGATGTCGGCGAAGACGGGCACGGCCCCCGTGTGCAGCACGGCGGCGGCGAGCGGCGCGCAGCCGAAGGCGGGGACGACCACCTCGTCGCCCGGCCCGACGCCCAGGGCGGTCAGCACCAGTTGGAGCGCGCCGGTGCCGGAGGCGCAGGTGACCACGTCGGCGGCGCCGAGCCGCCGGGCCAGCTCCGTCTCGAAGCGGCGGGTGTGCTCGCCGAGGATGAACTTCTGCTCCTCCCCGGTGCCCAGCTCGTACAGGAGCCGCAGCACGGTGTCCCGGTCCTCGTCGAAGAGGTCGGGCGGGAAGAACGGGACGGGAGCGGTGACGGGGGACGGGCGCCCGGTGGCGGGGGTCATGCGGGCACCTTCCGCGTGAGGAACGCTTCCACGGCGTCGCAGACGCGGTCCGCCTGCTCGTCGGTGAGATCCGGGTAGAGCGGCAGCGCGAGGGCGCGCCCGGCCGCGGCCTCGGCGGCCGGGAAGTCCCCGGGGCGGTGTCCGAGCCGGGCGAAGCAGGGCTGGAGGTGCAGGGGCCGCGGGTAGTAGACCTCGGTGCCGATGCCCCCGGCGGCGAGATGGCCGGCCAGGGCGTCCCGGTGGTCGGCCTCGATCAGGTAGACGTAGAAGACCTCGTCGGGGGCGCCGGTGAGCCGGGGCAGCCGGGTGATCCCCGGGAGGCCGCGCAGCCGCCGGTCGTAGCGGGCGGCGAGGTCGGCGCGGCGGCGGATGTCCCCGTCGAGGACGGTGAGCCTGGCCAGCAGGACCGCGGCCTGCAGGTCGTCCATCTTGCTGTTGTGCCCGGGGAGCACGCTCTCGTGGGAGATGCCCGGGAAGTGGCCGAGGGTGCGGCCGGTGCGGCCGTGGTGGCGCAGCGCGGCGACCCGTTCGGCGATCCCGGGGTCGTCGGTGAGCACCGCCCCGGCGTCGCCGAGCGCCCCCAGCGTCTTGCCCGGGAAGAAGGACAGCACCCCGCCCCGCCCGTGCAGCCCGGCGTGGACGCCGTCCTGGCGCATGCCGATGCCCTCCGCGCTGTCCTCGACCAGCTCCAGCCCCCGCGCGGAGGCGAAGGCGGTGAGCGCCGCCATGTCGGCCATCCGGGAGAAGAGGTGCACCGGCATCACGAACCCGGTGCCGTCCAGCGCACCGTCCGGCACCCGGGCGGGATCGAGCGCGTAGCTGTCCGGATCGATGTCGGCGAAGACGGGCTCACCGCCCGCGTGCACGACGGAGGTCGCGGTGGCGACGAAGGAATAGGCCGGGACCAGGACGCGGTCGCCCGGCCGCAGTCCGCAGGCCTTGAGGAGCAGGACGAGGGCGTCGGTCCCGCTGTTCACGCCGATGACGTGCCGGGCGCCCGTGTAGGAGGCGAGAGCCTGTTCGAGCGCCCGCACACGGGTCGAGTGGGAGAATTTGCCGTCTTCGAATACCTCTTCCACCTGTGACCGAATGTCCGGCCAGATCCGTTCGAACGTCCTGGCCTGGCTGAAAAAGGGAACGGTTAATCGCGTCACGCGGAAACAATTCCTCTCGGCCGACCGGGCGCCGACGCCGCGACGGACGGGTTCCTCCCGCCCCGGCTCCGGCGCCACCTGCGGCAACGACAGAGAAACGACAGAAATGCGACAGAAAAAGGGGACGGCGCGGCCCCATCGCCGAACGCCTCCCGAAGTGACTGCCCGAGAACGTAACAGCCGTCAGAAGCAAGTCTCAAATGACTGGAGGAACTTCATACCTTCCGGTGACAACCCCCGGAAATTTCTTGACCGGTGTCACGCGGAACGGCGAGATTCGCTGCTGCCCGCACCGTTCGGCCGGAGGGAACGCCATGAGACAGCCCCTGATCATCGGACTGGGACGCTCCGGATCCGGACTCCATGTGCGGGCCCTGCGCACCGCCCGCGCCGCCGCCCCCGACCTCTGGGACGGCCCGATCGTCGCCGTAGACCCCCGCCCCGGCGCGGGCGGCCCCGGCGCCGACGGCGTGGCCCGCACCCGCACCCTCGACCAGGCCCGTCCGCTGCTCACCCCGGACACCACCGTCGCCCACGTCTGCACCCCGCCCGACACCCGGGCCGCCGTCATCGCCGACCTCGCCGCCCACGGATTCCGCGACCTCGTCGTGGAGAAGCCACTCGCCGCCGACGCCGCCCAGCTCGCCGCCGTGGAACGGCTGCGCGCACACCACGACCTGCGCATCACCGTCGTCGCCCCCTGGCCCGCCGGGGAACTCGCCCGCAGACTCCGCCGACTGATCGCCACCGGCCAGCACGGCCGGCTGCTGCGCATCGAGGTGGCCCAGCACAAACCCCGTTTCCAGCGCTCACTGCGCCACGGCGACGGCCACCCCACCGCCTTCGACGTGGAGATGCCGCACTCCCTCGGCCTCGTCCTCGACCTCGCCGGACCGGCCACCGTGACCGGCGCCCGCCTCGCCGACCTGCACTGCGGAGAAACGGTCCGTCCCCATATGGGCTCCGCCCGGATCGACCTGCGCCACACCAGCGGCGTCCACACCCGGATCGTCTCCGACCTCGCCGCCCCCGTCCGCGAGCGCAGCGTCACCCTGTTCCTCGAACACGGCACCGTCGTCGCCCACTTCCCGCTCGCCGCCGACGACGACCACGCCCAGCTCATCACCGGCGAACGGCGCGACGTCTTCCGCGACGACGCCCTCGCCGCCTTCATGACCCGGGCCTACGACCGCTACGCCACCGTCGCCCCCCACCACCCCTCCTGGAAGTCCGGCTTCGACCTGCACGCCGACGTCGTCCGCCTGCTCGACACGGCCAAGACCCGGTGCGGTGCCCACCGCGGCGAGGAGGAGGCCCCCCGTGCCGCCGTATGACAGCGTCGCCGCCCGGGTCACCGGCATCGGGGACGAGGCCGCCCCCGACCTGGCCGGTCAGATCGGGACCGCCCTCCAACTCGGCTGGACCGCGCTGGAACTGCGCACCGTCGACGGCACCGCGCTGGCCGACCTCGACACCGGCGCCGTGCACACGCTGGCCGACCGGCTGCACACGGCCGGCCTCGGCGTGGTCTGCCTGGACTCCCGCATCGCCAACTGGGCCCGCCCCGTGACCGGTGACCCCGCCGCCGACCTCACCGAACTGGAACGGCTCGCGGCCCACGGCCGCGTCCTGGGCTGCCGCAGCGTACGCGTCATGTCCTGGCCCAACGACGGCCTCGGCGAGGACGCCTGGGCCCGCGAGGTGATCACCCGCATGCGGCGCCTGGCCCGCCGCGCCGAGGACCTCGGCCTCGAACTGCTCCACGAGAACTGCGCCGGCTGGGCCGCCGCCAGCGCCACCCGCGCCCTCCGCCTCCTCGAAGAGGTGGACAGCCCCGCCCTGCGCCTCCTCTTCGACACCGGCAACGGCGTCGCCCACGGATACGACGCCGTCGCCCTGCTCACCCCCCTGCTGCCGCACGTCGCCCACGTCCACGTCAAGGACGGCGTCCCCGGCCCGCGCCCCGGCGAGGCCGCGTACACCCTGCCCGGCGACGGCACCGCCCGCGTCGCCGACTGCCTGCGCCTCCTGGAGGACCACGGCTACCGGGGCGCCTACTCCCTCGAACCCCACCTCGCCGTCCTGCCCCACGAAGGACTGCGCCGCCAGGGCGTCGACGCCCGCGACCTGTTCGTCCGCGCCGCCCGCCGCCTGGCCGGCCTCCCCCTCGGCCCCCGCCCCGGCACGCCCCCGGCCGCCGCACCCCGGACCCGGCCGCCCGCCGTCGACACCGGACTGCTGTTCCACCTGCTGCACACCCCCACCGCCGGGCCCCTGGAGACCGGCCCCGGCGCCCCCCACGCGCTGCGCGCCGCCCAGCACGCCTACGCCACCGCCGCCGCCCGCCTCGGCCTGCGCACCCTCTCCCACCGCCCGGCCCACCCAGGGGAGGTGCTCCGCGAGGACACCCCCGTCCGGGTCCGCGACGCCGTCACCGCCGACCCGGACTTCCTCGCCGCCCAGCCCAGCCTGCTGCTGCGCCTCGGGCCCGAACGGCCCCGCGACCGCACGGTGATGTTCAACGTCCACCTCGACACCGTCGCCGGGGGGCCCGCCCCCGCCTTCGACGGCAACCGGTTCACCGGCCGCGGGGCCGTCGACGCCAAGGGACCCGCCGTCGCCCTCCTGGCGGGCATCGCGCGGGCCGCCGCCGACCACCCCGCCGTCGGCCGCGACGTCTCCGTCCTCGTCCAGGCCGTCGCCGGGGAGGAGGGCGGCGCCCTGGGCACCTTCGGCACCCGGCCGCTGACCGAGGCCGGCCACATCGGCCGGGTCAACGTCTTCTGCGAACCCACCGGGCTGCACCACCTGCCCCGGGCCACCGCCGCCTCCACCGCCCGGATCACGGTCACCGGCGACGACGCCGTCGACGACCGGCCCGGGGCGGGCCACAACGCCACCCTGCTCCTCGGCTTCCTCGCCCAGCATCTTGCCACCGCCCTCGCCCCGCCCTCCCCGCACGCCCCGCCGGTCACCCTGTGCCTCGCCGGGCTGCACACCGGCAGCCTCCACAACAAGGTCCACGGCACCGGCGCCCTCGCCCTCAACCTCGCGCACACCCGGGCCGAGGACGGCGCCGCCGCCGAACGCGCCGTCGCCCGCGCGCTCGACGAGGGGCTGCGGGAGTTCACCGCCCGCTACCGGGACGTCCCGCTCTTCGCCCGCACCGCCGCCGACGCCGCCCGCATCACCCGCCTCGACTGGGACAAGCGCGGCATGCCCGCCCTCGGCGCCCAGCCCGCCTGGGGCGACGCGCTGATGGAACGGGCCGGCATCCCGCGCCGGCCCGCCGACGCCCCCGCCTTCACCTGCGACGCCATCTGGCTGCACGCCGCCGCCGGCACCTACACCACCGTCCTCGGACCCGGCTCGCTGGACACCCACCACGCCCATGCCGAGGGCGAGTTCGTCGAGCTGGCCGAGCTGGAGGCGTTCGCCTCCCAGATCGCCGCGCTGCTGGCCGCCTTCGCCTCCGAAGCCACCACGGCCACCACGGCCCACGGCCCCACCCCGATACGCACCGAGAAGGCAGGAACCGCATGACAGTCGCACCGCCCTCCGTCGACCGCCGCGAGGAGGTGAGGGTCCCCTACCCCACGCTGCTCTCCGAGACGGCCGCCTGCTTCGCCCGCCTCGGGGTCCCCGCAGAGCGGGCCCGCGTCGCCGCCGAGGCCCTGTGCTACGGCGACCTGACCGGCATGGACTCGCACGGCGTCTTCAACCTGGCCCGCCTATACGTCCCCCTGCTGGAGTCGGGGCGCGCCGACCCGGCGGCGGAGCCCACCACCCTGCGCGACCTCGGTGCCTGCGTCCTCGTCGACCACCGCCGGGCCCTGGGCCTGTGGGCCGCCTCCCAGGCCGTGGACCTCGCCGCCCGGCGCGCCGCCGACCACGGCATCGGCCTGGTCACGGTCCGCGGCGCCACCCACTTCGGCTGCGCCGGGGCGCACGCGCTGCGCGCCGCCGCCCAGGGCATGATCGGCGTGGTGGCCTCCAACTGCGGCGGCCAGCGCATCGCCCGCCCCCCGCACGGCGCCGCCGCGCTGCTCGGCACCAATCCGCTCAGCGTGGCCGCGCCCGCCGTGGAGGGCCGTCCCTTCGTCCTGGACATGAGCACCACCGTCGTCCCCACCGGCAGGGTCCGCACCGCCGCCCGCGACGGACGGCCCGCACCCGAGGGCTGGCTCACCGACGACACCGGCGGCGCGGTCACCGACCCGGCGGCCTTCGACCGGGGCGAGGCGTGGCTCGGCTGGCTCGGCGGGCGCCCGGAGACCGGCGCGCACAAGGGCTTCGGGCTCGGCCTGACCGTGGAACTGCTGGCGGCCCTGCTGCCCGGCGCCGCCACCGGACCCGCCCGTGCCGCCCTCGACGGCGACGGGCGACCCGGCGGCACCGACGACGACATCGGCTTCCTCGCCCTGGCCATCGCCCCCGGAGCGCTCCGCGACGGCTTCCCGGACGACGCGCGGGACCTCTTCGCCACGGTGCTGGACTGCCCGCCCCTGCCCGGCCGCGACCGCGTCCGCTACCCGGGCCACCTGGAGGCCGAGCGGGCCGCCGAGCGCCGCCTGTCCGGGGTGCCGCTGCCCGCCTCCCTGCACACCGAGCTGACCGGCCTCGGCCTGGACCTGCCCGTCCTGGAGGCGGCCCGATGACCCCTCCCGCCCCGGGGGTCCGGCCGCGCCGACTGGGCGTCATCGGCCTCGGCGTGATCTCCCGCTTCTACCTGGCCGCCGCCGAGACCCTGCCCGGCTGGACCCCGGCCGCCGTCTGCGACCTGCGGGAGGAGACGCTCGCCGCCCACCCCGGCGGCGCCGCCCGCCACACCGACCACCGGTCCATGCTGGCCCGGGAGGACCTGGACGCCGTGGTCGTCGCCGTGCCCAACCACGCCCACGCCGAGGTCTGCGCGGACGCCCTGCGGGCCGGTGTGCCGGTCTGCGTGGAGAAGCCGCTCGCCCTGAGCCCCCCGGAGGGCGCCGCGCTGGCCGCGCTCTCCCGTGAGCGCGGCGTGCCCCTGTTCACCGCCTTCCACCGCCGCTACAACGACCGTGTGCTCGGCCTCGCCCGCGCCCTTCCGCCGCCCGGGGCGCCCCGGGCCGTGGAGTCGGTGCGGGTGCGGTACCTGGAGCGCATCGAGGACCACATCGGCGCCGACACCTGGTACCTGGACCCGGACCGGTGCGGGGGCGGCTGCGTCGCGGACAACGGCCCGAACGCCTTCGACCTCGTACGGCTGCTGCTGGGCGAGCCGTCGCTGACGGTCGTCTCGGCGGAGGTGGCCCGGGAGGACGGCGTGGACCGGCGGGCCGTGATCGGCCTGGAGGCGCCGTCCGGTGCCCGGGCCGGGGTGGAGCTGGACTGGTCGCACCCGGGCGAGGTCAAGGACGTCGCGGTGCGGCTGACGGACGGGACACTGCTGGAGGCCGACATGCTGGCCGGACGGCCCGGTTTCAAGGAGTCCCTCTGGCACGAGTACGAGGGCGTGCTGCGCGACTTCGCCCGGGTCTGCGACGAGGCGCCCGCGGGGGCGGCGGAGGGCGGTGTGGCCGCGCTGGAGCTGGTCGCCGCCTCCTACGCGCTCGCCGGGGCGCCGGTGTCCGGGGCGGCGCGATGAGCCCGGGGGCCGCCGCGGCGCCGGCGCCCGCCTCGCTGGACTCCGGGGCGGGCGAGAACGGCGCCAAGCGGGCCGTGCGCGGCGCCCTGGTCAAGGTGCTGCGGCACAGCCGGACCGACCGCGGGATGACCCTGGAGCCGTTCGCGAGCCGCTGTGTGCGCCGGGGGGAGGTGCACGAACTGGTCACCACCGACCAGTGGAGCGACGTGCCCGGGGCCCGGGTGGACCGGGTCGGCTTCCTCGGCTTCGCCGAACTGGCCTGCGGGGGTGTGCTCGACCGGGGCGACACCCTGCTCCTCGGCGGTGAACCGGTGGGCACCGTCCTGGGCTTCGACGGCTGCCATCTGCCGAACCACTACAACATCCTGGTCCACACCCCGAGGCTGCTGACCGGGCCCTGTCTGTCGCTGGCCCCGGAGACCGCGGTGCTGTTCGCCCCCCGGGCCGTCCCGGGGGAGTGAGGCGGCCGGCGCCGCGGCGGTACCGGGCTCCGGGCCCGTGCCGCCGCGGCGCCCGCTCGGGGTGATGTCCTGTGCCTGTCCGACTGTCCGACGCGGGCACGCCGACCGGCGGCCCCGAGGGGGCCGCCGGTCGACGCGCGTGTCCGGCGAAGGGGTTTCGCTCAGCCGAGCAGCTCGAACTCCAGCCGCCCGAAGTGGAACTCGCGGATGGCCGCGAGCAGTTCGTCCTCGCTGAGGGTGCCGTTGCCGTCGGCGTCGATCTGGCGGAACGCCTCGGCGGCGGCGGCCTCGTCCAGACCGGCCACGGCACGGAGCCAGCCGGCGAACTCGGAGGCGTCGATGACGCCGTCGTCGTTGCGGTCGCACAGGCCGATGATGCCCTTGGCGACGGGGCCGAGGACGGTGTTGAACGCGGCCTCCCCGCCCTGGAACAGCTCACCGGCGGCGGCGTGGAACTGCTCCCGGTCCAGCGGACCCTGCGGGCTGACGCCGGCCCGGTCGGCCAGCGCCTCGAACATGGACTGGAAGGCGTCGCGCAGGGCGGCGCCCCGGGGGGAGTCCGGGGCCTGGCCGAGGGCCGCGGCGATCTCGGCCGCCTCGGCGACGAAGTCCGAGGGCTCCAGGACGCCGTTGCCGTCCTTGTCCCACTTCTCGAAGCGCTTCGACAGACGGGCCTGGGCGGTGTTGTCGGCCACCATGGTCATGTAGGTGTCTCCTTTGTGCGGCGTGGCGCCCGGACCGTTGTCCGGGTGCCGGTTCCCACGGCGGGCGCGTGCTCGGCACTCCCGCCGGGAGTCTTGTGGGCCGGGGCGCGGCCGGGGTCAGAGCCGGGTGACCCGGGTGCCCCTGGCCGTTCCGCGGGTGTCCAGGACCAGGCACGCGGCCCGGTCCCACGCGAAGGCGCGGTAGTCGTCCTCCTCCTGGAGCACCAGGACGAGGTCGCTGTCGGCGCAGGCGTCCTCGGGTGAGGCCCGGCGCGGCACCGGCACGCCGTCCACGACGAACCGGTCGACCCGCCGGTCGTGGTAGGCGAGCCGGGCCCCGGAGGCGCGCAGGGCGCGGGCCACGGGGAAGGCGGGGGACTCGCGGACGTCCGAGACGCCCGCCTTGTAGGCGACGCCGAACAGGGTGACCCGCGCCCCGGCCGGTTCCGTGCCGTGCTCGCGCAGCAGCCGGCAGGCGCGGTCGGTGACGTGCCCGGGCATGGCGTCCAGCACGTCGCGCGCCGCGTCGAGGGTGCGGAAGGTGAAGTCCTGCTGCTCGGCCCGTGCCATCAGATAGCGCGGGTCGACCGGGACGCAGTGCCCGCCGACCCCGGGGCCCGGGCGGAAGGGCGCGAAGCCGAAGGGTTTGGTGCCGGCGCAGCGCAGCACCTCCCAGATGTCGATGCCGACCTGTCCGCAGTACAGCGCGGCCTCGTCGGCGAGCGCGATGTTGACGTAGCGGTAGGCGTTCTCCAGCAGCTTGGCCATCTCCGCCTCGCGGGTGCCGGAGGCGACGACCACCTCGTCGACGAGCTGCTGGTAGAAGCCCTCGGCGTGTTTGGCGCAGAGGGTGGTGCAGCCGCTGACGATCTTCGGTGTGGTGCGGAAGGAGAAGCGGTCGTTGCCCGGGTCGATCCGCTCGGGGGAGTAGGCGAGGTGGAAGTCCTCGCCCACGCGCAGCCCGCTCTCCTCCAGCAGCGGCCGGACGATCTCCTCGGTGGTCCCCGGGTGGCTGGTCGACTCGACGCACACCAGGGTGCCGGGGGTCAGGTGCCGGGCGACGGTGCGCACGGCCGCCGTCAGCGGCCCGAGGTCGGGCGTGCGGTCGGCGGCGAGGCCGGTGGGGACGCAGATCACCACCGTACGGGCCCCGGTCAGCACCGCCGGGTCGGTGCTCGCCCGGAAGCCCGCCGCGCGCATCGCCCGGACCTCCGCGTCACCGATGTCCCCGATGTGGGAGCGGCCCGCGGTGAGGCCGTCGGTCACGGCCGCGCTGATGTCGAGGCCGACCACCCCCAGGCCCGCCTCGCAGGCCCTCCGGGCCAGTGGGAGTCCGACGTAGCCGAGCCCGACCACGGCGAGTTCCGCAGACATGTTCCCCCCTCGTTCCCCCTCGGCGCCGGCCGGTCAGACGCTGAAGCTGCCGCTGCCGGGGGCCACGTGCGATCCGTGTCCCGGGGGGACGACGAGCGAGGGGCCGAGGCAGAACGGGTCGCCGTAGATGCGCACCGGGCGGTCGGTGGTGTTGTTGAGGACATGGGCGGCGGCCGGGAGCTTCCGGCAGCCCGCCGGGTCCTTGTAGACCGTCAGCGGTTGCAGCTCCGTCTGGAAGACGGTGACCTCTCCATCGGCGGCGGCGGCCGGACCCGCGGCCAGGCCCACCCCGGCCGCGGCCGCGAGGAGGGCACAGGTGATGAACGAGCGACGCATGACGGGTTCCCCAGTTCTGCTGTACGGCCCAACGCCCGTGGTTCGCACGGAAGTTGAGGCTCTTGTTCCGCTTCCGGGATCAGCATGCCATGGGAATCGCCCCGGGGAATTCCCTATGGGAAGAATGACCCATATGAGTGAACGCTTTTCGGTCTGGCCCTCCGGGCGGAATCCCGCTCCAGGCGGCCCCGGGGCCTCCTGGCCCCTGGGGGTGCCCGGGTGCGCCGGGGGCGGACCCGGGCACCCGGGGGCGGTCGTTCAGCCGTCGCCGGACGCGGGCGGGGAGACGGTCACCGTGCCGTCGGAGGCGCCGCGCGGGCCGGGTGTCCGCGCGCCGTCGAGCCGTCCGGCGCGCAGGGCGTCCACGGCGTCGGCGGCGACGGTGCGCCGGCAGACCTTCCCGGTGGGCCCCAGGGGCAGCGCCTCGGCGAGCATCAGGTACTCGGGGAACTTCCGCCGTTCCAGGCCGCGTCGGCGCAGGTGCTCGGTGAGCCCGGGGAGCGTGGGCGGGGCCGCGCCGGGGGCCGGACGGACGCAGGCGCACAGGCGCTCCCCCAGCTCCTCGTCCGGCACGGACACGCAGACCACGTCCGCGAGGGCCGGATGGGTGCCCAGTTCGCGCTCCACCTCGGCCGGGCTGATGGTGTACCCACCCCGGATGACCACGTTCCTGAGCCGTCCCAGGACCCGCAGCCGCCCCCGGCCGTCGAGCGCGCCGAGGTCACCGGTGCGGACCCAGCCGGTCCCGGTGCGGTAGCGGGCGTCGAGTTCGGGGGCGCCCACGTAGCACATCGGCGACATCGGCCCCTTGGCGAGGATCTCCCCCTCCGTGCCGGATGGCGCCGGGGTGCCGTCGGGCCGGACGATGCGCAGCTCGGCCACGGCCGGGTCCGGAGTTCCCGCGGTGCCGTCGGCGGGGGCCCCGGGGGCGGCCGTGTGGCAGTTCACCCCGTCCGAGGACCCGTACACGGCGATCACCGGCCGCCCGAACCGCTCCCGGCAGGCGGCGGCCGTGGAGTCGGGCAGCGCCGCCCCGCTGGAGACGAGCGCGCGCAGGCCGGAGAGGTCCTCGTCCGGGGCGGGCGGCAGGTCCGCGATCCGGCGCAGCATCGTCGGCACGCCGAACACATGGGTGGGCCGGTCGGCGGTGACCGCGCGCAGCGCGTCCGGGGCGTCGAACCGCCGCCGCACGATCAGGGTCCCGCCCAGGGCGGCGAGCGTGACGGGCACGCCCAGCGAACCGAACGAGGAGGCCAGTGACACGAGCACCAGATTGCGGGGCACCGGTCCGTCGGAGGGCTCCGGTCCCTCGGGGGGCGTCCGTCCGGCCGCCGTCCGTCCGGGCCCCTCCGCGCCGTGCGGGGGCGCCGGAGGGCAGGGCTCCGTCCCCCGGTCCGCCCGACCCGCCGGGGCCGCCACCGGGTGCGCCCCGCCGGGCACCCCGGGGGCGCCGTCCGGTCCGGGCGGGCCGGGGTGCCGGGCGAGCGCCCGTACGTAGGAGGCCCGGCCGCCCGCCAGGGACTGATGGCTGTAGGCCACCATCTTCGGCTCGGCCTCGGAGCCGGACGACACCAGGATCCTCGCCGGGGCCCACGGGTCGGCGCACCGCTGGGCCGGGCAGTGCGCCGGGCCGCCCTGCCCGGACGCCAGCTCGTCCGCGCCGAACACCGCGCGCAGACAGGTGAGTCCCTCCGCGGCCAGCGCGTCCGCCGGTTCCGAGAAGACGGCACCGGCGGCCCGGGAGCGCCGCAGCAGCGTCAGCGTGTCGCGCACCCCGCCGCCCAGCGGATAGGGGAGGGCCACCGCGCCCAGGGCGTAGACGGCGAGTTCGGCCGCGGCGGCCAGCCGTCCGTTGGGCAGCCGCAGGGCGATCACGTCCCGCGCGCCGAGCCCCGCACCGGCGAACCGGGCCGCGACGCGCAGCGTGTCCGTGTACAGCTCGGCGTACGACACCGTGCCCTCGTCGTCGACCACGGCGTCCCGCGCGGGATGGGCGGCCACCTGCCCCCGGAAGAGCGAGAACAGGTCGGCGTCGGGGCACAGCCCCCGTTCCTGCCAGGCCAGCCGGTCGGCGTACGGCACCCGGTCCGGGAAGACCAGCCCGCTGCGCGCCCGCCACACGGGCCCCTGGCCCCCGTCCCGCGTCACCGGTCCCCCCGGGAGAAGTCCCAGGGGCTCGCGGGCCGGGCGTGGGCCACCTCGGCGTCCGGCGGCAGTACCGCCTTCGCGAAGGCCGGGTCCCCGGCCGTCGCCGCCAGATCGGTGCGCACGGGCACGGACGGCAGCCCGGCCTCCCGCAGCGCGTCCAGCCACCCGGCCGTGGACCCCTCGCGCAGCCGGTCCGGGACCGCGGCCGGGTCCGGCGCGCCGACGGCGGCGGCCACCGCCGTCGGGTGCGCGCGGGCCCGTGCCCCCAGGTGCAGCAGTCCGTCGGCGGTGGCGAGCGGGACGTCCAGCGCCGACAGGACGGTCCGCCGCGCCGGGCGGGGCACCAGGGCGGCGGCGGACAGCAGGGAGGAGTCGGCGCGGCAGCCGTGGCCCGTGCCCTCCCTGAGCGCCAGTCCGGCGAGCGCGGCCTGCGCCAGCACGAGGCCGCCGAGGACGTCGGTGACGGTCATCAGGGAGGGCGCGGGCGGCTCGTCGGCCGGGCGCAGGGCGGCGGCGAGCCCGCCGTGCACCTGGGCGAGGTAGTCGGTGCCGATCGGCGGCCGGGGCCCGAGGGCGCCGCCGAACCCGGAGGCCGAGGCGTACACCAGTTGCGGGCGCACGGACCGCAGATCGTCGGCGTCGAGCCCGTACCCCTCGGCCTTGCCGGGCGCCCAGGTGTGCAGGAAAACGTCGGCGCCGGAGGCCAGTTCGCGGACGGCGGCCTGGCCCCGGGGGGTGGAGAGGTCCGCCTCCACCACCGACTTGCCGGCGTTGAGCGCGGAGAACCGCGCCGAGCAGTCGCCGGCCATCGGGGCGAGCCAGCGCATGGGGTCGCCGCCGGGCGGTTCCACCCGGACGACGTCGGCGCCGAGCAGGCGCAGGACGTGTCCGGCCATCGGGCCCTGCACGCGCCGGGTCGACTCGACCACCCGCAGCCCGGAAAGGGGCGGCGGTCCGCCGCCGGCCTCCCGCCGGTGACCGCGCGGAGCGGGCGGACGGAGGTGCGGGACATCGGCCGGCGCGAGGGTCCAGGGATCGAGGACCGGCGCCGTCGTGGTGGCCCCGATCTCGGCGAGCGCCACCCCGTGGCGCGCGGCGGTCGCCCGGACCGCCCGCAGGGGGGTGCGGCGCAGGGCGGTGCGCAGCTCGCGCGGCAGCGGGCAGACGGCCGTCCCGAAGCGGCTCTGGAACGGCCCCCAGCCCCGCCCGGTGGTCCGCGGGTCGACCCCCAGCTCCTGCCAGAACCCGGCCCAGGCCAGCGGGTCCAGGGTCTCGATCTCGACGGACACCTCGTCGGCGGTCGTGAGGGCGGCGAGTCCGACGCCTCGCGCCCCGCCGGAGACGGCGCCGGGCGCGGTCGCGGCGGCGAGGTACTGGGTGAGGGCGAGCAGCGCCCCCTGCGCCAGGGAGGTCCCGGAGCGCAGCCCGCCGTGCCCGCGCAGCCGGGCGACCAGGCAGGCGGTGGCGCCCTGGGCGGCGAGCACCCCGGTGACGGCGGAGACGTAGTCGGCCGTCAGCGGACGGGGGCCGCCGGTGGCGCGGCCGTGCACCAGCATGATCCCGCAGGCCGCCTGGACGGCCCGTTCGTCACCGGCGTCGATCCCGACCGGCCCCCGGCCGCCGATGCTCCGGGCGGCGTCCGGAACCCCGTCGACCGGGAGGCCGTGGTCGCGCAGCGGCAGCAGGGTGCGGTGGAGCAGCCGGGACGCCACCTCGACGGCCGCGCCGGGCGGCCGCTCCCCGGCCTCCTCGCCCGGCGACACCGGTAACGGCCCACGGTCCTGGTGGCGTTGAAGCATGGGGTTCGGCCTCACTGTTGCGATGATCTTCCGAGGGGACAACCCCACCGGTGCGACCGTGGACACGGTGGGAGGGCCCGTTCATTCCGAATGGCCGGAACTCGCGGGCGCGTACGGCCGTTTCGACGCCCGCCCGGCTTCGGAGGGGACCGGCGGGCGCGGGGCGGCCGGTCCGCGTCGTGCCGTCCGGCCCCGGACTTCCCCCCGGGTGGCGGACGGTACCGCGCACCATGTGCCCGACGCGGTCGGCCTTTTCGTCAACGCGACGTGTTCAGGAGGCACTTGGCCGAGTCCGGCGGGCGCGCCGCCTTCACTCGGGCGCGTCTTCCTGCTCCGGGGACGGGGGCGCCGGTGGAGTGCGAATCCGGGGGACGCCCCGGGGCCCGACGGGCATGGGTGCCGGGGCCGGGTGGAGAGGGGCGGAGCAGGGCCCGAGGGCCCCGGCGTACCGCCCCGGCCCGGGCGACGCGCGTCGCGCCGTACGCCGCCCCGGGGCCCGTTCCGAACCGCTCGCCCCCGCCTCCGTACTTCACGGACAGCGCCGGATCGGCCGGCAGCGGGAACCGTCGATCCCCCCGTCCCCGGTCATCGGCCGCTGCGGGAAGGGTGGTCGGAGGGCGGGAGGCACCTGAGTCAGGTGGCCCGCTGTCCCGCCGTCACGGCGGTGTCCCTCTCCTCCTCGCGTCGCGCTCCGCTCCGGGCGAGGTCGTCCTCCAGGTCGTCCAGGGCCCGCCGGGCGGCCTCGATGCGCAGGCGCAGCAGGCCGTCCTCGTCCGCCGGGCGCGGGGCGCGGCGCGGCCGGGGCGGTCCGGCCGCGGTCCCCTCCAACTCCCGTGCCTCGTCCAGGGAGGTGAGGACCACGCCGATGAGCACGTTCACCAGGACGAAGGACGCGAGGAGCACGTACGAGGCGTAGTAGACGAGGCTCCACCGGGAGATGCCGAGCCCGGCGTGGACGGCGTCGCCGATGCCGTCCAGGGTCATCAGCAGGAACAGCGTCAGCATCGCCCGGCCGATGGAGCCGTAGTGCTCGGGGTCGTCGTCCCCGAAGAAGACCCAGCCCACCATCGCGTAGACGTACAGCAGCAGGGCGCCGACGAGCAGGAAGCTCAGGGTGCCCGGGAGGCTGCGGACCACCGCCACGAGCAGGACGCGCAGTTGGGGCAGGAAGCGGGCGGTGCGCAACACCCGGGCCAGCCTCAGCAGCCGCAGCACGGTGGTGTTCTCCCGGATGACCGGCAGGAACGCGCAGAGGACCACGGCCAGGTCGAAGAGGTTCCACGGGTCCTTGAAGAACTCCCGGGGGCGGTCGGCGTGGGCTGCCAGGCGCAGCGCGATCTCGGCGGTGAAGGCGGCGAGGCAGAGGTGTTCGGCCAGACGTAACCCGTCGTGCCACTCGACGGCCAGTCCGGAGTACGTCTCCAGGCCCAGGAGGGCGGCGTTGACGAGGATCACGGCGATGACGGCGAGGGCGAACCAGCGTGCCTCGACGATCTCGCCGCACCGCCGTGCCAGGGCCGCGCGGGCCGTGCGAATGGGGTGGTGCTCGGACATGCTGCCGACCTGTCTCCTTCGCCTGTGTCATCCGACCCGGCCGGCTCGGCGGAGCGGCCCCCAGGGTGAATGATCTTGCTCTTGAAGACATTTTCTACAGCACTGTAGTGAGCGCCGCGCGCGCGGACCCGTCTCCGGGCGTCCGGACCGGCGGACTGCCCCACCATCGCACGCCCCAGGGGGACTTCGGGGCGCGGGGACGGTGCTCGCCGGTGCGTTGGCGGCGGACGTCCGGTACCGGGACGGCGGGGCCCCGGGCCGCGGCCCCGGGGCTTCGGGACCGTGGTGCCGAGGGCCCCGCCGGGGCTCAGGTGTCAGCCGTGGTACGTGATGTAGCCGTTGCCGTCACGGTCGTCGGCCTTCTTGGTGTAGGAGTGCACATCGGCACGGGCACCGGAGGGCTTGGACAGGTAGATGGTGTCCTTGTCGTTGTTCCAGATGAAGTTGCAGTTCTGGCGGAAGACGACGTTCCCCGCGTCGGAGTCCTTGCCCTTGCCCCCGCGCAGCTTGACGTAGTCGCCGGGCTCCAGGGTGTGGTTCGCCGTGAAGACGAACTTGTTGCCGGTCGCGTCCTTGACCACGTACCCCTTGAGGTTCACCTTCGCGGTGCGCGAGTAGTTCTTGATGGTCAGGTACTCGTCCTTGGTGTTGCCGCCGGAGCACTTGTTGGAGTCCGGGCCGGGGGCGTCGTACTGGACACCCTTGATCTTCAGCGCCGAGGAGTACTCGGCGGCCTGCGCCGGAACGGCCACGACGAGGCCGAGAGCGGCGGCGGACGCGGTGGTGACGGCGGTGGTCAGGGTGCGGCGGACGCGCATGAGGATCTGTTCCCCCCTCAGTGGTGCGAATAGAGCGTCCGGAGCATACCGAAAATATGATCAGCCAGAGAGTGAAACGTGAAGGAAGTGTGCGCCCCTCGTGAGTGGATGCGCCCCCTCGCCCGAACCCCTCTCGCGGCCCCCGCGTGGCCCTTCCGCGCACCCCCACCCGGCACCCCCATCCGGCACCCCGTCCCGCGCTCCTCCCGGCACCCCGTCGTCACCCTCCCCGCACCGCGCCGTACCCCGGCACGGGCCGTCCCGGCGGCCACCCGGCCCTGGTCACAGGGGGGCCGAAGGTCCCCGGGCCGGACCGGGCCGGGGACCGTTCGCCCCTACCCGCCCCCCGGGGCCAGCGGACGATCATGTGGCGGCGGCCGGGAACGCCGCGCCGTCCACGCCGTGCGCACCGCGTTCCCGGCCCCGCGACCGACAGGAACAGATGGGGAGGACGCCGTCCGATGGACGAGGCGCAGCACAACCAGGTGGGCCCGGTGAAGGAGGTGCCGCCGCGCCCCGTGGGCCACGGGGACGGGCCGGCGGTCGCCGGGGCGGCGGCCCGGCCGACCTGGACGGACTGGCTCACCACCACCGACCACAAGAGGATCGGGACGCTCTATCTGGTCTCCGCCTTCGTGTTCTTCGTCCTCGGCGGCGTCATGGCCCTGATGATGCGGGCCGAACTCGCCCGGCCGGGCCTGCAGATCATGTCGAACGAGCAGTTCAACCAGGCGTTCACCATGCACGGCTCGATCATGCTGCTGATGTTCGCCATGCCGCTGTTCACCGGCTTCGCCAACTGGATCATGCCGCTCCAGATCGGCGCCCCGGACGTCGCCTTCCCCCGGCTGAACATGCTCGCCTTCTGGCTCTTCCTGTTCGGTTCGCTGATAGCCGCCGGCGGCTTCCTCACCCCCGGCGGCGCCGCCGACTTCGGCTGGTTCCTCTACGCCCCGCTCTCCGACGCGGTGCACTCGCCGGGAGTCGGCGCCGACCTCTGGATCATGGGCGTCGCGCTGTCCGGATTCGGCTCCATCCTGGGCGCCGTCAACTTCATCACCACCATCATCTGCATGCGCGCGCCCGGCATGACCATGTTCCGCATGCCGATCTTCACCTGGAACGTGCTGCTGACCGCGCTGCTGGTCCTGCTGGTCTTCCCGGTGCTGGCCGCGGCCCTGTTCGCGCTGGAGGCGGACCGCACGTTCGGCAGCCATGTCTTCGACCCGGCCAACGGCGGGGCGCTGCTCTGGCAGCACCTCTTCTGGTTCTTCGGCCACCCCGAGGTCTACATCCTGGCGCTGCCGTTCTTCGGCATCGTCTCCGAGGTCATCCCGGTCTTCTCCCGCAAGCCGATGTTCGGCTACATGGGCCTGATCGCGGCCACGATCTCCATCGCGGGCCTGTCGGTGACCGTGTGGGCGCACCACATGTACGCCACCGGCGGCGTGCTGCTGCCGTTCTTCTCGTTCATGACCTTCCTGATCGCGGTCCCGACCGGGGTGAAGTTCTTCAACTGGATCGGCACCATGTGGAAGGGCAGTCTCTCCTTCGAGACGCCGATGCTCTGGACGCTGGGCTTCCTGATCACCTTCGTCTTCGGTGGTCTGACCGGTGTCATCCTCGCCTCGCCGCCGCTGGACTTCCACCTCACCGACTCGTACTTCGTGGTCGCGCACTTCCACTACACCGTGTTCGGCACGGTCGTGTACGCCATGTTCGCCGGGTTCCACTTCTGGTGGCCGAAGTTCACCGGCAAGATCCTCGACGAGCACCTCGGGAAGATCACCTTCTGGACGCTCACGGTCGGCTTCCACCTGACGTTCCTCGTCCAGCACTGGCTCGGCACCGAGGGGATGCCCCGCCGCTACGCCGACTACCTGGCCGCCGACGGGTTCACCGCCCTCAACACCCTGTCCACCATCGGCTCGTTCCTGCTGGGCATGTCGCTGCTGCCGTTCTTCTACAACGTCTGGAAGACCGCCAGGTACGGCGAGCCGGTCGGCGTGGACGACCCCTGGGGCTTCGGCCGCTCGCTGGAGTGGGCGACCTCCTGCCCGCCGCCGCGCCACAACTTCACCTCCCTGCCCCGCATCCGCTCCGAGTCCCCGGCCCTGGATCTGCGCCACCCGGAGATCGCCGCCGCCGAGTTGGTGAAGTGAGCCGTGGCGCACCCCGTCCTCGCCCTGGGCACGGCCCTGGCCACCGCGTCCGGCTGCGTCTGGTACCTCCCGGCCCTCTTTGAGGTCCGCGCGGGAGCCGACCGCCCGGACTCCCGGCGGAGCACGGCCGCCGCCTGTCTGACCGGCTGGAGCACGGCCGGGTGCGTGGCCCTGCTCCTGCTGCTCACCGAGGCGTGGCACTGGCCCGCCGCAACGGCCTCGGCGGGGGCCGCCGTCACCACCGGGATGCTGGTCCGCGCCGCCGTCCAGCACCGCCGGGAGGCCCGGGAGACCGCCCGTGACTGGGCGGGTCTCGACCTGGAGCCCTACCGTCCGCCCGCGCTCCGCCCCCTCCTGGCCGCGCTGCTGGTCGCCGTCCTCGCCGCGGCGGCGGCCACGGCCGTGCTCCTGGCGGCGGGGCCCGGGAACGGCGGCTCCTGGGCCGTCGTCACGCTGCCCACCGCGCTCCTGGGGCTGGTCCTCACCGCGGTGACCGTCCGGGCCGGTGCGGCCCGCAGACGGTACCGGGCCGGCGGCGGTGACCCGGACCCCGCCACCGTGCCCGGCGCCCGGTGAGCACGCCCGCGCGCGGCCCTGAGTACGCGTACTCACGCCGCCGCGGGCGCCCGGCTGTGAGAGTGGGCGGCGTACCGAGCGACCGGTGACCCACGACTGGAGACGACCATGCGCACCCCCCGCGGCACGAACCGGACCCGCACCGCCACCGCCCCGCGCCGCCGGCGGCCCCGCCTCCTCACCGCCGCCCTGGTCTGCGCGGCCGGGGCCGCCGCGGTCACCGGATGCGCCGGCCTCGAGTACCGGGAGGCGAGCTGCGCGGGCGGGGAGTACCCGGTGGTGGCCGTGGGCGGCACCGGCAGCGCCTGTGTGCCCGACGGCGAGGCGCCCCCGGAGGGCTTCCGGACCTACCCCCGGGGCAAGGTGCCGAAGTACGTCGACGACAAGTGGGACGTGTACTGGCGCACCCACGTCGTCGACGGGGACGGCACCATCTCCGAGGCACCGGACGAGGGCTGACCCGCGGCCGGCCGGGACCCCGGGCCGCCCGGCGGCCTCCCCCGGGGAGCCGTGGGGGTGTGCGCCGCGCGCCACGCCCCGGCGGGGGGAGGGGCTCCCGGCGGCCCGGCGGCCTCAGCACGAGGTGAGTTCGGGCTCCTCCGGCGCGGGGCGGTTCATCAGCGGCCGGAGGTGGCGGTCGTAGAGGACGGACCAGCGCGAGGGCTGCCCCGAGGACCGGTCCATGACCGCCGCGAGCGCCTCGCACACCCGGCGGTGCAGCTCCGGCTTCCGGCGGTCCACCGCCACCCCGTAGCCCTCCTTCGAACCGCCCATGCTCTCCAGGGCCTTGGTCTTCACGGAGTACTTGTGGGCGAGCCCCGCGACGATCACGTCGTCGGTGGCCACCGCGTACACGGCGGACTTCGGGTCCAGCAGGTCCCGGACGCAGTCCTCGTACCCGGTCCGCAGCGTCATCTGCCCGCGGAGGCCCTCCTGTTCGATCCACGGGACGTAGACCGACCGCCGGGCGGTGCACACCTGCGCGCTCGGGTCCCGCTGGAGGTCGCTGACGTCGTTGTACCGCCGGTTCTTGCGCACCAGCATCCCCTTCAGCGCCTCGAAGTAGGGCCCGGCGAAAAGCACTTCGTCCTGGCGCTCGCGCTCGTCGCTGATGCTGTAGGTGGCGACGACCAGATGGACCCGTCCCGCGGTGAGGTAGGCGCTGCGGTTGTCCGAGGTGACCGGGTAGAAGGACACCTGATCGTCGGTGTAGCCCATCTCGCGGGCGAGGGCCCGGGCGAGGTCGACCTCGAAGCCCCGGTGGACGCCCCCGCTCCGCACGCTCAGCCCCGGCTGGTCCTCCTTGACGCCGATCCGCAGCTTGTTCGGCGAGTTGGCGGGAGCGGGCTCCCCGGGCTTCTCCTCCGACGCGCCCCCCGCCGCCGGTCCGGACCCCGCCGACCCGCCGTCCAGCTGCTGCCAGACGAACCACCCGGCTCCCGCGAGCAGCGCCGCGCAGACCACGGCCGCGGCCACGCGCAGCGGCCCCCGGCGCCGCCCGGTCCCGCCCGGACCGGTGGCCGGACCACCGGTCCCGGGCTCGGCCGTCTCCGGCGGCACGGGCCCCGGACGGACCGGCGCGGCCCGCGCTGCCGGGGTGTCCAGCGCCGCCGCGTCGTCGGTGACCGCCTGGAGCATCCGGTCGGCCTCGGCGGCGTCCGGGCGCCGGTCGGGGTCCTTGTCCAGGAGCGCCTCGATCAGCCCGGCGAGCGGTCCCGCGTACTTCATCGGCGGCACCGGCGCGTCCCGCACGGCGATGAGCACCTCGAACCCGGTGGCCCCCTCGAAGGGCCGCCTGCCCTCCACCATCTCGTACAGGGTGACGCCCAGCGACCAGAGGTCGGAGGCGGTGGACGCCGGACGCGGTGTGGCCGGGGTGTGGCTGAGCAGCTCCGGCGCCAGGTACTGGGGCGTCCCGATGATCTCGTGGGACCGGGTGACCTGGACGGCGCCCTCGAAGGTGGCGATCCCGAAGTCCATGAGCAGGGCGCGCCCGTCCGGACGGAACAGGATGTTGTGCGGCTTGACGTCCCGGTGCAGGACGCCGGACTCGTGCACCGCGGCCAGCCCGCGCAGCACCTGGAGGCCGATGCGCGCGGCATGCGGGACGGACAGCAGCCGCTGCTCGCGCAGCAGGTCCGCCAGCGACCGGGAGTTCAGCAGCTCCATGACGATCCAGACCTGGTTGCCGTCCTCGATCACATCGTGGACGGCGACCACGTTCTGGTGCCCGATCCGGGCGATGGCCTGCGCCTCGCGGCGCGCCCTGCTCACCCAGGTGGCCTGCGCCGAGGGGTCCGCGGCGCCGGGGTACAGCAGCCCCTTCACCGCCACCTTGCGGTCCAGGCTCGCGTCCAGGGCCTCCCAGACCACGCCCATCCCACCGCGTCCGAGCTGGCGCTGCAGCCTGTAGCGGCCCGCGATCACCGTGCCCGGACCGTCGCCCGACCCGCCGCCGGCCGTATCCTCGCTGCGCATCCGACCCCCATTGATTGTCGATACGGACAGCAACAGTAGACGCCCCGTCAGATGACCCGGTTCCGGACGGCGCGTCCGCGCACCGGCCGAACGGGACCGGGACGGCCGCAGCCGGCGGCGGCCCGCCCGCCCGGGGGCACGGGAGCGGCCCCGGGGCCGCCGGACCGGCCCGGGGGGACCGCACGGCCGGCCCGCCCCGCGAGGCCGGCCCGGTACGGGCCGGACGCCGTACGGACGTGCGGCAGGCCGCCCGCCGTGACCGGTCCGGAAACCCCCGCCCGGCCACCCGGCCGGGAGAGGTGAGGGGCACGGCGGGGTGCCCCGTGTCCCGGCCGGGGCGCCCGCCCGGCCCGGCGGTCCCCGGCCCGGCGCGGGTCCGGCAACTCACCGACGAAGCCGTGAAGCGGGCGGGCGGCCCCCCGGGCTCCTATCGTCACGTCCATGGAGCGTGAGCGGCCGGACGGGCGGCGGGCGGGACGGGACCGGGGAAGCCGGTCGCGGCGCTGCTACCTGGGGGCCGTCTGGTACCTGCGGGCCGTGGCGTTCGTCAACCTCCTCGCCGGGGTGTGGGTCTCCTTCGGCAACGACATCCGGCGCCACAACGACGACGAGTTCTTCACCCCCTACCTGCTGACCGCGGGCTTCTTCTCCGGCTCCGTCTCGCTCCTGCTGGCCGTCACCATGCGGCGCCGCAAACGCGCGGCGTGGCTGCTGAACCTGGTCCTCGCCTCCCTGCTGCTCGCCCTGGGCGTCGTGGCCCTGGGGCTGCCGGTCTACCGGCGGCACGCGCAGAACTGGGTCTCCGTCGTCGTCACCGCGCTCTTCGTCGCCTGTCTGGCCGCGGGACGCCGCGAGTTCCGCGCCCGGGGCGACCGCGCCAACCCGAGGCTGGCGGCCACCGTCGCGGCGGCCGGGTTCGCGGTCTGCTCCCTGACCGCCGCCGCGCTGGTCTCCGCCTCCAACACCGACCCGGACGCCCGGCGGGCCACCTTCTTCCAGCAGTGGCACTACGGCGTCCTCCGGATGCTCTCCCTCGCCTACGACGACGTCCACTACGGGGACATCAGCACACCCGCGGGGATCAACGTCCTGATCAACATCATGAGCACCGCCCTGGTCCTGCTGGTCCTGTACGCGGCGTTCCGCTCCCGGCGCCCGGTCGACGCCATGACGGACGAGGACCGGCGGCGGCTGCGCGCCCTCCTGGAGCGGCACGGGGAGCGCGACTCGCTGGGGTACTTCGCGCTGCGGTCCGACAAGAGCGCCGTCTGGTCCCCCACGGGAAAGTCCGCCGTCACCTACCGGGTGACCGGCGGTGTGTCCCTGGCGTCCGGCGATCCGATCGGCGACCCGGAGGCGTGGCCCGGCGCGATCGGCCGCTGGCTCGCCCAGGCCCGCGAGCACGGGTGGACCCCGGCGGTGATCGGCGCCAGCGAGGAGGGCGGCACGGTCTACGCCCGGCACGGACTGGACGCCCTGGAGCTCGGGGACGAGGCCGTCGTCGACCTCGACGACTTCACCCTGGAGGGCCGCGCCATGCGCGGGGTGCGCCAGGCGTACCACCGCATCGGCCGGGCGGGGTTCACCGTCCGCGTCCGCCGGCACGAGGACATCCCGCCGGACGAGATGGCCGCACTGGTCCGGCTCGCGGACGACTGGCGCGACGGCGAGACGGAACGCGGCTTCTCGATGGCGCTGGGCCGCCTCGGGGACCCCGGGGACGGCCGCTGCGTGATGGTGGTCTGCTACGACGGGGAGCGCCCGCGCGGGCTGCTCAGCTTCGTGCCCTGGGGCGGTGACGGGCTCTCCCTGGACCTGATGCGCCGCGACCGCCGTTCCGAGAACGGCCTCTTCGAGTTCATGGTGCTGAAGCTGACCGAGCACGCCGGGGAACTCGGCATCCGGCGGATCTCCCTGAACTTCGCCATGTTCCGCTCCGTCTTCGAGCGCGGCTCCCGGCTGGGCGCGGGCCCGGTGCTGCGCCTGTGGCGCTCGCTGCTCGGCTTCTTCTCCCGGTGGTGGCAGATCGAGTCGCTGTACCGGGCCAACGCCAAGTACCGGCCGGTGTGGGAACCGCGCTACCTGCTCTTCGAGAAGAGCGCCGACCTGCTCCGCATCACCGTGGCCAGTGCCCGCGCCGAGGGCTTCCTCACCCTCCCCGCCCTGCCGGAACGGCTCGGCGGGCGGCGCGCGCGGAGCACGGTGCCCGAGCCGTGAGCGCCCGGACGCAGGACCGCCCGCCCGGCCCGGTGCCCCCGGGGCCCGGGGCGTGCGCCGGCGACGGCGCGGAGGGGAAGGCCGGGTGACGGGCGGTCGTCCCCCGCGGGACGGCGGGCGGGACGAGGGGGACGCGCGCCCCGCGCCCACCGGGTCCCCCCGGGCCGCCGGCGAGGGCGGCGGGATCACGCGCCGCACGGTGGAGGCGACGGCGGGCTTCGCGCGCCGGGAGTGGGGTCCCGTGTGGACGGCCGTGCGGGCCGGGCTGGCCGGACGGGGTCCGCGGGCGATCCCGCTGACCCTCGTCTCGCTCTGCCTGATCGTCCTGCTCCAGGCCGCCCAGCGGCGGAGCCACTCCTGGAGCCAGGGGCTGGTGGCGGACCTCGGCTTCGTCCGGGCGGGCGACCCGTGGTGGCTCGCGCTGGCGCGCACCCCGCTCTCCCTGTTCGTACCGGCCGCGGACCTGCCGGTGTGGGGGGCCCTGGCCCAGGTGCTCGTGGTCCTCGGGATCGCGGAGATCACCCTGGGGGTGCGGCGGACGCTGCTCGTCGCCTACGCCTGCACCCTCGCCGGGGTCCTCTACGCCCGGATCGGGGTGGCGACGGGACCGGGCGGGCTCCTCGGCCTCCCCGCATCCGACGCCGGGGTCGTCGACACCGGGCCGTCCAGCGCGGTCGTCGGCCTGGCGCTGGTGCTCTGCTGCCGCTTCCGCGCCTGGTTCACGGGGACCCTGGTCGTGGTGCTGATGGTGGTCGAGGCGGTGCTGAAGCCCAACCTCGCGGGCAAGGAGCACCTGGTGGCCGTCGCCGCGGCGGCCGCGCTCTGCGCGTTCCCGGCCCTGCGGGGGCGGCGCGGCGGAGGCGGCGAAGGGCCCGGCGCGGCGGGCCGCCGCCCGCGCCGGACCGCCCGGCTCACCGCCGCAGCAGCAGCGAGGTCACGCGGAGCCGTCCGCTGTGGATCCAGACGTCGGAGTATTCGACGGGGCGGTCGTCGGCGAGGTAGGTGACCTGCTGGAGGTACTGGACGGGGGCGTGCTCGGGGAGGTCGAGGGCGTGGGCGACGTCGGGGGTGGCGGCTTCGGCGCTGAAGGTGCGGC